>JAZGFE010000152.1:0-3771 GCA_036479215.1 Nannocystaceae bacterium | reverse complement strand
GTTCGCTCAGCTTCTCGATCAACATCTTTTGGGCCGATCGTTCGGTCTTCAGCGCGTCGTTTTCACAAACCCGCTGGAGTAATTCGAAGATTCGTTCTTTGAGCTGGGCATCTTTCTCCTTCAGCTGAGCGAGTGCGTCCAACAGCGTCACGCGATCGTTAGATCACGATACGGCAACGAAGTCGATCCCCTTTTTTTTTCAAAACGCGTAGTTCGCGAACCGAAAATATGGGTGGTTCGCATCGAGAATATTGGGGCTGAACGGTTACTCACGCGGCTTCTGCCCGTCCTGCATGGGTGAGCGCTTGTCTCCAAGGGGTGCTCGTCTCCGGAGAGCACGTCGCCCTGCAGGTTGCAGCTGGCTTCGACGGACGCGACGGTCCACGACTCGCTCGCCAAGTCAAGTACACGCTCCGCCCACCCGTCGCACTCGCGTCTATCTCTCGCACCGGCACGGGTAACGTACGCATCGAGTTCAAACAAGCCACGAGCTACGGCAAAACCTCGACCGAAATCTCCCCCCGTCAGCTGATTGCACGACTTGCAGCACTGGTGCCCCCTCCCCGTTTCAACGTGATTCGTTATCGGGGGGACAAGTCGCTGCGCGGCACCATTTGCGCCCACGCATCATCGAGAGCGCCCCTCACGCCGAACTCGACATCGAGCACCTCGCCTTGTTCGACCCGAAGGCTGGCTTTCACCGCCCTGCAATCCACTCCGAGCTGCCACCGACACCGAAACGGATAGCCTGGCGTCGGCTCCTCGTCCGCGTCTTCTCCGTCGACCTCACGAGGTGCCCGCAGTGCGAAGGGCCGCTGAAAGTCATCGAGGCCGTCGTCGACCCCGCTCGCATCGCGGTGTTGCTTGAACAGCGCAGGGAGATGCAGGCCCGCGATGCACGCGAAGCTGCCGGACAGACCGGACGCGACGCTGCTGAGGTCGGGCGAAACCTCGATGACGCCGGAACGTGTTCCAAGCCGCGCGTGCGCGAAAGCGGATGCGGCACGCGCGGGCCACCCCCACCATCAGTGGAGCGATGTGAAGCAAATGATCAGCTTGAGCTGTTCTCCCCTTCCTAGCCACGCTGTACGCGGCGACAAGGTCGAGACGCGAACACGCCGCGAGAAACCCCGCCCAGCGTGTCGCCGCTGTTTTTGTTCTGTCCCTCGGTGACGGCGAGAAAACCCCAAACGCTACCTTGGTGGCGCATTGCCTATCGCTCTTGGCGTGCTCGCGCCTCCTCTTTCCAGACCTGCGCGTCGTCGCACAAGTCCCACCTCCCAATTCGCGTACTCTACACCACTGCGCGTTCTACGACACCGTTCATGCCAGTTAAGCACGCGGGCCGAGCGAAGCCTCCGAATCGGTGCCAGCGGCGGCTAGACCTCCGGGCCGAGACGCTACCAGGAAGGCGCTCGGCGGTTGTGCTCCGATGACGGGACTGCCCAAGTTCCGTGCCAGCCGGCCGGTCTTCCGGCATGTGGGAGGCCGTTGCTACCCACACTTCTTCGACCTGGTTCGATCGAACTCAGGGTGATCCCCACAGCCAAGTCTCGCGGTCCCACGTGACGTTCAGGTTCCCGGCAAGTACCGGATCGAGGAACGCCTTCGCAGCGTTCACAACCTCGTCGAGGGTGGGCCAGGCGAGCTGATCTTCACGCGCCATCGCGATGTAGGGCATCGCCCAGGTGGACGGTGGCTCTGGAAAGGTCGCGGGAAGCGAGTGGGTGTTGCGGAACGCGAAGGTCTGCTTGAGTGCGTCGCTCAGACGCGTCGCTCTGATAGCTTGCGCCGTGGCCAGCAGCGCGATGTCGGGCAGGTCTTTCACGCGAGAGTTCGGGCGTGTTCGCGGCATCGTGTATGCGTGGAGTTTTTCTGCGATGTGCGTCTCTATCGGGTAGAGGCGCAACGTCGGCGGCGCGATGCCTGCGAAGGCGAGGATGTCCTTTGCCGCCACGACCTCCGGCTCGCCGAGGATCGGGCCGCCAAAAACGATGTCAACTCCGAAGGGCTGTCCATATCGTTTTCCTGCAAGCTTGCACTCGGCACGGAAGCGCAGCCCGTCGTATTGCATGCCGTCGTTTTGGATCTCGGGGTGAGCATCATCGGGGCCGACTTCGAAGGTCATCAAGTCACCAACTTCGTGACGGGCGGCCTTCTGCAGCTGCGCCAGAATATCGTTCGGGCGGCCCGTCATGCGCAGGTCGATGTCCTTCGTCGTTCTGGCGCGTTCGATCCGAAGCTCGAGTAGCAGACCGCCCTTGAGCGTTACGGCGTCGCCGAACACGGCCACGATCCGGGCAAGCAAACGATCGAACACGAGGAGCTGCCGCTTACGTACGAACGCCGCTCCGGTCTTCGCCGTGGTGCGGAGACGTTGCTCGAGCGCCTGCTTGAAGGCCTCCGGCGAGGTGTAGGTTCGAATCGTCATGCGGTGAGGCCTCCGAAAGGCCTGAGCGCCTCTTCGACGTCGCCCAGCTCGTCTTTGGTGGTGAGACCACGGCGAAGGGCCTGCTGTGCGGCTTGGCGGAGCAGTTCGGGAGACATGCCCGCGCGGGCGCAGTCGTTCAGCGAGCGACGAGGGTTGGTGGTCGGTACCGCGCCGAACCAGGCGCGATCATCCGCAGGCACGTCCGCGTGGTGAAGCACAACACCCGCGGGCACCCGAAACCGCCGACGCTGCCACTCGCGGGGCAGCGTCAGATGCACGTGGGCCGGAAGCGCGTCCGAGAGGTCGTGTAGGGCTAGCGCTGTTTGGTGAGACGCAACTCCAGCTCGCTCCGACCAGAGCCAGACGGTGACCAGCTCCTCGTGCTCACCTGCGGGGAAATGGACGAGTCGGTAGATGCCTCGCCGCATTCGCGCTACGCGTCCGGCCCGCATGTACTTCATCAGCAGCTGCGACGAGTAGCCAGCATCCGCTGCTTGGCGCGTGGTGAAGTAGCCTTCCTGAGCACTGGCCGTCTCAAACAGACGGTCCCAGTCCGGTCTGCTAGCTGAACCATCCACACACAAAACTTAACCTATGGTTTAGTTTTGTGCAACGGTCACGCGTGATGAGGTCGGGCGCTTTGCCAGGTTCAACTGAGATCGTTCTTCTCCGACCGGTGGAGCGAGCAGAAAACCAGAGTCAGCCATGGAGCCTCAGCTCGTTCGAAGAGGAGCGCTCAGACCCACCGGATCGCGGACCTGCTCGGCGCAATGAGCGCCGAGCAGGCATCGGCCAGATTGATCTGGATGCCGCCAGTTCGCGTTGCACCGGCGCGATGGCGTGTTCTTGGCCTGCTCCCCTGACGTCTTCTGGAAGAGGTCCCTCACTTCTACTCGCTCGCCTCTCACCGTGGCCGTGGACCGACGGCACCGCAACGTTGTCGCTCATCCGGAAACTGAGAATCGCGCGCTGCAGGAGAACTTGGCGGCCGACGACATCCCTTCACGACGAGCCTAGAGAACGCTTCGCTTGTGCCAACGCGGACTCGATGCGCTCGCAGAGCTCGTCTACTTGCTCTACGCTAGATTCGTCATCGATCTCATCCTGGTTGTAAGAGCGACACAAATCGCAGCACAGTTGCTCCCAGTAGACGGCGTCATCGCTGATGTGACCTTGCCCCCAAAAAGGTAACCGTTCAGGGGGGTGATTGAAGGTAGACGTTCAGCCCCCTGCTGGTCATCGGCAATCAGATGTGGAATGGCCTCATCGTCATGGCAGCACCTACATCCACGGACGAGTTGGCCCTCATGGTCGAGAATCTGGTACGTGACTACGTGGCA
>JAZGFE010000151.1:0-23564 GCA_036479215.1 Nannocystaceae bacterium | reverse complement strand
GTGCTTCGTGTGCTTCGTGTGCTTCGTGTGCTTCGTGTGCTTCGTGTGCTTCGTGTGCTTCGTGTGCTTCGTGTGCTTCGTGTGCTTCGTGTGCTTCGTGTGCTTCGTGTGAAGCGGCTGACTCGTGTGGACAGAGTCAGCCCTCCACCGCACGTGCTCGCGCGCGTTGGCCGAAATTTTCCGCACTTTGTGGGCCGAGGTGGATCCGATTCTGAGCGGGGCGAAGACTACAGAAAATCGTCTAGAGGGGGTCCCTCTGACCACTCAAAGGCGATATATGCACGGAGGTTCTGGTCTCTGGATGCGAGAATCACGCTTGCGACGGAGCGAATTATGACCAGAAGCCGAACACCACAACGAAGCACACCACCGACGAAAAGGTTGTCGACCTCGCTGGAGCCGAGCTCCTCAAGCAGTCGCCGCAGATCGTCGCAGCCGTGAGATATGTCGCATGCTACGGGCAGTCGGTATGGTGCCGCCAGGTCGTGCGCTTGTCGAGAAACGGGTCAAGGTGATGGCCGCAGAAATCGCTTCTGAGGTCGGAACGCTCGAAGAAGCGAGTCGGAGGCGACAGACCGCGTCCACCGATTCGCGTCGATCAGCTGTGGCATGGACCGTTTCGCCGTTCGTATTGAGCAGGCAGAGGAGGGTGTCGAGTCGAAGGAGAGGCGGAGTACGCTACGGCAGCAAACACCTCCCTGATGTGCGAAATGTGTGAACCCCACCGCCCGCGCAGGCGTATCGCTACCGTATGGCCGATGGCGGGAGTGTCACGATCTACGATAGCAAGGGGGTCGCCCTGTAGACTTGGAGGCGCGACGCCGAGGCCGGTCCGAGCCGGCAAAAATTGATAGGAAGAATCGCATCCAATGTGGCGTGGGTGCTCGGCGAGCACAGAGAGATTCCCGCTCACTGTATACAGGGCCCAGCAGTGGAGCTGCGGGCGTTGCCCGCAGCGTTGGGAAAGTCGTTCCCCGACGGAACGTGCTTGCGCGAGATGATTGATCTTGAGCACCGTGCGGGCTATCTCGATCATGTCGTCGATGCGTGCGAACCTGCGGATAGCCCGCATCGCATGAAGAGCGGGTACCGCGGCGAACTCCTTCAAGACGACGGTGCCATCGATCGCGTTTTTGGAAGCCTGCGGGGGGGCGCGGGAAGAAGCTGCTCACTCTTGGGGAAGACGAGACTCGCGTGGCCGCCCGCGTGTCGATTACCGCTGCCCTGCGTGACTTACGACCCCGCTGAGAGAACATGCGCGATGCCTCCCATCATGCGGGGAAGCTCCCGATCGGGAGTGGCGCAACCTCGGGTACATGTTGGGCCATCCAGCAACGCGTCAAACGCCCTGCGCAATCGTGGGCAACATCTGGGCTAAGAGGAATCCTCGCGTTGCGTGGACTCGTGCTTGCCGACCGCTGGAGTTCTGCTTGGCCACCTGCCGACGGCGCGAAACAGCGCATGGGGGTCACATCCGGCTAGTTTCAGGAGCGCATCCGCCTCGCTTTGCGGGCTGGGATGTTTGACATCGGCAGCGAGCTTTCGTACGTTCGCGTCGGGCGATCCGAGGCTTCAGTAGGCTCTTCCACCAATCCTTGCCGCTCTGCGTGCACGATCACCGTCTCGCTTTGCTTCGTGGGTGTTGTTGCGACGGCGATGTAGCGATCGGATGGGGTTGGATGATGGCCGCGCGTACGTTTGTGGGCGACTGAGTCGACCCCGCGAAGTCCACAACCGCGTGTCCCTCTGGTTAATCCGATGACCCACCTTCGACCTGGCGCCGCTGCGTTTCGCGTCTCCGATCTCGCCTTGATCTCCAGCGTCGTGCTTTGCTTTGGCTGCCAAGTCTTTGATGAGGCGCTCTATCAGAATGCTGAGGGCCAGCGGGCGACCCTCGGCTTGGATAGTTGCCCCTACCCCAAGGAGCGCGTGGTCAGCCGATACGATACGCCGGCTGTAGCAACGCTGTCGCTCAACGGGTTTGCGGACGATATACAGGACTGCGGGAAGCTCACGGGCTTCGACGGACCGGACGCAGTGGTGGGAATACAGCTCGCTGCGGGAGAGAGGGTGCACGTAGGCGCGAGGATTGTCAGTCGCCCGGGCGAGGGCGCGCCTCCTGTGGATGTCGGCGTCTACGTGATGGACAGCTGCGATCCCGCGACCTGCCTCAAGCGAGTGAACCGTTGTCCTCCTGGCGGAGGTGAGCAGATTGTCTTTTCCGGTGAGACGCAGGGGGTCTACTACTTTGGGTTCGACACCAAAGCGTACGAAAAGAGCGTCTTCGACCCGGAAATGGAGCTCGCGGTCACCTTTCCGAGTTGCGGCGACCGGATTGTGGAGCCGGGTGAAACCTGCGACGACGGCAACCAAAAATCTGGAGATGGTTGCGATGCCGAGTGTCACGTGGAGCTGAGCGACGCGGGGGGGGTCGTCCCGGTAGAGGTCGAACCAAATAATTTCTACAAAGCGGGGAACGTCCTAGATGTCGGCGTGGGAGAGGCGATCCGTGTGAAGGGCCATATCGGGGGAGGTTGTGATCTGGACTTCTTCTATGTCGATGTGCCCGAGGGTGGATTTGCTCGAGCAACGCTGTTGGGTGAAGACGGCGAGGAGTGCCCAGCCGGCTCGCCCGCGCTGGCGCTGGAGTTTGACGATCCTAGCGGCAGCGCTGAATTGGGGAAAGCAAAAATACCCGCTCACGGGGAGGGCACGAACCACTGTCCCCAATGGGACGAAACCTCTTTTGCTACGCATGCCCTTCCGCAAGGGCGATACGTGATCGAGATGAAACCACCGAATCAGGGCGTAGGCATGGAGCCATTCCCGTACATTTTGGCGGTGGAGATCATCGGACCCTTGCAATACGACGACACAGACGGGTCGATCCAGACCCGAGTAGGTGGGTAGACTTTTTTCATTTCGCACCGTACCCAATGCCGCACCCAGTTCATCGCCGCACTCGCCTCGCACTCGCACTCCTGTGGATGTCTCCGTCGAACGCGTGGGCAGATCCTACACAGGCCCAGGTCACGGCAGCATCCGTCGCGTACAGCGAAGCACAGATGGCCGAGTTGGCCGAGGACTACCCGCTCGCAGGCGATCTCTACGAGTTGGCCGACTCGTCCGCGCCTAGCCCCCAAGCGCTCCGTGGCGCCACCAGAGCGCGGAAGCTGGCGGGCCATCATGCTTCAGCGGCCACCCACGCCGCAGCTCTACTCCGTCGGTACCCAGCGGACGAGCTCGCCACCACGCAAGGAACGACCACGTTGCGGGAACTCGGATCGCTGCTTGGCTTCGTGACGATCGAATGCGCACGTCCGTGCGGGATTGGGCTGGATGGCTCACCCCCATCAGCACCATCTAAGACGGAACATTTGCTCTATCTCTCACCGGGCGAACATGAGCTCCAAGCCCGCTTTGAAGATGGTGTGCAGGTCATCCGATCGCTGGAGACGACACGGGGTACGCGGGCGACGGTCATCATCGACGGGGGGGCGGCCCCACCGGCCGGGCATCGGCTCCGCGCCGCAGGGTCACTCCGCGGGGAGCGGACGGGGCTTGCCGCCCGCTACGCCGAACAAGCGGGCGAGCAGCGCGACGCTCGACGCGTGTCGCCAGCGTGGTTCGCCGGTGCCATGGTCGCTACGGTCGGGCTGGGCGCGACCACGACGTGGTCCGGGCTCGACGTGTTGGATCGTCAGCGCGCGTACGCAGCCGATCCAACAGAGCTGGGTTTTCGGGATGGTCGGACCGCGGAGTTGCGGACGAATGCGCTCATCGGCGCCACCGCGGGCGTTGGGGTACTCACGGTTGTCCTCGCGATCGTCACGGACTGGCGTCGACGCGGTTCTTCTTCCTCTCGTGGAGCGAGAATCGACGGAGCCGACGCGGTGACCCATCAACACGGCGTGGGTGTCGGCTTACGGGGATCGTTTTGAATCGCCTGGAGCGCCATAGCGGAGCCGCGCCGGCTGTGCCCGTCGAGGGATCGCACTCACGCCCGGAGAAGCCCGCAGTACTCTACTTCGACGCGACAGCCAGGACGACCGAGGAGGCATGTGCGAGTCTGCAGCTCGCGGGCTACGATGTGTTTGCGGCGTGTAGCGTGGGCGAGGCGGAGGACATCCTGGCGATTTATGGGCCTGGCGGCGGCGACGGGCGCGTCGTGTTGCTTCTCGTGGATCTCTCAGAGGACGCTTCGGACGGGAGTCGCTTGTTGGACCTATCTCGCATTCTCGCCGGGTCCGACACGCTTCCCTCCGCGCTCATTGTCTCGTCCGAAATGCCATATCCGATTCCGGAGGCCGAGTCTCTTCCTTGTCTACGTCGACCTTTTGCGTCGCCCGCTCTGGCGCGCTTGGTCGCTGGCTCGATCGACGCTGCTCAAGACGCGCGTGTTGTCAAACTCGAAGCCAGAACGGAGAGTTATGTCAGTTTGGACGGTCCACGGCGAGAGGCTCGGCGTCGGGCGTTTCTATCGCTCGGTATCGGCTCCGCGGTGTTGATTGGGGCGGCGCTCTTTTGGGACGACCAACGAGACGACCCGGTGACTCCAGATTCCATGGTCGTGACGGACGTGCCGGCTCCGATCATTCGCGCAGCGCAGCGGGAAGAGGCGCCAGGGAGCGAAGCAGGCGCCTCTGCGGATCAGCGGCGACCTCTGGAACCCACACCGAACCAGCATGCCGCCCCCGGCGAGATCCATCGCCCAACGTCTGTCGCCGAGTCGTCGTCTGTTTCCGAGGCGACAGCGCGCGAGGGGCGGGTGAAACCGGCGAAACCAACTCGGCCCTCTGGCCGGCGGAAACCCGGCCGGAGACGAGTGTCCCAAGTTGATCGGGATTCGGCGGTCTCGAGTAACGAGGAGAAGCACCGACCAGAGCGAACCGAGGAGCGCAAGAGCCAGCTGGAGCCGCCCACGGCGACGGCGGCTCGAAGCGCGTCGCCAGCGGGTAGGAACCCCCGTAAGAAAGACAGCGAGAGCGAGCGTGGGGCCAGCGCTATCGAGGCGAATCCCTACAAACAGCCTCGATAGCGGTTTCCGCTGCGATGCGGGACCTTTACCTTTACCTTTACCTTTACCTTTACCTTCAACCTAGCACGAAGCACGAAGCGCGGCAGGTCGGGAACCATCGGTTCGCCCACGGGCCCGTATCATGGAGCACGATCGTCTGTCGCCGTTCGCCCTACTTGTCGTCACCGCGATTTGACCGTTTGCGCATCTCTTCGTCATAGCTGGCTCGAAGCGACCGGGGCTGGTCGAATTCAAAGTCCTGGCCAAAAGCGCGCACGGCGACGTGCTTGATGTCGTCGATGCTCGGTGCCAAGGGAATCACGACGGAACGGTAGGCTTCATCGCCCAGCGGCACATCGTAGACGTTCGCACTCACGGATCGGGAAGGTGCGCGACTTTGGTAGGTGGCACTGGCTGAATCGAGAGGCGGGGTGGAGGGCTCGAACACGCCGGGTACTAGATCCCACTGGGTCAAACCATCGGGATCCTGGGTGCCCCAGAGCAGCTCGACCCGCGGTTGATTGTGATAGACCTCGTTGCGGAACTGGGGCCAGGTGGAGAGCGTCGAGAGGACGCTCTCCCAGTTGTTGTATGTGTAGTCACTTATCCACTGTGGGTCACAGTAGTTCATGACGTCATCAAACCCTTTGGCTCCGTACAACTTGTCGGTGACGATGCTGTAGCCTTGGACGCCCAATTTTGCTACGCCGCCTTCGAGATGAGGAAAATCTCCGACTGGACCGCCAGCGCCGCAGCCCGGCGTGTGCTCGGAGCTTTCAGCGTGGCCCAACTCGTGTGTGACGAAGAACATGGAGAGGGTGCTCCACGGGCCGATGAAGGTACAACTGGTTCTCCGATCGCCCTCGTTCATGCCGTCTTTTGCCAAATTGGACAGCCCCGAGAGGCCACCTTCCAAGATGCCCAGGTAGTATTCGTGGGGATCTGCGCCATCGGCTTGGCGGGCAGACTTCAGCGCGCCCAAACACGCCGATAGACCGTTCGCGCTGGTGGTGCCTTCGCGGAAGGTGACTTCGGCCTCCGCGACGGGATTGAGCTCGAAAATGGCGTCGCTGATCATTTTCTTGTGGGCGTCGCTCATATCCGGCGTGGAACCGTTGTCGATGGTCACGACGACGACTTCAAACCGCATGGGCTGAGCGGTCGACGGCACATTGAGTGCATCAAAGGAGCCCACGTCCGAAGGAATGCGCGGGGCGTCGCTTGGGGGCGGGGCTTCGTCGCTCCCCGGGACAAATAGTCCGACGCTGTATTTCATCCCCCCAGTGACCTGCTCGGGCGCGAGCGTCCAGTTGAACGTTCCGTCCGCGGTCGCCAAGTCCGAATCGCTGGATACCATGCGCTTGTCGACGCGCATCACAGATGTTCCGTCTTCATGAAGCAGGGTCAGCCGCCCCTCGACCTCGCTAGGACTCCACGAGGGATCCAACGTGTAGATCGCACGGACCAAAGCTTTGCGCCCGGCGATAAGTTTGGCATTTCGTTCCCCTTCGGAGAGGGTCTTACCGTCGCCGGCCACTTGTATCGCCACCGCCTGGTTGAACTCAAGGCCCGTCAGATTGATGCCTTCAACGAAGGTTCCGATGTCCGCATCCCCGGCATCACCATCCGGGGGAGGCGTGTCGTCGTCGTCGTCGTCGTCGTCGTCGTCGTCGTCGTCGTCGTCGGGCTCGCCGGGTTCGTCGTCGTCATCGCCGGCTTCGTCGTCGTCATCGCCGGGTTCGTCGTCGTCATCGCCGGGTTCGTCATCGTCAGCGTCATCGCCGGGTTCGTCATCGTCATCGTCATCGTCATCGTCATCGTCGTCATCGTCATCGTCATCGTCATCGTCATCGTCATCGTCGTCGTCATCGTCGTCGTCGTCATCGTCATCGTCATCGTCACTGCTGTCCTTCTCATCGTCATCATCGCTGCCTTCGGCGTCGCCGAATTTCGAGTCGCCCGTGAATTCGGGGGCATCGTCTTGGCAAGCAGAAAAAATGAGGGCGAGGGATACAAAGGTCAGCGTGCGGCTACGTGAGAACATACCGATCATCTCCATTTAGTTAGCAGATCCTTCGTTCCGACTACATGGTCCATTGTTCTCGGGTTGCCTTGTTCCAGGTCCGCAGCGGCCGACGATCTTGCGGGGAAACGAGCAGTGGCCCGACGGCGCACCATGTGCGCGGCTCCTTATCCTATGCATTCGGTGAGCCGTAGCATTCGCGTCGATCACCCGAGATATCGCGGTTTCGTGTCCTGCCCCACGCGTTGATCATATTGGGGGCGGGCGGAGAGATCGTCGAGCGGCGCACGGACGGGAGAGGAACGGACGGAAGAGGAACGGACGGGAGAGAGACGGAGGGTAGTGTTTCCCAAGCGGCGTCGACGATCACCTGGTTCTTGTCAACGAACTGTGGATGCTCGCGTGATCCGTCCTGTGTTGGGCCTGGAGCGAACGGGAGAGGGCCGGTCGGGACGTATGTACCTGTCGCATGGCGCAACCGCGGGGCACAGATTCGCATCGGAGTTGCATGTACGGGGGGAGGGTGCGCCCGGACGAAGGACACCCGGTCGCGCCCACGAAGGACGCTCGCTTGCGCCACCCATTGGCGCGACGTATTTCCTTGTCGCGAGCGTGCTGAAGCGAGGGCTGTCATTCGAACGAGTGTGCCCACACACTGCAGACGCCTTTCACGATGCGGCTCGCATTCGACGGCGCATGAATGGAGCGCGGAGGCGGCTCGAGCGTGGTTCGTTTCGCGCAGGAAACGCTATGTCGATCGTGGCAGCGCAGTGCTTGCGTCGGAGAGCGCGAGTTGTATGGCTTCAGCGACGGAGCGTACCTCCACCACCGCGAGGCCCTCGAGCTCCACTTGCTTGCCGCCGCGCAGCGGGGGGGCGAGCGCCCGTTTGAATCCGAGGCGCTGTGCTTCGGCGAACCGTACCTCCGCACGTGGTACGCGACGCAGCTCACCCGTAAGTCCCACCTCACCCATCGCCACGGTGTCCGCGGGCAGTGGCTTTCGCAGGTGGCTCGACGCGACGGCGAGGAGGACCGCCAGGTCCGCGGCGGGCTCACCGAGGCGGATTCCTCCCGCTACATTCACAAATACGTCCTGGTCGAGAACAAACAGATCGCCGTGGCGCTCGAGCACCGCGAGGAGCATGGCGAGACGCGAACTGTCCACGCCGACACAGGTTCGTCGCGGGCTACCGCCGGGGCTAGGGCCCAAGAGAGCTTGTATCTCGAGCAACAGGGGGCGTGATCCCTCGAGGCTGGCGGTGACACACGAGCCCACAGCCTCGGCGGATCGCTCGGCGAGAAAGGCCTCGGATGGGTTCGAGATGCCGCGCATCCCCTCGCTCGTCATCTCGAATACACCGAGTTCATGGGTGCTTCCGTAGCGGTTCTTCGTGGCGCGGAGCATCCTTGTG
This sequence comes from Nannocystaceae bacterium, assembly GCA_036479215.1. GTDB lineage: Bacteria > Myxococcota_A > Polyangia > Nannocystales > Nannocystaceae > FL481. The sequence goes on along the minus strand of JAZGFE010000151.1, from coordinate 15,112 downwards.
GCCCGTTCCTCATCGCCATCGAAGGAGAGCACCGCATCGACCATGTGTTCGAGCAGGCGTGGGCCCGCCAACTGCCCGTCTTTGGTGACGTGCCCGACCATGATCACGGGTACGTCGTTTGTCTTCGCGTAGCTGAGCAGTTTGCTAGCGACCGCGCGGATCTGCGTCACATTTCCTGGCAGTCCGTCTTGGGTCTCGCTGTACACCGTTTGCACGGAGTCGATCACGAGTACGGCGGGCTGGTGCTCCTTGGCCCGGTTGAGGATCGGTTCGAGTCGTGTTTGGGCGAGCAACAGCAGTGAGGGCTCACGGGCGCCGATCCTGCCCGCGCGTGCAGCCACCTGCGCCACCGACTCCTCGCCGCTCACGTACAGGACACGGTGATCGTCGCGGGCCAGCCCTGCGCAAGCTTGAAGCAGAAGCGTCGATTTTCCGATCCCCGGCGGCCCGCCGAGCAAGACCACGCTGCCTGAAACCAGTCCGCCGCCGAGGACCCGGTCGAACTCCGACACGCCTGTCGCCAAACGCGGCGTATCCTCGGCGTCGATGGAGGCCGCCGCCGCGGATACGACTTGGCCATCGCCGGTCCCAAGTTCCACGTGTCCGGGTTGCGGGGTGGGTCCTTGTTCGCGGATCGAATTCCATGCGGAGCAATGGGGACATCGGCCAAACCATCCACGGGTTTCGGCGTCGCACTCCTGGCAGATCCAGCGGGCGGATTTTTTGGGCATCAGCTTCTCATCAGAAGCCGATCCCCATCTGGATCTGCAGGCTCTGGGCGGCTTCCGCGTCGACGTTCGTGCCGCTGGCGGACGGCACGTCGAAGGCGCCGAAGGGGAACATGACGCCGTACTGCAGCTGTACGAAGATCGGATCGCGGGTGTCGTGGTAACGAACTGCGCCGTTGATCTCTAGGCCATAGCTACGTGCGCTCGCCCCCGGCGTCGCCGACTTGTGCTGGGCGAAGGCGTACTCGATGTCTACGCGCAGGCTCGCATTGTCTTGGAACGTGTAAAATGCCAGCCAGGGCTTGAAATAGACGGCATTGGACGCCGTACCCAAAAGTTCGCGGAACAGCAGCATGTCGCCCACATAGGCGGGGTTGAAGCGGAAGGCCGTGAGGTTGGTGTCGCCGCTGGCCTCGTAGGAGTTGGGCAGCGGTGACATGGGATCGTAGTTTCGCGGAGGCTGCCGATCTCCGGTAGCGAAACCCTGATCGAGACCGACGTGGAATCGATCGTCGAACATTCCGTACTTGAATTCGAGAGCGTATCCAGCTTGACTCAAGGTGCTGCGCTCTAGTTCGCCGATGGTGAGGGTGTCTAGGTTCGCTGGGCCGATGCTCAAGTCGCGGTGGCTGAAGTAGCCGAGTACCGCGGCGGCTTCGAACTCGACCCGCAGTGTGCGCCAGTTGACTCGCATCCAGACATCCGGCGTCACAATCATGGCGCGCCGGTACATGAGGTGTTGGGCGTAGTTTTGGAGTCCGGTTCGGCCCTCGGCGTCCTGTTCGCCGTTTCCGAGTGTCGCGCCATTTTTGGTAAAGCCGTCCGGGTTGAGATCCGACTCGGCTGTGGGGTTGCCGCCCAGCCCATCGCCGAGGCCGGGAGCCCCGATGGGGCGATCCACATCCTGCATCCTCATCCACGCGATGGCGCCATAGTTGATCACAGGTTCGCCGCTGGACAGTTTGCGGCGCAGCATCGCCGGGTCGTCGCGGCGCAGCATCGAGACGCTGACCTGGTAGACGTTGTCGAATTTCTCGAGGGAGTACTCTTGTCCCACGCGACTTCCCGACGCCCATTCGGGCCCCAGCACCTGGGCTGTGGTCGGGCCACTTGAAGCCCAATCCCACGAGAAGGTGAGCCGGTGGAGACGTCGCGGGTCTTCGCCCAGATCGAATCCCATCCGAAGGGAGTCGATGGAGTCGCCATAGTCCGCGTCGAGAGATCGCACGATGTCAGCTCGCTCTTGCCGGTCGTAGCCGTTGCCGTCGTTGGCGACGATGCCCATACCCCACTGGTGGGGCATGCGACCGAACTTGAGGTCGAAGCCCCAGCCGAAGTGTATGTGGCCGTACACTCGCTTGACGACCAGGCTATCTTGGAAGGCATTGTTGCCGTCGGAGGGAGGAACTTGGGTTCGGGTATAGAGGTCGATCGGCGCCCAGGCGTGGTCGCCCGCGAAGCTGTCCGGAGTGCTGCCCAGGACGAGGTTGTCGAGGGCGTCCACGGTCGCGTGGATCTTGACGGTTTCGGAGATATGCAGCGTGGGGGAGACCCGAAAACGCATGTTGGCACTGGAAATGCCATTGCGTCGCTCACATCGCTTGGTGATCTTCTGCGCACTCACCCCTTTTTCTTTGAGTCGCGCCACGCAGTTTGCATCGTTGCCGGCTTCGCCGACGGGTGCTTTTTCCGGGGGAGGAAAGAACTTGGTGCCAGGGTCACCGTTGCTGGCGGGCTGGTTGATCCCCAAGTCGAGGCGATGAAAATAGTCCATTCGTGTACGCAGGTAGCCGTGTGCTTCGAAGAGCTGCAGCCTGCGGCGACCGACGGGTTGGGCGACTATCGCCTGCACGGGCCGGAGCGCTTGTTTGTCTTTTGGGGCTTCCTCGGCCGGGCCGTCTTTCTCCTCCTGACCGGCCTGGTTGGGCCCCGCGGCGCCGCCCGAGGGACCTCCGGGGATCGGGCCTCCACCGGGCTGACCATGGGCGAGGGCGTGATCGGGAGAACCGATCACCGCGGTGACTAGAAATAGTGAAAGGCCGTGGATCGACCGGTACAAGCGCCAGGAGCGTCGATGGGTCATGAAAGGCGCCGCACGCTAACAATCGCGGTTCGTGGCGTCAACAGCGTGGGAGGAAGCTCTGGCGTCCCGACGCGGTGTGTGACCGGGCACCACGCCGCGCACATTGCTTGCTATCTTTCGGGGTATGAGCAGGTCGTGGCAGCCAGGACAGCTTCTTTTCGCCGGGTTTGAGGGTAGCGAGGTGCCACGGGATCTTGCGGACCTCGTGCAGGAAGGGCGCGTCGGGGGCGTCGTTCTGTTCGCGCGCAATCTGCGAGATCCCGTGCAAGTCCGTGAGTTGACCGCCTCCCTGCATGCGCTCGCTCCACGGGAGGCGCCGCTGGTGATCGCCATGGATCAGGAAGGAGGTCGGGTCCAGCGCTTGCGCGAACCATGGACGGCCTGGCCGTCCATGCGTCGGCTCGCGTTGGCTGCCGACTTGGCGTCCACGCGTGCGGTCGCCCGCGCCATCGCCGTGGAGCTACGCGACGTGGGCGTCGGGCTGAATTTTGCTCCATGCGTAGATGTGGATGCGAGTCCGGACCACGCGATCATCGGCGATCGAAGCTTTTCTATGGATGCGGCGGCGGTGTCGGCCCAGGCTTCGGCGTATATCGACGCGATGCAACACGAGCAAGTCGCCTGCTGTGCCAAGCATTTTCCCGGGCATGGGGGCACGACCATCGACAGTCACAGCGAGTTGCCACGCTTGAGGCAGTCGCTCGAGGCGCTCCGCCGCACGGCGCTACCGCCTTTCCGCGCGGCGGCCAAGTCCGGCGTTGCGGCGATGATGACGGCGCATATTGTGTTTGAGCGCGTGGACGCGCGGCGGCCGGCGACCTTGTCTCGCGCGGTATTGGAGTTGTTGCGCCACGAGGTGGGTTTCGAGGGTGTCGTGTTTACCGACGACTTGGAGATGCGGGCGGTGGTCGATCACGACACGCCCGCCGGGCTCACGCTCGGATCCCTGAAAGCTGGCGCCGATGCGGTTTTGGTATGTCGCCATGCCGACTTCCGAGAGGAGGCGCTCGCCGTCTTGGAGCGCGCTCCGGACGGAGTGGTGGAGGCGGCGTTGGAACGCGTCGTCAAGTTCAAAGGCAGCTATGCGGGGGATAGGAGACCGGCGCGACCGTTGGGACCGCCGTATCCCGAACATCGCGCATTGGCTCGCCAATGGTCTGCGCAGACGGAAGTGTTGCCGCGCGCCGATCCGACGAGCGCCGATCCGACGAGCGACTAGCCGACGCCGTTCTTGCGAGTCTCGCGCGGCGTCGCGGGCCGGCCCTCCTTACACGCTTCTCGCCGAGGAGGGTTGGGTCTCGACGCTGCGAGACGCGTCTCCCCGTGAATCGACGCCGACGGATGGGGAGCGCATGCGCGTGGCCGGTTGAAGTTTCGAAGCGCACCCTCCTGGCCGTCCGGCGGCGTGTCCGAAATCTGGTAACTATAGGCGTCGCTCCCACGAGATGCGTCTTTTACGCTTCCGCGCGCGGGCCATCGCGCGACGCGACCCCACTCATCATGCGTCCTACGCCCCTTCGAGCCATCACTGCCACGATGTTCCTGATCAGCGCCAGTTTGGTGCTGTTCGAGCTGTTGCTCACGCGGCTATTCGGCGTGGTTCTCTTCGCGCAGTTCGCCCATCTTGCTCTCGCCCTCGCATTGCTCGGGATCGGGCTGGGTTCCGTGGCTCAGCATATCTGGCCCAATCTATTGCCCAAAAAAGGTTTCGAACGACGGCTGGCCTGGGTGTGCTGCGGCCAGTCCGTCGCCATGGTGTTGGCGGTGTGGTGTGCGGTCTCCTTCCCGCTGACCGAGCAATATTCGGATACCACCGTCGACTTTGCGAACCGTGGCGCGAGGAGTCACGAGTTGCTCGAGTTCGCTTGGTTTGCGGGGCTGCTCCCCATCTTGATGGTTCCCTTCGGTTTTGCGGGTGTGGGTTTTGCGGGCGCGTTTCAGCGCCGCAAACGGTACATCGGCCGCCTCTATGGTTCCGATCTCGTGGGGGGAGGTGTTGCGGCGCTGGCGTTTATTCCCTTGCTCGGCGCGTTGGCGGGACCGGACGTGGTCTTCTGTTGTGCCTTGTTCCCGCTCGTGGCCGCCGTGCTCCTGCTGGCGAGCACGGGGGATAAACGCCCTGCCATGTGGAGCCTCGCGGCGGCAGTTGTCTGCGGGTTCGCGATCATCGCGGGCTCCACCGGCATGGAGTTGTTTCGAGTGAAGTACGCGGCAGGCTACGCGGAGAAGGATGTGTTCTTCACCAAGTGGACGCCGCTTACGAGGCTTGCGTTGCACGACGACGGGACGAGCGTCAAGGTGCTGTTGGACAACTCGTCCGCCTCGGTGGTGGTGCGGACAGAAAAGGACCTCAAACGGCTGAAAAAGCACCTCGATCGATCGACGGTCTACGCGCTTCACGATGCGCCGGCACGCGTGGCCGTACTGGCCGCGTCCGCCGGGCCGGAAGTGGCAATTGCACAGTCGTTTGGGTTCGAGGAGATCGACGCTATCGACATTGCCCAGGAGATCGCTGACGTCGTGGCCGAAGAGTTTCCCGACGCGCCCCTCAATCCCTATTTGGACAAGAAAACGAGGCGGATCAAGGCGGATGGTCGAGCCGCGATTCTGCACGCTGGCGAGCCCTACGACATCATTCAGATGGTCCACGCCAACTTGCACTCGAACGCTGGCCTCATGGCCAACGCGTGGTCGCCCTCTCTACTCGAGACCAAAGAGGCCTTCGCCACCTATCTCGATAGGCTTTCGGACGATGGGACCATCTCTTTTGCCCGCGGTCGCAACACCTCCGAGCTGGCGCGAGCTGCCGCAGTGGCGCTGTTGGAGCGTGGGGTGGAGGACCCCTGGCATTATATCGCCTATATCAAGACGCGAGCGACTCGCTTTGTGCTGGTGAAGAAACGGCCCTGGAAGCAGGCCGAGCGAGACCGGGTGCTTCGATATATCGAGGGCCAGGGCTACAAAAAGCCGTTTCGGAAGGGGTGGGACCCCATGCGTGACGAAGACAAGCGTGCGCGGAAGTTGTTCTTGAGCGGCGTCGTGTTGACCGATAACCGTCCCTACCTCGACCGCCCTGGTCTGTTCCGCGGGGCGATGGAATACCTCTTCAAGGGGATGCGCAACTCCAACGCGCCCTATCTCGTTCGTGTGTACGCCACCTTGAGCGTGCAGATGTTGTTTGCGATCGTGGCTGGGGGGCTATTTCTATTCGTCCCTCTGTTGTTTCGCGACCGCTCGGGCCTGCGCCAGGTCAACAGCGTCTGGACGGCCTTGGCGTACGTCGCGTGTTTGGGCTACGGCTATCTTGCGATCGAAACCGTGCTTATCCACGAGCTTGTACTCTTTGTGGGTCATCCAACCTACGCAGTTACGGCGGTCATCTTGGTCATGTTGTCTTGCAGTGGCGTGGGGAGCATCTTGGCGGGGCAGGTGCCCGAGCACAGGCTGACCGCCGCATTGCGTGCGGCCTTGATTGCGGTCGTATGCCTCGCCATCGTGCAAGCATGGGTCGTGCCCCCGTTGCTGACGACCTACGCCCTCGGCCTTCCCGTTGCTGCTCGTTTGGCGTTGACCGGGTTGGCTCTCGCACCGCTGGGTTTCGTGATGGGCATGCCTTTCCCCCTGGCGATGCGGATACTTCCCGAGCGTGCATCGGGCATGATCCCCTGGGCGTGGGCCATCAATGGATGGATGAGCGTGGTCGCCAGTTTGGTCACCGTGCTGATCTCGCGCAACTATGGGTACCAGCAGGCTTCTGCTGTGGGGGTGTGCGCCTACCTCTTGGCGCTTCTCCTCGCTGGCTCCCTACGCAAGGTCGGGCGCGGCGGCGAATAGGCCGAACATGCCGCCAGTGTGCAGAAATAGGATATTCTTCGCGTCCCGAAATCTTTCCGTTTGCAGTTCGCGGTGGAGTCCATGCAGCGCTTTTCCGCTGTAGGTGGGGTCGAGCAACAGGCCCTCTGTACGGGCGACGTCGCCCAGAAATGCGCGCAGCTCGGGTGTGCTGCGTCCATAGCCCGGGCCCACATGGCCATCGAGTATTCCGATCTCGTCGGCGGCGACGGTGACCGGAAGTTTGAAGCGAAGCGCGGTCGCGCGGGCCAGCCGGTGGATCTCCTTGCGGAAGTGGACCTCGTCGTCGCACACATTCACCGCCCAGGGACGGGCCGAGAGCCCGAAGAGCCGCACGCCCAACTCCAGCCCGCAGCTGGTGCCGCCCGAGCCTGCCGCGTGCACGATGGCATCGAAGGTGATACCGAGCTCCTCCTGCGCCGCTCGGATCTCGGCGCAGGCTTCGATATAGCCCCATGAGCCCAGTGGCACACTTGCGCCGGTGTCGATGACATAGGCCTTCCGTCCTTGCTCGCGCTTCTCTCGGACCAGGCGTTCGAACAGCGCGTGCCGTTTGGCGAAGGCTTGGTGCGAGACGAAATGGGTCTCGGCGCCAAGCAAGCAGTCGATCAGATAATTCCCCTGGGGGTGCGTGGGCTTTTCGCCACGTAGTACCAAGACCGGCTCGAGACCCAGACGCCGCGCGACGATGGCGGTCGCGCGGCAGTGATTCGATGCCACTGCACCGCAGGTGATGAGCGTGTCCGCCCCTTGATCGATCGCTTCTCGTACAATGTACGCCAGCTTACGCACCTTGTTTCCGCTGAGGGGACCGCCCGTGTCGTCGTCTCTTTTGACCCATAGGCGTGGACTGTCCCATGCGCGAGACAAACGCGGGAGTTCGGTGACTGGGGTCGGGAGCTGGGCCAGGTCGAGACGGGGCGGAAATGCGAAGTTACTCACCATTTGTCCAACGTGTTATCCGGATGCGACTTCCGGTGCAAGTGCCGCTTGCACCGGTCTTCCGACTCGCCCATGCTTGGGCGGATGTCCAAATCGATCAAGCGCTTGAGTATGGGCCTCCTCGCGGGAGCAACAGTATTCGCGTGGTGGTGTGGGTCCGGTGGTGTGCCCGCGGAGGAAACGGCCGCCGTCCGTCACTTCGCCAATCAAGTTTGGCTTCAGCGGATGCCTGAAAACGAGCGGGACCAGGTATGGCATTTTGTGGCGCTCGACCGCGGTGATGGACACGGCAAGATCGGGGCTTTCGGCAAGGCCTCCCGCTGGCGGCAGCGCGCGGAGTTGTTTCGGTGGCGGCTGCGTGGTCGTCGATTGGGCTTGTTCTTTCCGCAGCAGCGGAAGAAGGCGGGGATCAAGGTCAAGACCTGGAATTGCGAGGGGGAGGCTCCGGCCCCCTTCGAGCTCTGCCTAAGGTTCGGATCCGGCGACCGCTCGCACACCTTCTACAGCAAGAAGGGGTGGAAGCTGCGGTCACTCGGGGAGGACGTGCTGGAGAGCGACACCTACGATGGTGCGTCGATCTCGGCCGTGCTCGCTGCTCTCGAATCGGCGGAGCGTGCGGACGAGGATACGCATGGGCACGCCGAGCTGGATGGGTATGCCGAAATGGATGGGTCTCAGGCTTTGGAGGGCCTCCCCGTTCTCACGACACCTTGGGAGTGGGGAGACTAGAGCTCGGCCACCGGCGCGCTAACGTGCCATCGATGCGCGCCAGCGCAGCACGACCTCGGCGCCCAGCAGCCCCGCGATCAGCCATAAGAGCCAACGCCCTTGGGGCACGGGAACAACGGCGTCGACCTGGTCTTCGCTGAGTTGGGCGACGGGGATCTCGACCTGAGCCAGGTCGCTCTCGAGGGGGTTGGTCTGTACCGCGAAGACCTCGTTGCGGTGAGCCCGACCGATGCCGGCGCGTTCGCGGCGGACCTGATAGTGACCTGGTATCTGCGTGTTCTCGAAACGCACCCATCCGTCGGTGTCGGGGCCCGAGCGAGTTTCGACGGCCGCAGGGTCTTGGATGTACAGGGCGGTCTTCGACCGGAATTCCTTGGTCTCACCAACATGGATGGCCGACCCGGAGGTCGCGTCGCTGAGCCCACCGAGGAACGCGATCGTGCGCTGCATCAGCGGCACGAAGCCCGGGCGCAGCGGCAGGTCGGTCCAGTCACGATCGATGCTGGTGGCGAGCAAGCCGACACGCCCCTCGCCAACCCGTGCGGTCAGCAAAGCTGGCGCCCCGTTGGTGAACAACAAGGCGGCTCGAGTCGCGCGCTTCGCGTCGGGCTCGAGAAGGAAGAGGCGCCGAGTTTGGGTTTGTCGGAGCCCGAGCTCACCGCTTCGACCGGCGAAAATCGGATGGGAGAGTTGCGTCGGTGCGAAGCCTTCGGTGCGAGCTTGGGTTCGGCCGGGGGCCGTTCCGGCGAACACGGGCCCGCGCAACAACAGCGGCAGCACATCCCCCAGCCGCTGATTATAGGGCGTCGCTTCGACCCGGTCACCGACGGTGACCCACAGTCCCATGCCGTCTCTGACCCGGTCGACGATGATGGGGGCGACGTCGGCCTGGGGCGCCCGTGCGTTGGCCAAGATGAGGAGGTCCGTATCCACGAGGGCCTTGAGGCCCCCCTCTCGGAGACTGCGCTCGAGTTGCTCCGGCGCGAGGCTACTCAGCTTGAGTCGGTCGGGAGCCGCGGCGGCTCGCAGTGCCGTGGCGAGGAAGAACACCTCGTCGTGGGCTCTGAGCTGACTGGGGTCGCCGTTGACAATCGTAACTGCAAGCTGGTCTTGGTTTGAGATCCAAAGATGCCGAACATCGTCGCCCGGCAGCGCGTCGTCGCGCCCTACGATCTCCACACGAGCTTTGGTCGCGGCGCCGCCATCGAGCAGAGTATGGGTGAATTCGGCTTTCGCGGTGCCACCGGGCTCGAGGTCCACCTCCGCTGGGGTTGCGTCATGCTCGACTTGTAGCTTGAGCCGCACGGAAAGCACGTCCGCGTCCGCGTCGGCACCGAAGCGGCGCAGCGTGGCTCGGATATGTACGGCTCTCGGGTCGACTTCGGGTGCTGGTTCCCACTCCAGCTTGACGATGCCCACGTGTTCCGCGACGGCGAGCGAGGACGGGGTGCCGGTGGGTTGTCGGGTGGGAAGCGGTACGATGGCGATGTCCGAGGCGGCCGAGGCGGGCAAGGACGCGAGACCTCGTGTGGTGCGGTCGCCTACGGCGTAGATCACCTGCGATCTCCCGCGTGCCGGCCCTAGCAAGGAGGCTGCGGCTTGCACGGCTTCACCGAGTACCCACCCGCCGCGTCGAGGAGGCCCTTGTTGAATCCACTGCGCGAGCTCCCGTGCGATTTCATTCTTGTCTGCGGAGGGGGCGAGGTGCGGCCCACGGGGGTCGGAAGTGATGAGCCCGATGCGGCTTCCGGCGGGCAGTGCGTCGAGTATCGTCTCCACGACATCCGACGCCCGTTGCAAGTCGGAGGTGCCGTCGACGACGAGATCCATGCTCATCGAGGCGTCCACCAAGATGACGGCATCGTGGGGCTCGGAGAGCACAGTGAGCGCGCGCGGGGCGAAGGACACTGGCCGCGCAAGGAGGAGCACGAGCGTGGCGAGGAGGGCGAGACGTACGAGCAGCAGGAGGCGATCGTGTAAGCGTCGACGCTGGGTCACAACCGGGTCCCCGGCATCTAAGAATCGGATGGCACCGAAGGGGATCTTTTTGGGGGGCTCGCGTCCCAGAAGGTGAGCGACGAGGGGAAGGCTCAGTCCGAGTAACCCAAGCAGTAAGGCTGGCGCGAGCAAACTCATGGCGTCGCTGTGTTCGCTCGGGCTGCCGGTGGCGTGTTGCCGAAGACTCGCAGCACACCATCTCGTAGCGGGGCGTCGGTGACGATGCGTACGAGGCGGAGCTGGCGGGCCTCCGCTCCGGCTTCTACGCGAGCGAGATAGCTGCGTATCTTCTTGAGGTAGCTGTCACCCAGCTGGGCTCCCACGCCCTCGACGGCAACTTGCGATCGGGTCAGATCCTCAAAACGAAACACCTTGGTCTCCAGCCAGGGAAAATTGAGTTCGTCCGGATGCAGAACCTGTACCAAAACGATCCGCTGGCGCTGGCTCCGGAGCATGGCAAGTTGATCGAGAGCGCGCTCAAGCGCAAGATCCGAGTCATCGTCGGTTGCGTCGGCAAGGTCAAGCAAATCGGATATCACAACCACGACGCCGCGTTTGCGGGCCGTTTCTGCGGTATGGGACAGCAATTTCGACCATGGACATCTGCCGGAGGTTCCAACGGCGCATCGCTCGGCTAGACGCAGATGCAACTCATGGACACCGCAGCGGCGAACTCCACGGAGATCTACTTCCTGCTCGCGTCCGATCAGAAACCGGAGGCGGTCGTGTCGCTGTGAGGCGACGAGCGCCACCGCAGCCGCTACGGCGGTAGCATGACGCCATTTCTGCTTCTCGCCCTCCCCGTAGCCCATGCCGCCCGACGCGTCGAGCACAACCGTGGCCGTGAGTTCGGCTTCGGCTTCGGTCTGGCGCAAGATTAGTTTGTCCTGGCGGGCTGCGGCTCGCCAGTCCAATCGACGCAGATCGTCGCCGGGTACGTACGGGCGGTGGTCGCGAAATTCGTGGCCAAGCCCCGGTCGTTGCGACCGGTGTTGACCCGATCGTTCGCCGAATGTGCCGCGCGGCGCCGACAGGTCGCTCATGCGTAGCCTTTCGCGGAGGTCGACGGGCAACAGCGATCCTAACGCGCCATCTTCGGCCATGGCTTCCTACGCTGAGACGTGCGCGAGGAGGTCCGCAACGATCTCGGACGATCGGATGCCGCGGCTCTCGGCAGCGAAGCTGCGCACCAGCCGGTGCTGCAGCACCGGAGGCGCCAGCTGGCGTACGTCCTCGACCGTGACCGCCGGCCGGCCGGCGAGTGCGGCGTGAGCCTGTGCAGCAGCGGCCAACTGCTGGCCGGCCCGCGGGCCGGCACCCCAGCGCAACAGCTCGCGCAGGTTTGCGGGGCAGGCGGCTTCGCTGGGTCGAGTCGCGCGCAGCAGGGCGACGATATGTGCGACCACCGAAGGGGGTACCGGAATTCGCTTGACCAGCGCCTGGTGGTGGACGAGCTGAGCGGGGCTAACGGTGGGGCGCAGCTCGATCATCGCGCGTTCTCCCATGCTCACAATCTGGCGCTCCGCAACCTCGTCGGGGTACTCAACGGTGATCTCGAGCATGAAACGGTCGAGCTGCGCTTCGGGCAGAGGGTAAGTGCCCTCTTGTTCGATGGGATTTTGGGTGGCGAATACGTGGAAGGGCAGGGGAAGCGGGTGGGTTCGTCCACCTGTGCTCACGCGCCGCTCTTGCATCGCTTCCAACAATGCGGCCTGGGTCTTGGGCGGCGTGCGGTTGACTTCGTCGGCAAGCAGCAGGTTGCAAAAGACGGGCCCGGCGACAAACCGGAAACTGCGAATCCCCGTGTCCGGGTCCACATCCAAGATGTCGCTCCCGGTGATGTCGGCCGGCAAGAGATCCGGCGTGAACTGGATCCGGGAAAACTCGAGCGCCATGGCCTCCGCGAGGCTGCTGACAAGCAGGGTCTTGCCTAGCCCTGGAACACCGGTGAACAGCGCGTGTCCACCGGCGAAGAGCGAGACGAGCAGTAGATCGACGACCTTCTTCTGGCCGATGATCCGTTGTTCCACCTGACCGACAAGGACGTCGCGCGTGCGGGCCAGCGCCTCAAGCGCAGCCACGTCGTCGTCGGCGGGAGAAGGGGTACTGGCGACCTGGTTCACGGCGGAGGCGATTGCGAGCACGTGTATACCTGGCCACGCCCCGACGCGCCATGGTGCGGTGCTGCGGCTGGCCGCGGCCGTAGCCGGAACGGGCCGCAGCTGGGGCATCGCTCGCGCGTCGGTCCAGCTTCGCGGGGGAGGGCGAGGCCGAAAGCGTCCAACGCGCAGATCGGCTCCGCAGCCGTCGGAAGGGCACGCACTCCAGATGTCATGTTGGGTCGCCTCCCAGGTGCCTGCCCACCCTGAGCGCTCGGCGGCACCGCGCGCTCGGGGGGGTTGGAAGCACCGCGCTTTACCGATGCTGCCGAGCGGGGCATCGTTGCGTCCGCGTCCACCCGGTCGTCGAGTCAAGATGTCGCGCGGTCCGGGCCTCCGCAGCGCGCCAGAAGCCCATGGCCACGTTCAATCAGGTTCTTGCACGGGTCAAAGAAGACGTTCGTGAAGTGTCGGTAGCTCAGACCTACGCGCGACTCGGCACGGGTCCGGGGCCCGATGCGGCGCTGGTGATCGACGTACGTGAGCGTGACGAGTACGCGCAGGGCTATGTGCCCCGTGCCAGCTGGATCCCACGCGGGCTCCTCGAACTGAGAATCGAAGACTTGGCACCGGAGCGAGATCGACCCATCGTCATCTACTGCGCCGGCGGTACCCGCTCCGTACTTGCGGCGAGATCGCTGGCGGAGCTGGGCTATACTTCGGTTGCCTCGATGTCGGGGGGGTTTGGAGCTTGGAGGCGCGCAGGCCTGGCGTTTGATCGCCCCCGGTTGCTCACCTCGGAGCAGCTCAAGCGGTACGCCCGAAATATCATGCTGCCCGAGGTCGGAGAGGTGGGGCAATGTAGACTGTTGGACGCGAAAGTGTTGTGCTTGGGGGCCGGCGGCCTGGGTTCTCCATCAGCGTTGTACCTCGCTGCGGCGGGCGTTGGGACGTTGGGAATCGTCGATGACGACGTGGTGGACGAGAGCAATCTGCAGCGCCAAGTGCTGCACACCCAGGATCGCGTGGGCATGCCCAAGGTGGAGAGCGCCCGGATCGCGCTGCAGTCACTCAATCCTGATGTTCAAGTCGTTCCTCACCAGACGAGGCTTGACGCGGACAATATCTTGTCCATTATCTCGCGATATGACGTGATCGTGGATGGGGCGGACAACTTTCCGACGCGCTACCTTCTCAATGATGCGGCGCTCAAACTCGGAAAGCCGGTCGTACACGCCTCGATCTTTCGGTTCGAGGGGCAGGTGACGACGTTTCTCCCGCGTCAAGGGCCCTGCTATCGCTGTTTGTACCCCCGCCCACCGCCGCCAGATACGGCGCCTTCCTGCCAAGAGTCGGGTGTTCTAGGCGTCCTGCCCGGGATGATGGGTACGTTGCAGACCAACGAAGTCTTCAAGATCTTGCTCGGTGTCGGGCAGACGCTCTCTGGCCGGTTGTTGGTGCTCGACGCGCTGAGTACCGAAATCCGCACGTTGAAATTTAGCCGTGAGCCCGGCTGCTGCGTGTGCAGCAAGGACCCCAAGGAGATCGAACTGATCGACTATGTGGCGTTTTGTGGCGGGAACTGAGCTCCATCCACGTACCGGGAACGGGGCATACCGGACGGTAGGGCGCGCCTAACCCCGCCCGAATCGGGGTCACCCGAATCGGGGTCACCCGATTCGGGGTCCATTCCCACGTCTATTCTGGTTTTTCACCGCAAGCGGTATCGATGACGCTGATTGCCTCCTCGAAGAATGCGCCGTAGCTTTCAGCACACACGTCGCCGATCTTGCCGTTGTCGCCGAACATCCCGGTGAACTCCTTGATCCTGACATTGGATTCGGCACCCTGCTCGCCGTCCCAAATTGCGTCACACTCGTTGGGATCGGGGACACCCACCAAAGATAGAACCACGACATTTCGTGGATCCCCCTTGCGGGCGATCACGGCGTCAAACCATTGAGGAGGGTCGCCAACGGACCCGGTCGCAAATGGATTGGTATCACCGCTATGGGCATCTTCCTCATCGGTGATGACGATGAGGACGAGGAGCGCGTCCTCGCGATGAAAACCTTCATTGCACGCGCCCATCGCGTTGAGGGGGTCGGCGAGGGCATTGGACATGGCCTCCATGGGTTTTTCATCGCCGTCACCCCAGGTTCCCGGACGCGCGGCACAGTCGAGCGCTGTCGCCAGATCGTCATTTTGGGTCATGAAGTTGTGGCCATCGGCGTAGGGACCACACGCTGTGGGCTGGAAGTCGTCCCCGGTGTGGGACACCAAGAACCCGCCGAGTTGCCGGCACTCCGCCACGTTGCTGAACTCGGCGTCGGTGGTCATGGTGCCGAGGTGGAAACTGGCGAGGTCGAGCGTGCCGGTGACGGTTTCGACAAACTCGGGCACGGAGCGGGCGAGGTTGTCCTGTTCGTCCCTCATGCTGCCGGAGTTGTCGATTACGAACATGAAATCGAGGTCGCAGTCGCCCTCTTGAGGCACGCCACTCGCGGCATCACCGATATCAAATTTCGGGGGGCCACCGCCACCGCCATCGTCGTCGTCGTCGTCGTCGTCGTCGTCGTCGTCGTCGTCGTCGTCGTCGTCGTCGTCCGCGTCACTTTCGTCGTCGTCCGCGTCACTCTCGTCCGCGTCACTCTCGTCCTTGTTGCTGTCGTGGTCGTCGT
>JAZGFE010000150.1:0-3750 GCA_036479215.1 Nannocystaceae bacterium | reverse complement strand
ATTCCTCCTCCTGACCCCGTCTGCCTCATACACAAAAAATCTGACACCCTCGGGCATCAGGATCCTCGACAGCGAGGATTCTCGGACCACCGGTGGTATATCGGCTGGCAGCGAGCGCAACGAGGATGGGGAGGACCTGCCCCATGCCCTCGCCCACATCGCAAAGTTCAACACGCCAATTTGGGTACGCTGGATCGTCGAAGAAAAGCCGAAGCAAGTCTCCTCCCGCATGTTCCCCGCGCAGGTATCGACCGACTTCTTCGCAGCGGTAGAACTCATTGACCGATGCAAGGACATCCGGCGATGCCAAGGCCATCGCTGCGGCTTCGTCACCACCGGGCGACATGAGCCCACGACGATTGCCCCCGTCGGCCACAAGTCTGGTCGGGCGCTGACGCACTCCCTTGAGCCACTGGATCTGGCCCGAGAGGCCGCGCAGTCGACGGGCGAGGTCTTGAAGGACTAACGGTTGCTCGCGGCCAGGCACTAGACCTTCGAAGGCGATCTCATGCTCCCCATCCGTACACTCGAACTTTCGATACCCCGTGTGTGGCGTCGAGAAGCCCGCGAAAATCGTACTGCCTGCGTCGTCTACAAGCCGAAATCTCTCAACGACGGTCCTATTGAGCTCATCGTCAAACCTCAGTTGAAACTCATCACGCACCACTGAACCCCCGGTCCATGCGAGCCCCAACGTCATGGTCCGGCCTGGCGAGCCTCTCCATAGGACGTCCCGGAAAGATGCACCGTCGCCCGGGCCTGACGTGCTCTCAACATTCCAAGGCGACTGTGCGCCGCGATTGCAGGCCTCCGATAGGAGCGGAAGTGTCCGCAAAAGCGCGCTCTTCCCAGAATTGTTGCGGCCGAAAAGCAAAGTGATCGGGCGGACACTCAGGCTCGAGGGGCTTGGAAAACATCGGTACGACCCCAGAGTCACGCTCTCAAGCAGTGGCCGCTTCATCGCAAGACTGAAGCTCACTACGGGTGCAAACGCAAGCTTCGAAGATTGCGGCGAAGTTCACGCGCGTTCAGCTTCTGAGCCACATGGATTTTGCTGTGCGTGGACACCGCAAGCGTGTCAGTGTTCCGCAGTTGGGCGCTAGGGAGCGCAAGCTAGCGGACTATCATCGGTGACTTGGGTACGGCGCGCTCATCTTGATCGGGAGGCTCTCACGGCTCCCTTGGCCGATCCTGGACCTCTGTCATCGCGACACAGCTCGCGTTGAAGACGGCGCACGCGGCGATGACGGCTTCTTCCGAGCGCTCGAGTAGCTTGTCACAGTCGCTGTCGTCGGAGGAGCAGGAGCCGAGGCGGGGGCGCACTCGTTGATATGGGCAGGTAGCTGGGGCATTGATTTACCGTTCCAGTGTCAGTGCTCTAGACTCCCGCCGTGCTGACGTCGACCAACACGCGGGCCTTCATGTTCACGCGGGTGGTGTTCCAGTGGCAGTGGAGGTTCACGGCCTTCTTCGTGCTCTCGAGTGTGGCGGTGGTCGCCGCCTTCGAGCTGGGGGGTCTGACCTTCCTCCAGTTGCCGGCCTTGCCGCTCGCTGTCGTCGGTGCGGCGCTCGGCATCTTCGTCAGCTTTCGGACTAACCAGGCCTACGACCGCTGGTGGGAGGGTCGGAAGCTCTGGGGCCGGATGATCAACGAGTCGCGGCACTGGGCCACCCAGGTGACGAAGTACCTCGGCGACGACGAGGACCAGCGGACGCTGGTACACCGACATGCCGCCTACGTGCACGCGCTGCGCTGCCTGCTGCGCAAAAAGGATCCCTTCGCCGACGATGACTTCATGCCGCGCATCGAGGTCGCGGGTGACGGTGTTGATGTGTTGCGGGGCGAAAGCAATCTGACGCACGCCTTGCTCGACCGGCAGTTCGCAGATCTGGTCGCGCTGAACGGCGCGGACAAGCTCAACGATTTCCGTTTGGCGTCGATGGACCAAACGCTACGCGAGCTGGTCAACATCCAGGGTGGCTGCGAGCGAATCAAGAAGACGCCGATGCCGCCGCTGTACGGCTTGCTCGCGAATCGGCTCGTCGAGTTCTACGCCGTCCTGTTTCCGCTCGCCGTGGTCGACGCCCTGGGCTGGTGGACCATCCCGATCAGCCTGCTCGTGTGCACCGCCTTCTCGCTCATCGCGGAGGCGGGCCGCGTGCTCGAGGACCCCTTCACGATGTTCTACAATGCTCTTCCGCTGGGCTCGATGAGCCGGATGATCGAGGTGAATACCCGGCAGCGCCTGGGCGAGACCGACCTGCCACCGTTGATAGGGCCGGACGAACATGGCCTGGTGATGTAGTGCCCTGCCCGTCACGTAGCCAAGCCAGTCGGACAGCTGCGTACTCGGCTAGTCTCGCACCTTGATCGAGCCCAGCAGGGTGAGGGCGTCGTCCCCACGCTTCTCGGCGATCAGGACCTCGAGCTTGCCGAGCAGCAGGCGCTCACGCTTGTCGTCCTCGAGTATCGCGCGCAGTAGGTACCAATCACTGTCGCAGGAGCGGCAAGTGATGACGCGGTCCTCCTCGGTTGTGATCTTGAGGTCACTGCCACAGTCGGGACACATGAAGGTGATCGGTTTGATGCTGGTGTCGACGCGTTCAACCGTACCAGACTTGTCGGCATCCGTGCCGGTGGGCACGCTCGCCGCGGGCAGCAGCCCCTTGCAGCCAGGGCATTTTGGCGCCGTGATCATGCAATCGATGTCCGTGCGAAAGTTCTGACTCCACCCCGCGGGTTCGCCCGGCGACTCCGACGAGTGTTCGAGTGCGCTTTGGATGATGTCCCAGTACGAGGCGTCGGCGGTGCTTGTCTCGCAACAGTGATCGCAAGGCAGGTCGGTGTGTGGTCCCGGTATCTGGAGCGGACTGCCGCACTGGGGCACTTGTCCATCACGCTGAGCCCTACATAGGTCACGAACTTGGCCGACTCCGAGGTCGGTGGATGTCAAGGTAGTTGCCGCCTTCAAGCCATGGGTGCCTGCGGTCGGTGCACGGGCGCACAATGTGAACACCACGCAAACACACGCCCCGCGGTCCCGCCGCGCCTTGGGTCCCTCCACACCCTGGGCTGGCACGTCAATTCAATTCACATCCCTTCGCTTCGTCTCCAGGCGCGACGATGACCAGTCCCACAGATGACGCCACCCGCTTGACGAGCGGGGGCGTGGTCGCCCCGCATCCGCACCTGCGCCCGTTTCCGCCCCGATGCCGTGCCCGCGCGTATCACGTCCCCCATTCATCGTGCTCAAGCGTGGATGCCGTTCTTCCGGGATGACCTCCTGGCTAGCGCCGCCATGGACCGCCTGTTTCACCACTCGCATGTCATCGACATGCTCGGCGACTCCTATCGAAACCCTCCGTCGAGCCGGAAATGGGCGAAAGCCTGAGAGTCACGTCGCCACCGATGATCATTGCAGCCGACTGCGACTCCGTCTTGAAACCCCGGCGGATCCCGCTTTTCGCGGTCCGACTAAATGACTACTTCAGCCGAACTGAGGATGATCAGGTCTGCCAAACCTTGACATGCTGCGCCGACCTGATTGCTATGAAAGTAGCGTAACCAACCTGTCCACCAAGCTGGGGGAAGCCCACTCAGGATCGAATCCACCTTGGGTGGCGGAGGTGATCAGTTTGTGTGGAGCGGAGGTACGGGCGACGAGTGTCGAGATCGTGGCGCGGGGCGATGAAGCGGCGGTCACCGCGACTGTTGAAGCGGGTCACAGCGAGCAGCTCGTCAAGGTGATC
>JAZGFE010000149.1:0-2389 GCA_036479215.1 Nannocystaceae bacterium | reverse complement strand
CGACGAATCGGTCATTTGGATGGATCCGTATGGGAGAATAAAGTATGTGAAATCCGTCACGGGGGGATCGACAAAACGTCGAGACTATGCATTCTTCTTGACGTGGGCGCGTACGAACCGCGATCTGCCGAGAAACAACAGATCTGGGCCCGCTTGTCCCCCGAGACTCGGGCTCGGCGTCTAAGAGCGGCGCACCGCCGACACGGGGCGAGCAACGATCTGAAGGGGTGGCCGGTCCCCTGGCTCGCGGGTCGGTTCAGGCGATCGATTCAAGCGCTAGCCGCCGGACTTCCTGACCGTAGCTTCGTTTGCGTGTGTCGGCGGCACCACGCACCCCCGTCGCCGATACACGACGATCACAGGAAACTCTCCCCACCTGGACCGGTGCTCGGCGAGGACAGGCCAAAAGAGGCGGTCGATCGGGCGGAACTTCGGACGTTTGTTGCTTTGAGTCGGACAGTAGATTCTCTGCGATCAACTCGGCGCGGTCCCCCACTCGGCTGATTGTCAACGCCGATGACAACGCTGCACCAGAGCGGGAAGGACAAGGGTATCTGCGCAATGTCACCTCTGTCGCAGAGAGGGCCGTAGACGGGCTTGGGAGCGCCGCTGCGGGATAAATGGAAGGCACAAGGAGGCCTCGGCAAGTTGATCTGTTATTCTCTCCACCTGCAACGGATCGACCACACTCAGAACGCCAGAAGCGCCACCTACCGGTTGGTTGGCTCCACGATCTAGGTCGGGCTTGCGACGTGGGAGACTGCCGCGGGCGGCCACGGCCTGGTGGCAATTGGCTTCGCGTGTGTTTTGGCGATTGCGATCGGAGCTTCCGTTGCGAGCACACTCGTGTTTGCCGCCAACGTCCTGGGGCGCATGCCAGCTCGCGCCACGATAGCGCTATGGTGGGCTTTCGGTCTTGGCATCTCGTACATCGCGGCGACGAGTATAGACCTATGGACGAAGTTGAGGAGCCCGGTCGGCTGTCTCGCTTTGGTCGCTGCCGTAGCGCTTGGGAGCCTTCACGCTTCGTCCGGGGTGTGCCTCCGTCGATGGCTCTCCGGCGCGGAGTTCAAGCTCGGGACAGCAGCTCTACTTGCAACAGGCGGGGTAGCCGTCGGTGTGGCACCTCGCATATGGGGCGGGCATGGCCACGACACGTTCGTGATTGTCTCGTCAGTGGTTGGGTGGCAGAGCCTATCGGTGGCCGTGGCCATGGCCACAGCTGTTTCCAGCTCGGCCTACCCTGTGCGGGCCCGCGGACTCAGCATCGTGACGTCCACGCTGTGCGTCTGCTCGGCGTTGGTGGTCCTCGCGTTCGGTGGGGTCCTCTCCCCGGGTGCACTCGGCTCGCTCGGCACCGATCCCGCGAGCTATTCGGGTTGCTCCCTCAAAGCCGTGCGCCGGCTGACCGATTTCGATTTCGACGGTCATTCGAACTTGTTTGGAGGTACGGACTGTGCGCCACTAAACGCTGGCATCCACCCGGGGGTCCGAGATGTGCCCGGAAACGGCATCGACGAAAACTGCAACGGCAGGGACGCTTCCCAAAAGAGGGAAGAAGAGAACGCCCAACCGCCGAGCGAGGGCCGGGAAGCTCACAGCGTGGTCGTCATCACGGTGGACAGTTTGGCCGCCGACCGCATGAGTCTCTACGGCGGTCCGAACCCGACAACACCGAACATCGACGCATGGGCAGAGCGACATGCGGTCGTGTTTGACAACGCGTTCACGAGCGGGGCGTGGACGAGCATCGCGCTCCCGTCGATGTTCCGCGGTGTGTATCCTCGGCGGTTGGAGTGGGCGCCGGTGCTCGAGACCGACCGCTACCGACTGATCACAAGCCGCAGTCAACTGGGCGAAGGTGAGCGCGTTCGAAAGCACTTCGCCCTTCCCCTTCGAGAACCTCGACGGACGTTCTTCGAGATCATACGCGAGCGGGGGGTGGGGGGGTGGTCGTCTCAGTTGTTGTGGACGACGGACAGACGCAGTGGCTTGCACCAACGAGCCAACTCGCACCCAAGGCGGACGCATACGTTCGCGTCCCGTCTCTCCCCGAGAATCGAGCGAACGACGAGGCCGTGACGACCGGAGCGACTCGAGCGTTGCACGAGCTTGCGACTGGCTCCCCATTCTTGCTGTGGGCCCACTATTTCGGACCGCACGTCCCAAGCTCGACGACCGCTGGCGTCCCTACGTTCGGTGATGACGTTGCGGGGCGCTACGATCACGAGATAGCCGCGTTGGACCACGAGATAAGCAGACTGCTAGACCTAGAACAAGCGCAAAAAAAATCTGAATACTGTGAATTTACCTGAAAGTCCCCTTGTTCGTGTAGTTATGAGCAACAGCGAACACGCGCAACCGAGCGCAAAAGGCACTTTCAGGTGAA
>JAZGFE010000148.1:0-2599 GCA_036479215.1 Nannocystaceae bacterium | reverse complement strand
TCCACGTGCTCCTGTATCAGGTTTTCGATCTTCGCGGCCAGGCTCGCTATGGGCTGTTCCTTCGTATTCATGCCCTCCACATCCCACGACTCGATCGCCCCTTCAAGCACCCCCCTGAACGGTTACCCACACTCACCCACGCCCCGTTGTCCCCAATGTCGTACACACCGTACGGACTCGCCCTTCCCAAATCTCCGATGAAGTCGTGGACCTTCACCTTCTCCGGTTCTCCTCGTCGCCGTTGCTCTTTCCCCACGTTCCTGTAGTCCCCTGCACGACCGTGCAGCTGGGGCAAAGACACGCGTTTTCCACGCTATCGGCGCGTGCTTCAGCTCATCGCCAACTCGAGTGCCTGTCAAAAGTGGCGCCTGTCACGCGCGACTGTATCCGAAGCGTGTTGCGCGCGGATATGTGCGGGATCATGAGCCTTGCGGGCGCAGGAGGCCCGTTGTGGGCGGGAGCGCGTGGAGCCTACTCGGCGGGCCCTACTACACCTTTGATCATGCCGGTGAGGCAACGCATCGCGGGGCTGAAATCGTCGTCACAGATCGACTCGATGCAGCAACGCACTCGATTCTTGTCCGGTTGGTCCAGCGACTCGCAGACTTCTCGCGTGCGTACAGGAGGGAGCGCTTGACCGGTGAATCCAGTCTCCTCTCCTCCTCCGGTGCATCCAGGCCCGACCGAGTAGAGGAATTCCTGGATCTTGACACCCGGCGAGTTGGGCAAAATATCGCCGTCCGGATGGGCGCCATCTTTCCATTTTCGGTATTTTAGATCGTCGACACCGCCTTCCAGCGGGAGGAAGGGGGGCTCGGGATCATGCTCCGTGACCTCGGGCACACCCAGGATGCCAAGCATCATGATTTCCTTGTCGTCGTCCTCGATCATGTCGTGGAGGAAGTCGATGTAGCGAGACACGGGGACGAGAGGCGAATCGGTGGACTGGCAGTTGACGTATTCGTCCTTCATGTTCGGACCGTCACACTCAACGCCCGCGTTCCAACAGATACCGCTACTCGCCCTCTTGTTGCCAAAATCAGGGTGCATGTTCCAAAACGTCCGGTCGCCGGTCTCGTCGAAGACTTCGGGGTGTTCATCTTCGTCGATGGAACAGTCGTATTCGTCTGTGAGGACCACAATGGCCAGAAGCGCATGCTCTCGCAGGAAGGGCGAGTCGCCCTCATTGTGTTTCGCGTCGGGGTCGAGCGCGGCCAGCATCGCGTCAAGGGTGCTCTCGTATCCGCACCCTTGTACGCCTTGGGGGCCGATGCAGGCCAGGCTCTGCGCCGCCGGACTATCCTCCAGACCATCACCGTTCACATCTAGGTCGTCCACATTCGGCAGGTTGTTGCCGTTGGGCCCGAACCAGATGAACGGCGCGTCGTCCTCTGGCACGAGGTCCTCGGGGCAGACCTCTCGACAGACGTCGGCGAAACTCTTCTCCCCCGCAAGGTCGGTGAAATCATCAATGCGCTCATTGCAACCGGTTGTGACGGGTCGGCCCATCGTTTGACCGGAGGTCTTGCCTTCGCACGATGAATGCCCCATGTCGGTGGTGGTCACAAGGATCTGCACATCGGCTTCGACGTCGTCTCCTGCTCCATCTTTGAGGTTCTCGAGTTGCGCGACGAGAACCGGCAAGTTGAAGGCGAGATTGGCTTGCTCCTCTGCTGTCGAACCAGAGTTATCGATGACGAAGAGGAGGTCGATCATCGCCGGGGCGTCGGTAGGGGGGGCGTCGCCCTTGTTATTACCCGACCCCTCTTCCGCGGAAATGTCGAACTTCTCGCTGCCATCCGCATTCTGGGAGTCGTTGTTGTCCGCGTCACCGTTGTCGCCGGTCGAATCTGCGCTGTGGATGTCGCCCGGCGCGGTGCTGTTGGAAGGTGTGCTCGCCTCTCCGCAGGCTAGGAGAGGGAGCAGCGATCCGATGAGGTGTTGTGTCTTGAAAATCATGTGTCGAGAACCGGTTCTGTAGACGATGGCCGCGGATCTGATGTCCTGTCCGCGCTCGTTGTCGTGTTGTCCCGTCGGCAGGTCCGTGACGTTGGCCGGTTGAAAATCGGTGATGATCGGAGTGGCGACAGGGATGGACGAGAGAATATCGAGGGGGGCCGTTTCTTCGGGCTGCGGGTTGAAACGGCAGACTCGCGTGCTTGGAAGGCCGCAATGGCGGGGCGACTGGCGAGGGAGGGGGCAGCGAGACATCATGATTCACTTTGGCAGGTGCATCCCGACCACTGGGGGCGTCAGCGGGCGGAGCGAGGATGCTAGCGAGAAACGATCCGATTGAGCCTGAATGATAGACCATCGCCGTGCGGCCTACCGAGGTGAGTTCGGGATCACCGGCGTGCTCAACGAGCGCGGCCTACCTAGGTGATCGAGAGCGGTGGCCGAGAGCGATCACCCCAGGCCGCGCGCCGCCGCTTCTCTTGGTAGGGGAGTCGCGGGCGGCGAGGTCGTCGCTGTTCGCGCGGTGGTCGCTACCGGCGACTCCCGCTGCGCAACGGCAGCGGGAGTCGCCGGTAGCGATGGGCGAACCTCGGCTCGGGTGGCTCGGGTGGCTCGGGTGGCTCGGGTGGCTCGGGTGGCTCGG
>JAZGFE010000147.1:0-4229 GCA_036479215.1 Nannocystaceae bacterium | reverse complement strand
CCGCCCTGGCGGTCGACGACCCTTGACGCAGTCTCCGAGTTCGTCCCTGCGTGGGAGGATCATCTACACTCGACTTCCTACAGCCATTTATTCAAAAACTGTCTCAAACATGTTGACACATTCCGGGGGTTAGGTGCACAGTTACGATGACGCTGTGCTCATCGTCGTCATTCGAATCGGCCAGCACCGGTTCCAACTTGCGGCCGATCTTGCTATCGGTGGGCTGAGGCCGGTGTGGGCTGCCCGACCCGTGTGCCTCCTTCGCCAGTCGGGCCCTCGCTATTTCCTCCGGGCTGACCTGCCGGTGTGAGAGCTCGGTGAGACCGGAGAACTTCTGGACATCCCCGTTTTCCTCGTGTTGAGAGGCGTGCCCACCCCAGGCGATGGTGGTGGTCGCGGTGCCGCGCCCGTTCCTGACATCCCGCCAGGCTTCGATGAGTCTCGGGTTGTGTTTCTGGAGAAGAGGGTGACGGTATTCCCCACCACCGTCGGAGCGCGCGTCGGATTCGTACGCTATGGAAGAGGTCGTGTTCTTTCGAGCTACAGGCTCAGAAATGGGTTGCACAGTCTCACAGGCGGAAGCCAGGAGCGATCCTATTGCGACGATCGCAGGGAGCGCCCCCCTCGGTTGCGAGGACTTGATTGAGGGAGGGGGACCGCCATCGTCCCACCGGAAGACGGAAGACGGAAGACGGAAGACGGAAGACGGAAGACGGGCATTTGCCGAAATTCTATGTTGTCCACGACGATGTGTCAAGCGTCTGGTCCCAGGAACGTCACCTTCTTCTAGGTACAATTGCTATTCGGAAGTGTCCAATATTTTCCCTGTTTGAGCGAATACGCGCGTGCGGAACAAGGGGTCGCCCTCCACGTGGCCGCGGGCTTCGATGGGCGAGACAGGCGCCGAGTGGGCTCTTAGCTGGCATGAACGGTGTCGGAGAACGGGCATGGTTGCAAAGAGCGCGAATTGCTGGGTCGGTGTCGTGCGATTTTCGCGCGTGTCCGAGAACTGGGGAGGCGATCGAGCAATCGCACGACACCAACCAGCAATGCGCGCACTTCACACCCGTGCGCGCTCTCCGACCCGGCTCATGCTACTTAGAAGCACATGCGAACCATCTCGGTTTACTCTCCGAGGATATCGACCCCCGCGACGGATCCCAATGGGGCAATTTCCCCCAGTCCTACTCCCATGTCGGTCTCATCAACGCAGCCTTCGCCATCGAACCGTGGCCCCTCGCGCTGGTCTAAACGATACAACGGGCACGGTACAACGGGCACGGTACAGCGGGCACGGTACAGCGGCTCGTGAACCGCAGCCACGGGCGAGCGTGTGCTTGCGCGACGTTGACGATAACGGCCGATAGCGTACTGCACAGCCATAGCGAGGGCAAGACCGAGCTTCGACTCGATGACCCTGGGAACGCAGTTCGTCGGTACGCTTCAAAAAGAGATCCGATACGTCGCTCCGAGGCCGTTGTGCGGACCCACGATGTTGGGCAAGCAGGTGAATGCACGCTTGGCGTGTCGGTTCTCTTGTCGCCGGCCGGTGATCATCAGAACGACTCCCGTCGTCACAAGCAACATCGCAGAAACCGCCCCGACCAATGCGACCGTCGTGTCCACGCTATAGCCCCAGTCGTCGCCGAGAGCCGTCACCTCCTGATTCGCTCCTCCTTCCTCGCCCAGCTCATCGAGCTTCTTCTCTCGCTGCTTGGCACCGGCGCGCGCGTTCGCAGCACCCCACACAGCGGGGACAAGGGAGGCTGCGCCAGTGAGTGCCAGAACAGTGCCTGTGATCATCCGCGCGCGGCCGGCACCGCCACCGTGATCGCCGAGTCGTTGCGTCGCCCCGTCGTTGCCCTCGCTAGTCACCAGCCCTGCCATCGGCGACGGCGCGGCCTCGATGGACGGTGACCCGTTTGCGGACGGTCGCGGCGTTGCCCATGCTACAGACGACAGAGCAGATGCGGGTTCGTTTCCCCTGCCCGCACCCGGCGTCGCTGCCGGCCCCTCCAATGACATACCGTCGACCGAAACGGCAGCAGCGCTCCCGGCATCGCCAGCGTCGGCGAGACGCGCGAGCTCGGCGAGGAGTGTGGCTTTGAGATCGAAGAGGTCGGTCGAGATCCGCGGCTCCGGCCCGTACTCGAGCGCGTATCGTTCCTCGTAGTGCCGCAGCGCCGCAAGACCATCACGGAGGTGTGCCACGTCGTGATCGAGGGCGAACGACTCTCGGTAGGCCACCAGGACTTGGCTCATCAGATTGCTCCTGGTCTCCCTTGTCGATTCATGCTCGCGCTGGCTGTCGAGCGCCAGCCCCCACAGCCGCGCAGCGAGGGGGTACGTCCTGGCGTCAAACGCTTCCTGGCCAGCACGATAGAGTAACTCTGTCATCTTGCCATCCGATTGAGCCGCGTTCAACACCAGCGGCCAGAAGGCCAGAAGGCCGACCAGCAGGTACGTGACAACGCGCCAATAGGCTCCCGACCGGAAGGATGGCAGGCAGGCGTCGGCGCATGCGCCATCGAGGGAACCTGTGAGAAGATCCATGCGAGCGGGAGCATAGGGTGGCACGTTCAGGAAGGGCGTGCGTTGTGTCTCCGACGGCAAACCTCGCCCCAGAGGGAGCGACCTGGGGTACCGCGCCTGGACAACCGCCGCCTGGGCGGGGGAGGGCGTCAACAGGAGGGCAGGCCACCCGCACCGACAGGCCTGGCGCTCGACACACCGGCGGGTCATCGAGCGCGATGCGCTCGGGCCGTTTGAGAGGTCGCACCGCACGCGGCCGCTGGCCTTATCGGCCGTAGCGGATCACACAGGGCCGCACCCGGCCTCCGATGGTCCTCGCCCCGATGACGAGTGCGTGACCGCTGGCATCCACGATGATGTCCTGGACGGACAGCCCGCCGCCGAGCGAGTGTGCAGTCGTCCACCCGCCGTTTGTTGCATCGTAGCGCCTCACGATTCCGGCGAGCGTGACCACGAACGTGTGACCGCTCGCGTCAATGGTCAGTTTCGGGTGGCTACCGCCTGCGTCATCAGAAACCACAACCTGACCCGACCAAGTGGACAGCGCAGCGTCGTATCGATTGGCGTAGGCGTGATCCGGCAGAGGAAAGCCGATGCCGGCTGACGACCACACGACGACCGCGTTCCCGCTCCGATCGAAGCGCAGCTTCAGCACCTCGGGATCCAGCTCGGCGGAGGTTGGGATGTTCAGACGCTCGGGACCGCTCCAGGTCTTACTTGCCGCATCATAGCGCGACGCGGCTGCTATGCTGTCCGACGACCGCCACGCGACGATCGCATTGCCGTATGCGTCAGCCGCTACGACGGGGTAGTGCGCTCGATGATTCTGGCTCACTTTCACAGGATCGCCCCATTTCGGCGATGCGGTATTGCTGTACCGCGACGCCCAGGTTTCCGTAGACATCGCGAAACCAGAGGTCCAGATGAGGAATGCCGCTCCGCCGCCCGCGTCCAGCCCTACCCCTCGCGACGTGTTCGGACGGGTATCGTTGATCGCCGACAACGGCGTCGCGCCTTGCCAGCTGGAGCTAGACCCTTTGAAAGAGTCCATCTGAACGCCTTCGTCGACCCACACCGCGAGGGCATCACCATTTCGGCGGTAGGATACTTCCGCGAGCCGGGGCACGCCGTTTTCCAAAGTGTCATTGAGGAGCGCGGCGCCCTCCCAGCCGGACGTTTCCGGGTTGTAACGATTTCCCCAGATACGATCCACCGTTCCGTCATTCTCGTACCAGACCACCAGATCAGCGCTATCGGGATCACGCGCGAACCGTACGTGTTGGGGAGCTGTCGTACCGCTGCTTTGAAGCGGCGCTGCAGATCCCCAACTTGCCGTGCCCACGTCGTAGCGTGCCGCCCAGAGGTCGTCGCGGGTACCATCCGATCGAATCCAAGAAACAACCGCGCTCCCACTCTCGTCGAATCTCGCGTCTACCCACGGAATCGAGACATTGGTCGGAGGTATGTCTGGTCCGAAACACACGGGCTCACCCCACGAAAAAATGAACTCGCAGCGACCGGCAGCACACGCCTGGCCCAGCCCGCAGGTCAGTCCTGCTTCGTCGCCTAGGCCTAGACCTAGAACAAGCGCAAAAAAAATCTGAATACTGTGAATTTACCTGAAAGTCCCCTTGTTCGTGTAGTTATGAGCAACAGCGAACACGCGCAACCGAGCGCAAAAGGCACTTTCAGGTGAA
>JAZGFE010000146.1:0-2294 GCA_036479215.1 Nannocystaceae bacterium | reverse complement strand
TGTTTGAGTTCCTTTGGACGGGTGCGATCAACACCTTTTATCCCTCGGAGGGATGGCCTACCGTTAACACATTGTGTACTTATTCGTGGCAAAAAGTATTGGACATTCTGCCGCGGCAATACGCTGTTAAAAGGCGAAACCTGAGTCCGAACGCGAGCACGGTCTTGGGCTCGTGGATCGGAAACCGCTCCACCAGGGAGGGATCGTCTCGCAGCCAGCGCTCGGGACAAAACGACTCCGGCTCGGTAAACGCGGACGCCCGAAGCGCGCCCTCGCGGGTCAGCAGCGCCACGACATGACTCGGCTCGAGTTCGATCTCTGCGACGGTCACGGGTTCGAGCGGCTGCATGAACAGGAACGGCGCCACCGATTTGAGTCGGTGGGACTCGTTGACCAGTGCGTCGAGATAAGGCAATCGCTTCATCATTCCGATGTCGGGAAGCGACAGGTGGTCACCCAAGACCTCGTCGATTTCCGCCTGCAAAGTTTTCCAGCCAGGAGAGCGTGTGCGCGGTCGTGTCTTCCCCCCGCGAACACCAAGGTCAAGACATTCGAATAGATCTCTTCGGCCGAGAATCGCTCGGACTCGTCCTCCGCGTACTCGACCGCGGTCATGGCCTCTAGCATCGTGTCGGGGGCGTTGCGGCGCTCGGGGTCGGCTTCCATCCGCGCACGCGCCTCGTCGATCAGCTCGCCGAGCCGGCCTTTGAGGTTGGCGCACGATCGATCGACCGCCCGATCCTGCGGCAGCTTGAACAGGCGCCAGTAGGGAAACGGGGGGGCGATCCGGCGGCCCAGCGTCGGGAACATCACTTCGAGGTCCCGCTGCAGCGGATGGTCGGCGCGCCCGAGCGTGTCGATGCCGTGGCCAAACGCCAACAGCGTCGTGACGTCCGTCGTGAAGCACCCGAAGTCCTGCTTGATATCCTGACGTTGACCAGACGCTGCCGCAGACGACCAGCGCGCGCGAAGCTTGTCGGCCACCGAAAGCATCCGCAGAAAGAAACACCGCAGCTGATCGTGCGAGAATCCGCCCATCAGCAGACGTCACTGTTTACACGCCCGCCGAGACCTCACGGCGGGCGTGCCCGCCCCGTGAGGTCTCGAGACAGTCGATGTTCTCAAGCTCGCGGCGCCCGGTCCCGGACGAGGTCGGTCGGGCATGTCGGCGGAGTGGACGGTCAAGGTTCGAGGAGATGCGGACATCACGCCGGGTCCCCCACGTCGTTCCGCGCTAGACTCTCTGACAGTGGACAGTTCTCTTCAGGAGCGACTGCGAAGCACCGTGAGCGGGTTCGCGTCGCGTGCCATCGCCGTCTACGTGTTCGGTTCGCTGGCCCGCGGCACGGACCGGGAGGACAGCGACATCGATCTCGGCGTGTTGCTTCGCGAGATGCCCGCCGAACCTCTCGCGCGCCTCGGCCAGGATATCGCCGCCGAGCTGACTCAGGAATTGGGCCGGGAGGTCGACGTCGTGATCCTCAACGAGGCACCTGCAGATCTGGTTCATCGAGTGCTACGGGACGGGATTCTGCTGCTCGAGTCCGACCGGTCGGCCCGGATCGCATTCGAAGTCGCAGCCCGCAACCGATACTTCGACCTGAAGCCCATTCTGGACGAATATCGCGGAACCAGACGCTCGGCATGACGGATCTGGATCTGCTAGCGAAGAAACTGGCCTTCATCGAAGGGTGTCTGCGTGAGCTACGGGACCTCGCGCGACCGGAACAGATCGAGGTAGATGTCCGCGAGCGCCGCTTTGTCGAGCACACCCTACAGATAGCGATCCAAGCCGCGCAGGATGTCGCGTCCCACATCGTGTCCGACGAGCGACTCGGCGAACCGCGGACCAACCACGAGCTTTTTAGCTTGCTCGCCGGGCGGGGATGGATCACCCCGAAACTCGAGATGACCTTGCGAGAGATGATCGGCTTTCGCAATGTGCTCGTCCACGGCTACACCTCCGTGGACCCACGAATCGTGCGAGACGTGGCCGAGCACCGCCTCGAAGATCTCCAGAGTTTTGTCGACCAAGTCCGAGCCCGGCTCGGGAGCTGAGGCCCCGGCTCCCAAACCTCGATGGCGTCCCTCTCGGGCGCGTCTGGGGACGTCCAAGGTTCACAGCTCCGCTTCTTCTTCGCGCTCGGCCTGACGATGGGCGGCGCAACCCTAGACCTAGAACAAGCGCAAAAAAAATCTGAATACTGTGAATTTACCTGAAAGTCCCCTTGTTCGTGTAGTTATGAGCAACAGCGAACACGCGCAACCGAGCGCAAAAGGCACTTTCAGGTGAA
>JAZGFE010000145.1:0-2984 GCA_036479215.1 Nannocystaceae bacterium | reverse complement strand
CCCGCCCTGGCGGTCGACGACCCTTGACGCAGTCTCCGAGTTCGTCCCTGCGCGGGAGGATCATCTACACTCGACTTCCTACAGCCATTTATTCAAAAACTGTCTCAAACATGTTGACACATTCCGCCTATCAACGCGTCATATCGGCCGGGCAGCAGTTTCTTCCCCAACCGATAGAACCCAAAAACACCTACATAGAAGAAGCCGAAGGAGACCAAGTGCCGCTGCCTGTAGAAGTCGTGGGGATCCACGAGCCCCGTGAGCCGTTCGAGCGCGGTCGCTCCCAAGGAGAACAACGGGCCGTAGGCGTAGTCGATCGGGTAGGGACTGAGTTCACCACTTGCCCACACCCGTGCAACGTAGTCGAGTGGGATCTGGCCGGAGCGGTGACGTTGGATGGGTTCGTCCCACGAAACCCCATAGTCACCATAGACAATCAGCCCCACCACAAGGAGGCTGAGGAAGCCCACCGCCGCCAGGAAGGGCTCCGAGTTCCTCCGCACGTGTTCAATCAACGACACTGAACCTCGCCTCCCGGTGCGGCGCAACACCCAGTTGCCGCGACGCGCACCGAAGCGTGGCTCCTAAGTAGCATGAGCCGGCTCGGAGAGCTCGAGCGCCGTGAAGCAGATGATCAGCTTGAGTTGTTCATCCCTCGCTAGCCACGCTGTACGCACAGACAAGGTCGAGACGGGAACATGTAGCGAGAAGCCCCGCCCAGCGTGTCGCCGCTGCTTTGGTTCTTTCTGTGGGCCCCCCCGAGAACAGCCCCACACCCTCTTGCAAACTTTGCCGCAAAGGCGCGTCGCGGGGCGTTCTTGGCCTGATCGGGTCCCGAGTTTTTCAGACACGCCAGACACGCGCGCAATCGCACGACACCAACCAGCAATGCGCGCACTTCACACCCGTGCGCGCTCTCCGACCCGGCTCATGCTACTTAGGAGCATGTTTCAGATCGGTGCGAAAGAACAACCTGGAAGTGAGAGTCGGGACCGCAGCTCGCGCTCCGTTGTGGAGCTCGTGGCCAACGAGATCGACGAGTGGTACCGGGACTTCTACCTATGGTCGAGAGGGCTCTGTTCGCCCGATAAGGGCAATATTCGGCCGATCTACGATGTGTTGGCCCGCGATTTTCGAGTGGTGCTAACAAGCGGCGACACCCTCGACAAACAGGACTACTGGAGTCGTCTCGTTGGGCTCTACGGCATTCGTCGGGGACATCCGCCTTCCAACATCGTGAACTTGAGCCTTCGGCCGGTCGAAGCGGAACACGTGCTGGCGACCTTTGACCTGCTCAAGCAGGGAATCCGCAAGAAGAAAGTCGACAGCGCGCTTTTTCGGCGCTCCTCAGAATCACGCAGCGGTGTGGTCTGGGTCTACGTCCACGAAAGCGGCCACGAAATTGATGCGTTCCCCGAACTGGCGTCCATGCCACGCGTGTTGGGGCCGGATGGCGCGGGTGGAGATCTCTAGCGCGCCCGAAGATACGAGGAAAGAGGAAAGAGTCATGGTTACAGTCGAAAACAAAGTAGGACGTCTCATCGAAGTGCGCCAAAGCGGCCGCGTCACGATCGAGGAACTGCAAGGCAGTTTTCCTCTCTTTCAACAGATCTTGGCGTCCAAGCCAGGATGCTTTGTCATGGCGACAGACTGGCGAGGAATGAAGCTGCTCGACAGCGAGACCTCGGAGTTCTTGTTGTCCATCATGCGTGCGGAGAACGATCGCATTCAGCGGCAGGTGATCGTCATCGATCCTTCCGCCGTGATGGGCCTGCAGATTCGACGCCTTTTCAAGGATGCGGGTGGGGAAACTCGCGCGGTCTTCGACGGTCACCGTGAAGCCGCGAGCTGGATGGAGCCCTCCCTAACTGCGCTGGAGTGGGACTCCTATGCGCGTTTCATGAACCCGGCGACAGCCGCCTAGGGAAGTATGTCGACGTCACAGTCAGCCTACATGCTGGGAGTGGACAACAAGGCCGCGAGTCGGCTTCAGCTACTCAACACGATCTATGGAGCTTCGAGTCGGAGGGTCCTTCGCGAGGCGGGCCTTGGGGAGGGCAGTCGCGTGCTCGAGTTGGCCTGTGGGACTGGCACGATGACCCGTTGGATCGCCGAGCAGGTTGGCGAAGAAGG
Organism: Nannocystaceae bacterium; assembly: GCA_036479215.1. GTDB lineage: Bacteria > Myxococcota_A > Polyangia > Nannocystales > Nannocystaceae > FL481. Next base: position 851 of record JAZGFE010000145.1, on the reverse strand, counting down.
TCGCGTATTGGGTGTCGACGCGAGCGAGGATCAGCTAGCTAGCGCGCGTCGTCGCTGTGCGGAGCTCACGCGGGTGCGATTTGTACGTGGGGTCGGCGGAGCGACGGGCCTGGAGCTCGGGACCTTCGACATCGTCTACGTCCGGCTGTTGTTGATGCACGTGACCGAGCCGCTGCGGATCCTTGAGCACGCCAAGGAGCTACTTCGGCCAGGAGGTGCGTTGGTTTGTGAAGAAGCTGCCGTCGACAGCACCTTTTGTGATCCTCCCCTTCAAGAGCAGACCCAACTGCACCGTTTTGCCATGAGAATGGGTCGTGAGCGCCTTTGCGACTATAACGTTGCTCGTCGGCTGCACTCACTCGTTCGACTCGCGGGCTTTGACGAGATCGAGGCGAGCGCTCATCAACCGGTGTTCACCCATGGACCCTACAAGCACTTGGAGGTCCTCAGCTTCGGCGAAGCCCTCGACCACTGGACGGAGGGCGACGAAGCGGCGCTCGCGGAGGGACGACGCCTATGCGAGGCCATGCGCGAGGCTGCCGATGACCCCCTGGTCGCCTACGGTTTGGGCATGATGATGCAGGTCCGCGCGCGGGCGTGAAGTAGCTATGAGTCTCCATGCGGTGATGGTGGTCCTACACGTGGTAGCGATGTCGGTCTGGGTCGGCGCGGGGCTCCTCGCGCCTGCCGACGTCAGACGCGCGCTGAGCCTCGGTCCAGTACAGGGAGTGTCAGAAATTTTGTGTATGGGCGGACGAACTGAGAAAGTACGGAAGCCATGCCCAGACGAACACAGACAGTAATCGCCGCAACGGACGACACTAAAATACGCGTCTCACTCCAAGACAAGC
>JAZGFE010000144.1:0-4220 GCA_036479215.1 Nannocystaceae bacterium | reverse complement strand
TCATAACTAGAAGAAATACCCCTCCCAAAACTACACATCCCTCCACAGCCTCGCTCCACCTCTAAACAAAACATTCCTCCTCCTGACCCCGTCTGCCTCATACACAAAAAATCTGACACCCTCCGCTCTGGCGAAGGCAGGCACCACCTCCGCGGCGGCCACGCTTCTCAGCGTCACCCAGTCCGCGGTCAGTCGGGCGCTCGGCACGGCAGAGTCCCACGCTGGGGTCCTGCTCTTTACCCGTACGGCGCGGGGCCTCGTGCCGACCGAGGCGGGGAGAGTGGCGTTGGAGCGTGCGCCCACCCTGCTGGCGGACTTCGCCGCACTGGAGAGGCGGCTGCATGAACCCCCACCCCGGCGCCAACGCATTCGCTTTGCCGCCGAGTGTCACATGGCCTACCCCTGGCTCGTCCAAGTCGTGGCTCGCCTACAACGGACGGCTCCGGCGCTCGAGCTCGTGCTTCCAGCCGCATACTCCGAGCACGCCTCCGCACGCCTCGGTGAGGGCAAGCTCGATGTCGCCATGCTCACGAGCGCCGCGCCCAAGCAGGTCCTCTTCACGGATCTCTTCGAGGACGAGATGCTGTTCCTCGTTGGGAACGGTCACCCCTTGGCCGCACGTCCGCACCTGACCCCCAAAGATCTCGCCGCAGAAACCCTGCTCGTCCCGACGGCACGCTGGGGAGATCGCAGGTTCGTGGAACAAGTGTGCGGAACCGGAAAGGTCCGACTCAATGTACAGCGCTTCCACATCACCGAAGCCATCGTCGAGTTTGCCCGGGCTGGACTCGGCATCGCCGTGCTGTCGGAATGGACCGCCCTCGGGTACGTGAGGACAAACTGCGGGCTCAACGTGTTGCGCCTGGACTCGGGACCGCTGCTGCGGAATTGGCGGCTCGCCTACAACCCAACAACGGCCCCCGTGATCTCCCACATCCACGAAGCCATACTGGCTTCCAAGCCCGCGGCTCGGGTTGCCCCCGGCATCTAACCGACGCGATGGGCCCGACGTACGGTTTGCGGCCAGCCACGGCCCCGCCACTGCCACAACGACAGAGGCCCGCGCAGGCGCTGCTCACGGTGAAAGCACGCAACTTTTGCGGTACTCACCCGCTACGCAAGCCAGGTCTCCGCACGTTTTGCGTTTCTCCGCCCGCGCGTTGCTCTCCTATGCAGGATCCTTGCGCAAGCTGCTGCATACACGACGCCCCCCGGCACCTTGTACGGAAGCGCGAAGCGTATGCGTGCGTTCACTCGCGTGACCAACGAACATGGAGGGCAGCCCAACTGAGATTTGAGGTTGGTGAGCGTCGCTCCGCGGGTTAGGGGCCGCGCAAAAATAGCATAATGTTCGTATTCCCCCAGAATGGACGCCAGAGGCGTCCAGGCACGTTCCACGAACTTCATCGATCGACTTATTTTTGCACGGCCCCTTAGCCTGTCTCCTGGAGCCCGTCATGATGCGTATACATTCTTCGCCCTTCGTCCTCTGCCTCTTACTCGCACTCGGCTGCAACTCTGGCGACGACGCCTCGCCGGGCGAGGACAGCGAGAACGGCGGCGAGGGTAAGAATCCATCGGACCAGGATGATGACGACGCCAATGCCGATGACGACGACGGCGAAAGCAATGACAACGGTGGTGCAAAGAGCGACGACAACGACGACGACGAGGAGAAGAGCGACGATGACGACGATGACGACGATGACAACGAGGACGATGACGACGACGACGATGGCAACGAGGACGACGAGGACGAGGACGACGGTCCTGGCGACGATGACGATGGTGGTCCTGGCGATGATGATGATAATGATGATCCTACCGACGACGATGATGATGCAGATGGCGAGGGCGACGATACGGGCGGCGACGGCGACGCGGATGATGATGACGATGACGACGACGATGGAGATGCGCCCGACCCCCTCGATCTGGGCCAACAATCAGACGAAAGTGAACTGACAAAGACGATCTTCGATCTGCAAGCGTTCGGAACTCGCTACACGCCCACCGACGGCGACGATAAGGCTCGCGACTATGTCGCGGAGCGGTTGACCGGGTACGGCCTCGAGGTTCAAATAGACGACTTTGTGGCCGGTGGGAACCCGAGCGCAAATGTCATCGGGAAACTGACTGGATCGCGCGATCCAGAGGTCGTGTTCATCTTCTCCGCACACTACGACTCGACGTCCAACGAAGCCAGCGACAACGCACCAGGCGCAGATGACAACGCAAGCGGTGTAGCGGCGATGCTCGAGGCGGCTCGAATCTTGTCTAGCTACAGTTTCCGGTACAGCCTGTGGTTCGTGGCGACCGGTGCGGAGGAGCAGGGAAGCCGAGGTTCCGCCCACATGGTCGGTTGGATGGGAACGGACAAAGTCGACGTCCGTGGCGTACTCGCGCCCGACATGGTCGCCTATTGGCCGATGAAAGATGACGACTCGCTGGATATCCTGGGAGACGAGGATTCGGCGCATCTGGTGGATCAGATGGCGGACCTTGCCGACGCGCTTGGCGTGGCCAACAAGAAATGGGTGAATCACAGTTTCTGCTACGGCGACGACCACACTAACTTCCAAGAAGCTGGTTTGCCGGCCATCAGCCCGATGGACTGTGTCGAGGCCCACAACGTGCAGTCGTCCGGCGAGTCGCTGCCGCACTACCACCGCACAACCGACACACTCGATACCCTCTATATGCCCTTCACCACCCGCGTGACCCAGGTCATGGTGGCGATGTTTGCCGAACTAGGCGAACCGGTTGGCGGCGCCGCGCCTCGATAGCCGCCCGGGACTTCGTTTTCGACGCCCGCCCCATTGATGAGACGGTTGATGAGACGGTTGATGAGACGGTCGGCCCCGCGCGAATGCGGCCCGGTAACGCTCGGCTGCCTGCACCGTTAGGATGGCGCATGCCCACCGAACCTCCTCGCGCTCCCGCGCCGCGCCGCGCCCCTCCCCTCCTCGTTGCTGTTCTCGCGGTCCTCGGGGTGCTCCAAAGTGTCGGGTGCGGCGTGTGGTGGGTCGAACGTCGCGAGGGTCAACCATCCCCGCCACGCACCCGTTTTCAGGCCCCCGACTTCGAGCTCAGAGACGCACATGGCACCATCGTCGCCCTGTCCACCCTTCGGTCCGGCTCATCTGCGGTGGTTGTGGTGTTCTACCGAGGTTTCTGGTGACGCTATTGTCGCGAACAGCTCGGTGAGCTGGCAGTACGATATGGAGACTTCGAGCGTCGAAATGTGCCCATCGTAGCCATCAGCGCCGATACGCAAGAACAGTCCGCTTCGTTTATCGATGACGCGAAACTTCCGTTTCCAGTCTTGCACGATGACCACCTCCAGACCGCGCTCGCCTACGGTGTCGCCATGAAAGATGAGGAAATCGCGGTGCCGTCGGTATTCTTGATCGCCGCCGACAGCGAGGTGTTGTGGCGGCACGTGGGCGAGAACAAAGGCGATCGGCCCACGGTCACGGCGCTACTGGAGCGAATCGATGCGATGCCGTCGGCCGCGAAGCGTCCAAAAGCAGATCGCTGACATATCGAGCTACACACGGAACACGCGGCATTGTGTCGCGGCGACACTTCGGTGGGATGCCAGCGCATCACGTCGCTACGGCGCTCCGATGGAGCGCCGTAGCGACGCATCATGTCGCGGCAGCGCTTCGGTGAAGTGCCGACGCAAGTACGGCGCGCGAAGCAGCGGCTTCGGGATGCGGGGGTACGAGGCCCAGACAGCGATCCAAATCGCGCGCGACCACGCCGAGTTGGCGGCGCCGAGCAAGGCCCCGATCGCCTTCGGCCGTCAGGCGATCCGCGGCGATCGAGATCGGCCAATGCTCCACCTCGATGCGACCCATCAGTGTGGCGGTCCCCTCGGGCCCCAACCGCTGGGAGATCCGCAGCAAGAGCTCGCCCGCGATCTCCTCAGCCTGATCGGCACGGCGTTCCATCACCTCCAGCGTACGCGCGGGCGCCCACGTTTGGAGCAGGTCCTGATGCGCATCAATGAGGATGGATGGAAAACTCGGCACGTCCACAAACTTCGCTATCGGCTCCTCGGGAGCCATTCGAGCCCAGGCACTCAGAAGCGGAATGTGTCAACATGTTTGAGACAGTTTTTGAATAAATGGCTGTAGGAAGTCGAGTGTAGATGATCCTCCCGCGCAGGGACGAACTCGGAGACTGCGTCAAGGGTCGTCGACCGCCAGGGCGGG
>JAZGFE010000143.1:0-26915 GCA_036479215.1 Nannocystaceae bacterium | reverse complement strand
GTTCATAACTAGAAGAAATACCCCTCCCAAAACTACACATCCCTCCACAGCCTCGCTCCACCTCTAAACAAAACATTCCTCCTCCTGACCCCGTCTGCCTCATACACAAAAAATCTGACACCCTCGTCGGCACACCAAGCAAATCGCCGACAACCTCTTGGAGCGAAGCTTCACAGCCGACGCCCCGGATAGAATTTGGGTCACCGATGTGACCGCAATCTGGACTCTTGTCGGCTGGGTTTTCCTCGCCGCCATCATCGACCTATTTTCGCGGCGAATCGTCGGATTCGCGCTGAGTGAGAACAACGACACGAAACTCGCCCTCTCAGCGCTTGATCGCGCCGTGGAGCTTCGCCATCCGGCGCCCGGACTCATCCACCACTCTGATCGAGGCTCCCCCTACGGCTCCGACGACGATGTCAAGCGAACCGCGGGTCTCGGGATGCGCCGCAGCATGAGCCGCAAGGGCGACTGCTGGGATAACGCCGTGGCCGAGAGCTTCTTTTCTACTTTCGAATTTGAGTGCCGTAGCCTTCACAATTTCTGCGGCCTTAACCATGTCCAAGAGGTCGTAGCCGCCTATATCGACGGCTTCTACAACCCCAAACGGCTCCACTCAACAAACGAATACATCAGCCCCATTGAGTTTGAAATCGCTTCCGCTCTTCAAGAAATTGCAGCATAGTCCCACTGTCCACTTTTTGGGGGCAAGGTCACTGGAACTTCAGCCTAGATCTGAGAGGTCCCGGCGGCGAACTCCAGTTGGGTCGCTATGAAATCACGGCACAAACCGAGTCCCATGTCATATCTACGGCATGCGCCGTAGACGGTATTTCGCCTTCTCCTTGCACGGAACCCACGCTTTCCGGCGCGGCTCCTCGGAGTTTCGTAGCTCGAGTGGGTGCAAGCTCAAAGACCATCTCTTTGGCGCGGGTGCGCGTGAAACGCGAGGGTGACGTGTGCGATACTGAGGGGCCTCGCAGTGTATCTGTTCGCGTTGTGTACGAGGGACAGGATGTCGATCAGCGCGATTTCAACCCCAAGTATACGCGCGAGGAAATCTCCGGACCGGGATGTGGCTGGTGCGAAGAGACACCTGGCCAGGTGCTCGAGTGAACCTCTGGGAGGCAATCCCAATGGGGTACGGCGCTGCTGAGGCCACTTGCAATGGTCCTTCACGCTGCGTCATCCCCACCCCAGGCGGTTCTGATCCTGATCACCAGCTGAGTTGCGTCGCCCCGCAAGTACGAGCGCCAATTGGGGGAAGCCCAACGCGCCGCGACGACGACTAGTGCCCGCCGCCGATCCCCACCGTGGGAAGGGCAAGTCGCGTTCGCCCCTGCGACGGTCGGTCGCCGCCGGGAGGCGCGTCGGAATAGACGAGTAGCTCGACCGCGCCGGCGAGTTCCACCGCGGGCTGATCGAGCACCGGCGTACCGGAGCAATCGAGAAACGTCACGTGATAGGTCCCCGGAACGAGTTCGAGGTCGAAGCTATGACCCGTTCGCACCCGCCTCCCCTCCCGCAGGAGGTCGTCGCCGCGCGCGAACGAGCCCTTCGGGCGCATGTGGATCCCGCACAGGGTATAGACCGAGGCGTTCGCCACCCGAACACGCGCCGCCTCGCCGTATGCCGCCGGATCGCCCTGCACGTGGGCACAAGCCGAAAGCAAGGAGACAACAAACAAGCCAGATGATCGTGACCGCATCGCACTCGTATCGTCGCGCCACCGGAACACTAATGCAACGGCGCGGACACCACCCTCGCGCCACCACTCACCTGCGCAACACGTCCCTGCCCAGCTACGCCCGCACCGGTGAAGCATTCGTCGAGGATCGCCAGCATCGCATGCCCCCGAACCTCCGCCTCCACGATGGCCACCGTGGACGGCCCGGCGCCACTTATCGTGCACGCCACCGCGCCCGCCTCCAGACACGCGGCCTTGGCCTCCATGTACCCCGGAATAAGATGTGCCCGCGCCGGCTCCGCCACCTCGTCGACCATCGCTTCGCCAAACAGCTGCAGATCGCCTTGATGCAGCGCATGCACCAACAAGCCCATACGCGCCGACTGGGCCACCATCGCCGACAAGCCGAACTCGCGGGGGAGCACCGCCCTCGCGTCCACAGTCGAGACCTCGTGGCCCGGTGTGTACACCGCCAGCCACATGTTTTCCGGCACGGGTAGCCTCACGACACGCAGCGGATCGATGCTCGGGATCAAGACGAGCCCCCCCATGATCGAAGGGGCCACATTGTCTGGATGCGCGGCGCCACAAGCGACTCGCTCGCCTTCGCGTGCGGCATCGATCAACTGGGTAGGCGCCAGGCTCAGGCCCAGCGCCGCGTCGGCAGCCACCACGGCCGCGCAAGCACTGGCCCCACTCGAACCGAGCCCGCTGCCCAGCGGTAGACCCTTAAACAGTTCCAATTCCACGCCCATTTCCGGGCCGTGCCTGCGCAGCAGCTCCCGCACTGCCACCGCTGCGGTGTTTTGACGCACCGCCAGCGGCAACCGGCCGCCATCCCCCGAGACCGACAGTAAAAAGACACCACGCGCATCGCAACGGCGTGCCCGTACAGTGTCCCCTGGCCCTCCCAGCGCGAGTCCCAAGCAGTCGAAGCCCGGGCCGAGGTTGGAGACGGTTGCGGGCGCGAAAGCTTCGATCCAAGGTCGAGGCGTCATCATCTTAACGACGTAGCGCTTCCTCGATCCACCCCTCAACGGTCCCGCCGAACAAGCGCGGGTTCATGAGGCGACCGTTGATGTACACAGCAGGGGTCCCGGTGATGCCGAGCTTCTCGCCCTCGGCTCGGTCCGCAGCGACAGCGGCTTCACCTGTGCGGGCATCGAAATGTGCATTGAATTGCGCCATGTCGAGCCCGATCTGCTGTGCGTAGCGACGAAGGTCCGCATCTTCGAGAGCGGTCGAGTTGGCGAATACAGCGTCGTGCATCTCCCAGAACTTGCCCTGGGCAAAGGCGGCCTCGGTGGCGATGGAGGCGACACGCGCCCGCGGGTGCCCCCCGAGGGGGAAGTGCTTATAGACCAACCGGGCTCGCCCGCCGTACTTTTTGACAGCTGCCCGGACCACGGGGGCCTCTGCCTGGCAATGCGGACACTCGAAGTCCGCGAACACCACAACCGTAACAGGCGCGCGCGCATTGCCCATCGACGGCCGACCTTCCGTGTTGATATCGCGCACGCGAAGGCTGTCGAGTACGGCACCCAGTTCGATCTTCACGTCGGCGACCGTGGCCCCCACAGCGATCCGGTCCGCCACGAACTGCGCGATCACAAGGGAGTCGCGACATTGCGCGTCATCCCGTAGGGACGTGGCCAAACTATGCGGGTTGCCACACGCACTGGCCTCGACATTGATGAGTTGGAAGAAGCTCGTGCGTTGCGCGTCGCTGAGCTGGCCGAGATCGACGCCCTTCGCCTCCATGATCATCTGATCTTGACCGCCGGCGACCGAGCTCGTGGGGCGGGTCGCCGGCGCGCTTGAGGCATGATTGCCCGCCGAAGCGCCGGCGCCAGCAGGCGACGCTGTGGGTGCCGGATCAGCCGGTGGAGGGGTGCACCCAGGGCTGCACGCAGCAGCGGTCCAAAGCAGAGTGGCAAGTCCGAAGCGAGTGCGCCGAAGCGCGGTGCGGCGAAACGTCATGGCGGATCCTGAACCGGTGCGCGGAATGTGGTGTGACCACGCTCCCGCCACCGCGCAGAACGCTAACGCAGGGGCGCCAGGGCTGCAAGCGGTCGCCTCACGGCAGACTGCGCGCGCCCGTCGAGATGCTTGACGGTGGGGTCGCAGGGGGCCATACAAGCCGACAACAGGAGAAGCATCGTGAAGATACTGGTGACGATCAAGCGGATCCCCGATCCCGACGCGTCCATCAAGTTCGCCGATGGCGCGCTCGACCTTTCCGGCGCAAAGTGGGTCCCGAACACGTTCGACGAGTACGCAGTGGAAACAGCCCTCCGGCTGGCCGAGCACGTCGGTGGGCCCAAGCGTGTGGCGGAGGTCGTGGCGCTTAGCGTCTGCCCCCAAGGCCAGCGGCAACACCTGACCCAGGCCCTCGCTATGGGGGCCGACCGCGGAGTGGTGGTGGACTGTGACGATCGCAGTCTCGATTCGATCGCCATCTCCAAGCTGATCGCGGCGGTCGCCAGACGCGAAGAGATCGACTTGGTGCTCGCCGGAAAGCTTAGCCAGGACAACGAGGGTGGTCAGGTGCCACAGCGGGTGGCCGCGCTACTCGACTGGCCCCAGATCAGCTTCGCCGCGCAGGTCGAGTGGAACCGCGAGGCGCAAACCCTCACCGCCCATCGAGAAGTCGACGGCGGCGTGGAGACCAAGCGGGTGCCTTTGCCCGCCGTCCTCAGCGTGGACCTGCGGATCGTGCTGCCCAAGAACGTGCGCAATGGGGTCACCTCGGCGGACCACGCCTACCAAGACGGCCCACGTCTCGCCTCACTGCGCGGCATCACCATGGCCAAACGCAAGAAGGTTCAAGTGCTGACCCCCGCTGAACTTGGGGTCGAAAACGGCGGTAGCGAAATCGAGGCCGACGTCTTTGCCGCGCCGTCCCGCAGTTCGGGGCAGATCCTAAATTCGGTCGAAGAACTCGTCCACAAACTGGCGACCGAGGCGAAAGTCCTATGAGCAAGGTACTCGTTGTCCTCGAACTCGATGGCCCAGGCATCGCCCGACACTGTTTGCCTGGCATCACCTGCGCGCAGCAAATCGCTGCGGCCAAGTCCGGCGAAGTCCACCTGTTGGTGCTCGGTGCCAGCCCACAAGCCGCCGCCGCTGCCATCGCCCAGTCCGGGTACGGGGCGCACACCGTGCACGTGGCCACGGATCCCGCCTTTGAGCCCTTCACAGCTGAGGCCTGGGCCGATGCCATTGTGGGCGCCACCCGCCACCTAAACGCCGACGTCATCGGCGGCGCGTCGTCATCGTCGCTCCGCGACGCCCTGCCCCGCGCGGCCGCCCTTCTCGACGCTGCTTTGGCGAGCGAGATCGTGAGCATTGTTTCGGGCGACACGTTTCGACGCCCGGTATGCGCCGGCCTGGCCCTGCTCGACCTCCAAACTCGTTCCCCACGGGTGTGTTTCACCGCGCGCGGATCCGAATTTCAACCCGCCGTCGCCGGCTCGGCGGCCCGCCTGTCGGTACTCGACGTCGGGGCCGTGAGCACACGAGGTGTGGAGGTACTAGGTGTCGAGACCAGCGAAAGCAGCCGCCCCGCCCTCACGGAGGCTCAGGTCGTGGTGTCGGGTGGCCGTGGCATGCGCGAGGCCGAGAACTTCAAGATGCTCGAGGAACTCACCGATCTGCTCGGTGGCGCCTTGGGGGCGAGCCGTGCCGTGACCGATGCTGGCATGGTGCCCGCGGACCTACAGGTGGGCCAAACCGGCAAAATCGTCGCCCCCGACCTCTACATCGCGGTGGGCATCTCCGGTGCCATTCAGCACGTGGCCGGCATCAAGGGCTCGAGGACCATCGTCGCCATCAACAAGGACAGCGAGGCGCCCATCTTTCAGGTCGCAGACTACGGTCTCGTCGCGAAATGGGAAGACGCCCTGCCCGACTTGATCGAACGCATCCGGGCCCACAAGTCGGCGGGCTGAAGACGCATCGCTCCGAAACCCGCTGCGGACCGGACGGTCCACGGGTCGTTTGGGCGACGCGGCGATACGTGTCCGCGGTGGCCTTGCATTTTCGGGGTGGTCGATATCGGGCTAGCCAGCCTACGGCATCCACCCCTATCATTGGCCGCCCTTGGCCGTGTCCAAATCCGTCGCAACGCACAAGCGCGCAGGTCCTCGTTTCTGCCTGGGGCGCGGGGGGGGGGGGACGATTGGTTGGTGCCGTCTGGGTGGGGCGCGCGCTGGGGGAGCGGCCTCCCGGGCAGCCGTTGCTGGTCCACCTCGAACGCTCGGGCCTGCTACTCGCAGGATTGGCTCTATTCGATTTCGCCGCCGTCGGCCTCGGACTGCCTGCCGTGTCGTTCCTTGAGGTGATAGGTCTCGCACTCCTCGCAGGGGCGCTGAGCGGGCTCTTCATCGGCAGCCTGCTCAGGATATTGGCCCTGTTCCGCGCGTACGTGGGATGGCTCATCTGGTTGGCTGTGGGTGTTGCCGGCGCGGCGTGGCTCCTCGATCGACTGGGTGTGTGGTCGCGGCTGTCAGGGGCCGACCGTGAGCCCGCCCTGTTGGCGTTGGCGGGTTCGATTCTTGGCGCTCTCGGTTTCGCCGTGGTCGCCGGCCTGGCCCAGCCCTCAACCCGACACCCCAACGGGTGGTTGGCGGATCAGGCTCGCCACTGGCGATGGGGCGGCGCCGCCGTCATTGGGCTGGCAGTCGTGGTCGTCACATTCGTGGATCGCACGGCCGAGACGGATGGTTACCCGGCCGCCCACCTGGCCCTGCGTGGGTGGGCGGTTGGGGTGCTCTACTTGCTCGGTCTCGGGTTTCTCCCGCGATTTCGGCGGGACGGGGGATGGGGGCGCGGTATCGCGTGGGGGGCAGCGGGAGTGCTTGTGCTGGTGCCCTTTGTCACGCTCACGCCCGAGCGTGAGCCGACCCTCGACGCGGTGCTGACCCGACCGTATCCCTGCGTTGCCCTGAGTCTCGCTCGCCACCTCACGGATATCGACGCCGATGGCTACTCTTCGCTCCTCGGCGGTGGAGACTGCGAGCCCACCGACGGGGGCATCCATCCCGGCGCGCGGGAGATCCGGGGCAACGGTATCGATGAGAACTGCCGCCTAGGGGACCTCGGGCGCGGGAGAGACGAGGCCCCCTTGCCGCCCGTCCCACCGACGCCCTCTCCTATGAGTGTCGTGCTCATCACGATCGATTCCGTGCAGGCCGTTCGCACCAACATGTACGGAGCGCAGCGCAGCACGACTCCCGCCATCGCGGCGTGGGCCGAAGGTGGCCTGGTCTTCGAACGGGCCTATACCTCCGGCGGATGGACGAGTTTGGCGATTTCGTCGTTGTTTCGTGGGCTCTACCCCCGGCGACTACGATGGACGAAATTAGTCGAGACCACCAAGTACCGGCTCTTGCGGGTGCCGGTCGAGGGCCAACTGATGAAGGGCGAACGGGCCCGGCGGCGATTCGCGCTCCCGCTCGAAGACCCACGGCCGCCATTGGCCTGGCTTTTGCAGCGTCGGGGCATGTACACGACGGCCGTGGTGAACGACCGCCATTCGGAGTTTCTCGATCGGAGCTTGGGAAACGCGGTGGGCTACGACGCGTACACCGACTTGGACCATCTGCCCAAGCTCGAGCAGATCGACAAGACGGTAACGGATGTCAGTCTCGAGGCCCTGTCGAAGGTGCCCGACGATCGTCCGTTCTTTTTGTGGGCCCACTATTTTGGGCCCCATCTGCCCAACGAAAGCCACCCGGAGGTCGCCAAGTTCGGCGAGTCGCAGTGGGACAAGTACGACCACGAGCTCGCATACATGGATCAGCATGTGGGACGTCTGTTGGACCGGATCGAGGAGATGGGGAACAAGCGCTCGATCGCGGTGGTCCTGACCGCCGACCACGGCGAGATGATCAACGAAAAGGGACGAGGCCACGGCAAGGACCTGCGGGAAGACGCGATCCGGATTCCGCTGGTCGTCAAAGGGCCTCGCGTCGGCGCGGGTCGGGTCGGTGAGATCGCCAGCCTGGTCGACGTGATGCCGACGCTCCTCGCCCTCACCCATACGCCCGCGCCCGACGGATTGGATGGGATGGAGCTGAACGACGTGGCCCGCGGAACTCCCGCGGCCAAAAATCGCGTCTTGGTGGCGGAAACGTGGCGCTTCAGTCCCGCCGGTGAGATCGATATCGATTTTCTCGCGGTGCTGGACGGACGACACAAACTGGTCCGCGATCTGCGACACAACTGGTCTGCTCTTCGACGGCAACAACGGGACGAAGACCTGCGCGAGAACTTGATCAAGCAGGTCGACGTGCCCCAGCTTCACCGGTCGTTGAACGAGTATCTTGAGGAAACGGGGGGTGTCGACTTTCGGGACTAGTGGGCACCTGAAACGGCGGGTGGACGGTGGGCGCAACTGTGCTTAGCCATCTCATCGAGGCCAACCGTGACGACTCTCAACTACGCCCAGTCTTCGCACGCCCAGTCTTTGCACGCCCAGTCTTCGAACGCCCAGTCTTCGCACGCCAAAGACAGGCTCGCGTTCCCATCGTAGAGTTGCGCCTCTCTCTCGGCGAAGGTAGCGTCGGCACGAAAGGCAGTCCCCATCATGCAAGATCAGCCCCTCGCCGCCGCCCGCAACCGCAATCTTCAAGCCCTCGGCCGGCTACCCCACGCCCACACGCTCGCTGCGACGATGCTCGTGACCACCATCTGGGCCACGCCAGCTTCCGCCCACGTTACCCTCGTGCCACTTGGCAGTTTCGCCTCGGGTACCTTCGACGCGAGTGCAGCCGAGGTGGTGGCACACGACGCCCACACCCAGCGACTCTTCGTCACCAACTTCGAAGCGGCGACATTAGACGTGCTCGACATCGCGCACCCAAACACCCCCTATCTCGAGTTCCAGATCGATCTCACCCCCTTCGGAGACCACGCCAACAGCGTGGCGGTCCGCCGGGGGCTGGTGGCCGTTGCGATCGAACCCGAGGATCCGCAGGCGCCGGGCCTAGCGGTGTTCTTCTCGGCCGATGGCGTTTTTCTCAACCAAGTGACAGTCGGCGCGATGCCCGACATGCTCACATTTACGCCCGACGGCCGACGCGTCATCGTGGCCAACGAGGGTGAACCGAACGACGACTACACCGTCGACCCACAGGGCAGCGTAAGCGTTATCGACCTCCGACATGGTGTGGGCCGCCTCAACGTCAGGACGGCCAACTTCAACGCCTTCAACAACGGAAGCATCGACCCTGCCGTACGTATTTTTGGGCCAGGCGCGACCGTAGCACAGGATCTCGAACCCGAGTACGTGAGCGTATCGTCCAACTCCCGATGGGCGTGGATAACTTTGCAGGAGAACAACGCGATGGCGCTGCTCGATGTGCGCCGCGCAAAAATCCGCAACGTTTGGCCCCTCGGTTTCAAGAATCACGCGCTCGAAGGCAACGCCTTGGACCCGAGCAACAAAGACAAGGCGATCTCCATCGCCAACTGGCCGGTCGAGGGTATGTATCAACCTGATGAGATCGCCACCTACCGACACCATGGGCACAATTACGTGGTCATGGCGAATGAAGGCGATGCTCGAGACTATGAAGGGTACAGCGAAGAATCCCGCGTGAAAGATTTGTCCCTCGATCCAGATTCGTTTCCCGGCGCCGCGCAGTTACAAGATAGCTCGGCGCTCGGCCGGCTCAAGGTCACTTTGGCCGGCGGCGACCTGGATAACGACGGGGACTATGACAAACTCTACAGCTACGGCGCGCGATCGTTTTCGATCCGCAGCTGGAACGGTCGTTTGATCTACGACAGCGGTGACGACTTTGCCCAGATCATAGCGATGGAATCCCCAGACGATTTCAACTCGAATAACGATGAAAACGATTCTTTCGACGCGCGTAGCGACGACAAGGGCACGGAACCCGAAGCGCTGACCCTCGCGCGCCTGTGGGGCCGAGACTACGCTTTTATCGGACTCGAGCGACAAGGCGGAATCATGATCTACGACATCAGCAACCCCCACGATCCAGAGTTTGTGGACTACGTGACCACCCGCGACTTCGCCGGAAACGCGGAATTGGGCACCTCCGGCGACCTGGGGCCAGAAACGCTGCTATTCATCAACAGGTGGCACAGTCCCAACCATCGACCGCTGCTGGTGTCAGCAAACGAGGTAAGCGGCACCACGACCATCTTTGAGATCGTTCGAAGCTGAATCGACGGGATGTGAAGCTTCGCGTCGTTCGACCGACTCGGGCCTCCACTACCATAGCTCGGCGAATTCGATTTATTCGACGGTCTGCGCAGACATCGGCAACGTGGGGCATCGGGTGCGAGCACCCGGTTGCATCGGCACATGGACCGTCCTCCAAGGATACGTCGATCACCGCTACCTGTGGAGCAGCGGGGATGGTCTGGTCCGTTCCGACGTGATCTGGGCGTCCAACAACCGGTTCCATTTCGGAGGGTTCCTCAACGACTGGTAGGGGATCGAGCTCTCTGACCAAGCCACTTGGGATCGCCGCTCCGGCGCCGCTACCTGAGATATTCCGAACGACTGGTGGCTTCGTACGTCACGGTGCCACCGTCGTGGGCCCACCACTTCCCGGCCCACGCAATCCGTTGACCATTCTATCGGCTTGTGAACAGACGGTGACCGATCCCAACATGGCACCCGCGGACCTACAGGTGGGCCAAAGCGGAAAACGGTCGCGCCCAGCCTCTGCATCGACGTGGGCAACCCCAATGGCATCCACTGTGTCCGTGGCCGGTATCCACGGCGAGCGAATCATCGTCACCCGCCACAAGGACGACGAGGTGCGGGTCTGCAGTCGCAAGTGACGGTCCCGTCGCGGAGTGGGAAGACGCCCTGTCCGACTCGATCGAAAGCATTCGGGCCCACAACTTGTCGGGCCAACGCTCGCACCGCACACCGACTGGGGACAGGACGGGCTCACGAGTACCCCGGTGGTATCCTGACGAGGCATGGATCCCCACGCGGCACCGCGACAGCTAGCGGCCAACGAGTTCGCCCGGGCCCTCACAGCCATCTGTGTGGGCAGCGTGGCCCACACAGGCCTGGCCTTGCTGTTCCTTCTCGCTGCGACGGGTCGCCACGGGGCGCCGATCGATCAGGGGCCCCATGCTGCGATCATGCTGCTCGTGGCTCTCGGCACGTTGGGTCAGATCGTCGCCGCACAGCTACTGCATCGGCGCTCCGAGGCCCCAGCACGGCGTTTGATCCGATGGATCCCGCGAATCGGTCGCTGGACGCCCGCCCTAGCTGGCGTGCCCATTGTATGCCTCACCTTCGAACCGGTGCTGTTGGTCGGTGAAAACTGGGCCATCGCGGGACGCATCGCCCCCACGCTCGCCGCCACGCTGAGCAGTGCCGTGCTCATCACACTGCTCCAAACCCGTGTGCTGCATGCCCTCGCCGTCCACAGCCGGATTCGCGCTCCTATCCCGCTGCTACACAACTACGATCCGCCCGCTCTATCCGCCACGTTCTCCACACTTCTCGCCTGGTCGTGTTGCGCCGCCGGGTTGCTCGCGCTCTCATACCTCATCAGCAGTGTCGGGCCCGACACCAGCTTCGTAAACACCACGCGGGCGGCGGCCTGCGTGGCGTCGTTTCTCGGCTGCGTCGCATTGGCGGCCCTCGCTGGATCCAGCATCGGGCAAAGTCCAGGTCGTGACGTCGCGTCCATCGCTCAGCGCCTCGACGCCATCGGCTACAACAAAGAGCAGCGCATGGGGCAGGAGGTGGTGGCGACCAGTTTCGACGAAGTTGGCGCCCTCTTCGACGAACTCGAACGACTCCGGGTTCGCCTCGCGGGGGAGCTCGCGCACTACGACAGCGCCTTGGGCCGCACGCGCAATACAGACGCCATCAAGGCCGAATTTCTAGCGGCGGTCAGTCACGAACTCAGAACCCCGCTCAATTCGATTTGCGGGTTCGCTCAGCTCCTTCTCGAGGGCACGCCCTCTCAACTCTCCGATCCGCAGCGAGAGGATGTGACACTCATTCTCACCGGAGGTCGTCAACTTCTCACGCTCATCAACGACATCCTTGACATCTCGCTCATCGAATCCGGTGAACTGAGCCTCAACTTTGCACGAGAGGACCTAGGTGAGCTCATCGACGAAATCGTCAACATCCACAGGTCGTTGGTACGCGACAAGAGTGTCGTCCTCGTCGTGGAAAGCCCCCCCGACCTACCTCGGGTCGTCTGCGACCGACGACGCATCACTCAGGTGCTCACCAATCTCCTGAGCAACGCGATCAAATTCACCGATACTGGCAAAATCGAGCTTCGAGTCCGCGTTTCATCGGCCGACCCACGCCTCGTCGTGTCGGTCGAAGATACCGGGGTTGGCATCGCACAAGGCGAACTTGCGTCAGTCTTCGAGCGCTACGAGCAGGCTGGCTCACTCAAGCATCGGACGGCGGGAACCGGCTTGGGCCTGGCCATCGCGCGCAGCATCGCCGAACACCACGGCGGAGCCCTGGAGGTCGAATCGCGGCTTGGCCACGGTTCCACGTTCACACTCGAACTCCCCCTCGAGCCACCGGGCCGTCCCTCGTCCATCGACATGAGCCGCGAAGCCGAACGTGCCGCCAAGCGACAGGCCTGTGCACCCTCGTCCCACGTGGAGGCCCAAAGCTCATGACCCCCGCGTCGCCGCCAGAGCCCAAAGGGCACTCGGCCGCGGCCAACAACGCCGAAGGCGAAACGTCACCGCCGGAGGAGGGCCGCGACGCCGGCCACAATCGCCTCGATCACAATCGCCTCAATGTGGAGGAAAGAAGCCTCGGCCTCGTCGCCAGCATCTGGCTTGTGGCCACTGCCTTCGAGGCTCTTTGGGTGTCGATCATCATCGACGACGGGACGACGATCCCCTGGACCGGCCTCGCAATGGGATCGTCGCTGGCATTGCTCACCCTCCTCGGCTACGTCGCGCTGCGCATGCCCACAGACAGGTGGCCACAGCGACCATTCCCGACCCGACGCCCCGCACCGATCTGGCTGGCCCTTGCGGGCCTCCCGATGTTGTTCTTTGTGCCCCTGCTGTGGTGGCGCGACCGCAACGCGCGACGCGGGACACCCGACCGTCGCGACGCGGAACGAACCTTCGCTCGCCTACTCGCCCTTCCAAAGGAGATAGGCATCGCGTTTGCCGTCTCCCATGCGGCGGCGGGGATGGTCGGGCTTGCTCAGATTCGCGTCGAAGCCGATCTGACCACCACAACTACAGTTCACGCCGCGCTTGCGTGCCTGCTCAGCCTCGGCACCCATACCGCGATACTGAGCTCCCGCACCCGCGCCATCCTGCGCCCAGAGGTACGCGTGGTGGGCCGGCTCCGCACGCGACCCTTTCCACCCGGAAAAGGCCTGCGCAATCGACTGTGGGGGCCTGCGCTCCTCGCCGGCGCAGCCGCCATCGCCACACCATTGCTGCTCGCACGCCTCTGGGTCGACCCCTACACGCGCGACCGCGAGCAGCACACCGCGGCCACCACCGCACGGTCCATCGCCGGGCTGGCCGCCAGCGGCACGCGAGAACAACTCGGCGCGTATCTGGCCCAGCACCCCAACAGCACCACCATTTTGGCAGGACGCAGCTACGGTGCGCGCCAGGCAATCCCGACGTCGGCTCTAGGTCCGGTCGATCGCAACGGCGACGGTCGACCGGATGCCTGGGTACACCGCACCCCCGATGGCGCTACCATGGTCCGCTATACGCCAACCATGCCCGACCCGGCTTGGCCCTTGGGTTGGGCGGTGCTCGGCGGTGTACTCGTATTTGCCGTCACAAGCCGTATCGTAGTCCATGACGTAACCCACGACATCGCCCGCACCACGGGCCAGGTCCGTTCCGTTGCGTGCGGGGCGATTCCGCCGCCTCTACGAGAGGACTCCTTTAGCACCCACG
This sequence comes from Nannocystaceae bacterium, assembly GCA_036479215.1. GTDB lineage: Bacteria > Myxococcota_A > Polyangia > Nannocystales > Nannocystaceae > FL481. Next base: position 13,309 of record JAZGFE010000143.1, on the reverse strand, counting down.
AGTTACGCCAACTCGTCCGGTCGGTCGATCGCCTTGTGGGTCGTATCACCGACGCGAATATGGAGAAATACGTCTCCATTGAAAAAGCCACGGAAGCGGATCGACTCAAGAGCCAGTTCCTCGCCAACATGAGCCACGACCTGCGCTCACCTCTAAACTCCATCCTCGGTTTCTCCGAGCTCATGCTCACCGGCATCGACGGGGAACTCACCGCAGCGCAGCGTGAAATGGTGCAAATGATCCACCAAAGTGGCCGCGTATTGCTGCAGCAGATCGACGACATCTTGGACACCGCCAAGATCGACGCGCGGCGGATGGACCTCCAGCCCGAACCCATGCCTCCCGTCGCGCTCGTGGGCCGGGCGATCCACAACGCACGCGACCGCCAGGATCACAGCGTCGACTACCAGACCCACGCAGAGGCCGGCCTCCCTCCCGCCCTCATTGATCCCTACCGCACCACGCAGGCACTGGAAAACGTGCTGGTCTATGCGAGCAAGGATGGCGGCGCCGGGGCGATCGACATCGATGTGTCTGCGTCTCGCAACGAACCAGACGGGGCAGTCGTGATCGACGTCTACACCCCGATCCGTCCCGCGACTGCGGCAGACTTAGGACGGCTTCTTCGCGGCTTCCGTCGTGTGCCCGGACAAGAGGGGCTCGGCCTCGGACTACCGATCGCCGCCCATATCCTCGAGCTTCAAGGCGGAAAACTATACATCGCAGACCGTGGGCCCGGAACGGTTTTCTCCCTACACCTGCCGGCGCTGCGACCAGGCTCACGGCGGGCCAAACCGTCGAGGAAACTGCGGATCATGGGCCGCTGATCAACGTCAATTGGAGCTACCAGAACGCGGCGCACAGTATTGCAGGCATGAGCCCCGCAACATGGCCCCAGGCGGCCCTCCCACGCCAGGTACTTGCGCCGCTCAGCCCGTCTCGGGGTAGCGAACCAGCGCGATCCAGAACCCGTCGATGGCTCCCGCAATCCTCTCGTAGCCTTCGAGGTCGAGCGGCTTTCGAATGAACGCGGCCGCTTGCCGCGAATAGGAAGCTGCCACGTCGGTGGCAGCGGCCGACGACGTCATGATGACCACCGGAATATCGGCTAGAGAAGGGTCTGCCTTGATCGCTCCCAAGGTCTCGTGCCCGTCCATCTGTGGGAGGTTCAAATCGCAGATCACGAGGTCGGGGCGAGTGGCGGACTCAAACGGCGCCTCCTTGCGCAGATACGCAAGCGCGTCGATACCATCTTCGACCAGGGTTACGTCCGCGTGGCAGTTCTGCTCAGTAAGGCTTTCCTGCAGCAATTCGCCGTCCGCCGGATTGTCCTCGACGAGTAGAATGTGAATGCTCTTCATCATGCGGCCTTTCGATGCGCTGTTGTGTGTCCAGCTGTGTCCCCGGCTGTGTCCCCGGTAGAGTCTTTGGTTATGAACTCTGCGAGGGTGATGTGGAACGTGGCACCCATGCCCTCTTCGGACTCGACCCAAACCTCGCCTCGATGATGGTCGATAATCCTCTTGACGATCGCCAGCCCTACGCCATTGCCTGCGTATTTCCGGCGCGGATGCAGCCGGCGAAAAATCTCGAAAACACGGTCGCTGAACTCCTTGGAGATGCCGATCCCGTTGTCCGCCACGCTAATCTTCCATCCACACAGTGCGCGAGATGCGCCGATGGTGACCACGGGATCCGGCTCGCCCCGAAACTTGATCGCGTTGGCGATCAAGTTCTGAAACACTTGTCGAAGCTGTGTCGCGTCGCCGGCGACTTCGGGCAGCTCTTCGATCACCATGCTGGCCATTGCATCGCGCATCATCAGCCCAAGGTCTGCCTCCACGGCGCGAACGACTTCATTGAGGTCGACCCGACCCAAGTCGGCCTCTTGCGCGCTAACCCGCGAAAAGGCCAAGAGGTCATCGAGCAGGGCCTGCATGCGCGCTGCCCCCTCGTAAATGTAGCAGAGGTACTTGTGTCCCTTGTCGTCCAGGTTCTCACCATATTTCTTGCCCAACATCCCGGAGTAGCTGGCCACCATTCTCAACGGCTCTTGCAGATCGTGCGATGCCACATAGGCGAATCGCTCGAGGTCTCGATTTGACTGCGCGAGCTCGTCGTTTGATCTCCTCAACACCGTCGCCTGCTCGCGCAGTTCAGTCCCAGCCAGATCGGCGAAGCTGATCGCGCGTCGTGACGCGCGCGAAAGCAGCACGAAGATACCGAATAGCAAGCTGTCGATGAAGATACCGGCCCCGAGTATCACCAAGGGCTGGCTGTTTCGCGCGCTGTCTCGGAACGCCAGGTTCGTAGCGATCTCGAACTCCCAAGTCCGGCCATAGAGCTCGACCGCACGGGACTTTTCGAACATCGGGTCGTTGTCGAAGCGCTTGTCGTCCAGATTGAGTTCGTCAAAGAGCGAGTCCCCTCCGTCGCTGATCTTGATGCTTACGTGACGCTTTTCGCTCGAAAGCACACCTCGCATGAGCTTGCTGAATATGAACGGCGCGTACACGATCCCTACGAAGTTTTCTTCGCGCTCCGCAACGGTCGTGTTCGCGCCCGAATAGAACGGCGCGTAGAAGAGAAAACCGGGAGTGTGCTGCGCATCCTGAACCAACACGATCGGCCCTGTAATCTGCGCAACCCCGGTCTCCCGGGCCTTTCTCGCCGCGGTATACCGGTTGGTCTCGTGCGCCATATCGAGACCCACGGCGCTCTCGTTGGTTTCGATGGGTTCGATGTGTGTGATGGGGAGGTATTCGAACTCCGAGTGCTCAGGGTGCACTGTAAAATTGGGGCGGGTGCGACGCTGCGCCGCCACGTATCCAGCGAGTTCATCGGGCTCGACCTGCGCGATGACCCCGATTCCGTTGATGCCGGGATACTTTACATCCAGACTCAGGGTCTCGGAGTAAATCGACCACTGCTCCGGATCCACGGATCCGCCGTGGCTCTGAATCGCTCCGACACCGCCCCACAGCCCGTCTTCGTATTTTCGCATACGATCGATGACCAGTTCGATCAACTGGTCGGATTCTCGATCAAATTGGCTGCTGATTTTGTCGTCCACCTGAGTCTTTGCGTAGTACCAGGCACCAAGCGTCAAGAGCAGCGACAGACCTACGACGACCCAGTGAACCCAATTGAGTGTTCCCGCCTCAACGAGCCTGTCCCTCTCGGCGTTCGCGCTATGGATGATGGGCGCTGTATCCGTCGCTTGTTCGTCGCTCATGGGAGCACCTTGAACGGGGCCAGGTACTGCAAGCCCAGCGCAACCCCAAAGGTTTGTTCCGCGAGGTACTGGTTGTAGCGGGCCTCGGCCACGACGTGCAGCCCCGCGAATAGTCGCAAGCCCAACTGGTGTTCCGTGACGACACGACTCACGGGCGCACCGTCGGGCGCCTGGGCCCACAGGTTATGATCCAGAAAGCCTGAGACGTAGATCCGGCGATCCAGGTGTTTGGGCAACATCTTGAGTCGGTAGGCGTGCTCCAACTGAGAACGCCACCCGCCGCCTTGAATGTAGTCGAGCTGCGCCGGGTAGAAATTGAGCGCGTAGCTCAGATTGATCGCATCAAACACGCGGTCCAAGCCTGGTGTATCCGCGGTGTACCAGCGCAGGCCAGCCCGGATGAGGTCGTTTCTCGCTTCCGATCGGATCGCCCACTGCCCGGCAAGACCCAACGGGACATTCTTGAACACGCGCCATCGCAGGTGCTGCTCCGAGTAGACCGAGCCCACATCCACCGGGTTTGAGCCGTTGAGAGGGCCCCAGAAATTGGTGAGCGAGAAATACTGAACACGCCGGGGGAGATCGGCGAGAAGATTGATGGTGAAGACCGCCCCCCCACGCGTGTCGTAGTACCCGTTGAGATCGATGAAGCCCGCCAGCTTGGTAGGCGCGGCCCTGAGGGCGTCCGTTGACGAGGCCACAGGATGTTCCCGCGTCGACGACTCCGACGTACTCCCCGCAGCTGCAGCGGGGCCCGTGGCGCCCGGGGGCTGTGCGGCAACGGTTTGCAAGGGGCACCAAGGTCGCCAGCACCCAGATCGACACAGTGGGGCACAACGCCCCGCGCCCGCGACCGGGCGTGGCTCGCCGCTGCTGCGCCTTGGCTTGCGACTTCAGGGAACAGGGCATACGAGCCGCATACGGTCCCCACGCCGCCGCGCAAGACTTGCGCCCAGGACGGCGGACCCGATCCGGGTCCTCCTACGCGGCGACACGCCCCGCCGTCTGCAGGCGATCCGTCGGGCACCACAATCGGGTCGGGCGAGAGAGTAGGAGGCCCTGGACCCCATCACAGCCCGCAGCCCGCAAGAACTCGAGCTGCTTCGGGGTCTCGACGCCATCGCCGACGACCGTGAGCCCCAGCGTGTGGCTCAGCCCAATCACGGCGGCCGCGACGGTGCCCCCATTACCCGTCCGCCCGATCGTGGACACGAAGCTTCGAGCGATCTTCAGTACATCGACCGGGAAGCGCTCCAAACAGCCCAGGGAGCCATAGCCAGTCCCGAAATCGTCGATTGCAACGCGTACACCCATGCTTCGAAGCTCCGCCAGCGTCGTGCGAGTGACGGACGAGTCGCTGAGGAGCATGCGCTCGGTTATCTCGAGTTCGAGAGCGTCTCCGGGCAACGAGAACTTCCGGAGCGCACCGCCTACGGTAGCGACGAGGCCGGGCCGCGCGAGGTCGCGGGCCAAAACGTTGACCGCAACGCTGAGCGAGTGACCGGCCGCACGATGTTCTGCGACTTGCCGACAGGCCTCGTCGATCACCCATCCAGTCACTGCGAACAGCTGATCGCTAGTTTCGAGCGCCGGGATGAACGCCACTGGCGGGATGATGCTGCCGCCACCGGACCGAAGACGCAACAGCGCTTCTGCTCCCAACTGAGCTCCCGTTCCTGGATCGAACTGTGTCTGATAGTGCAGCACGAAGCGCCCTTCGCCGAGTGCTTCCACGAATTCCTGATCCCACGGCAACGTACGAACCACAGAACCTCCCGTGAAGCGAGAGACCCGATTTCGGCCCGCTCGCTTCGCGCTGTACATCGACTCATCGGCCTGCTTGAGTAGCTCGTCTGGCGAGTCGGCGGTCATCGGGAAGCACGCAACTCCCACACTGCAGGCCGGGACGATCGACTCGCCGTCCAGCACCAAAGGCTGCGCCACGGCATGAAGCACGCGCTCAGCTACCTCGTTCGCGCGTTCGGGGCTCTCTAGTTCCTCCAGCACGATGGCGAACTCGTCTCCCCCGAGGCGAGCCACGGTGTCCATGTCGCGAACGGTGTCGAGCAACCGCCCCGAAATCCCTTTGAGCAGCTGATCACCCGCGTCGTGCCCCAACGTGTCGTTGATCTGCTTGAACCGATCGAGGTCGAGAAACAAAACTGCGATGAATCCGCCGGTCCGACGCACGCGCGCCATCGCCTTCGAGAGCCGACTCCGAAATGTCGCGCGATTGGATAGCCCGGTCAGATGATCGTGGTGGGCCAGTCTCACGAGCTTCAGCTCGGTGCGCTTGCGCTCGGTCGCGTAGCGGATGGCCCGAGCCAGACTGTCCGCGTCGACCTGGCCCTTCATGAGGTAATCCTGCGCGCCGAGTTTCATGGCTTCGATCGCCACCGACTCGTCAGCCATCCCGCTCAGGACAATCAAAGGGCTCTCGGGGCTCGCGGCCCGAAGTTGCTGCACGCAGTCAAGGCCCAAAGCGTCGGGCAACCCAAGATCGGTAATGATGATCCGCGGCTCTCCGTCGCTCAACAAGGTCAAGGCATCGCGCAGGTACTCGCAGTAGGTCGCCGCGTAGCCCCCAGCCTCCTCAAGGTGTTCCTGCACCAAGTATGCATCGGCCTCGTTGTCTTCAACGACGAGGATGGCCTGCGGCGCGTTGTGCCAGGCTGCTGCGCTCGGGGAGTCCAATTGCGTGTCCAGGGCTCCGACATCGGCGAGGTGCGCCGCCACCTAAAGACCGCCGCCACCCTGACTCCGTCCGATCGGGTCCGCACGTTGGCCATCTCTAGGCGATTCGCGTCCGTTTAGGAACCACCGCAACCTGCCGCGGACCGAGTTTGCTGTTCCTCGCGCAGTACTGTTTGGCCAAGACGATAGAGCAGCGGCAAGTTTGTTCCGGTGATGTAGCGGGCTCGAGCGTCTCCGGTACAGAAATGCTGGTGCCAGTTCCACACCGGGACGTACAGCGCGTCTCCAGCCTTCCACAGCACCTTTTGCCCCTCGATGGTCGAGAACCCCTCGCCTTCGATCACATAGATCAATGATTCATACGCGTGCCGGTGCTTCGACGTCGCTTCGCCGGGATCGAGATCCCCAATGCTCATACTCAGGGTGTGCGTGGTCAGCTTCACCGGAAACACGGGGTGACCACGAGAGGTCGAGTAGGCCGCGGCCTCACCGCCACCGCAGACGGCGCGGTGCACGAGCTCGCCGGAGATTTTCGCAGGAACTGGAACGAGGGAGTCTCGGTTGACAGAGGTCGTCGTGAAAGACTCCGAGCCGAGAGCCCGGCTCGCCTCACAGTGATCGACGCTTCGCGCAGCGAGTGGTTTGTTCGCTGCGGTCATCGTCCGGGTACGAATGAGCATGCCGTCGAAAAAAGAAGTGCGAAGGTTCAGGGCCATCAGGACCCCACGCCGAAGCAACGGGCGCTGACACCCAAATGCTGCCAAGTCGGCCGCGATATTCTGCAAGATTTCACCATGATCATCGTCGACAGCCGCGTGTAGGTCGAAGAACACGCGATCTCGCGGGGCGACGTCGAGCTGCCCCACGATCGCTGCGAGAATGGGGCGGTACACTTGCTTGACGATGCACTCCGTCCCAATACCCATCGCGCCAATGGCCTGCGCTGCCCCACCGGATCTGCAGCATTGGAAGAAAAGCTGTCCCCAGATCACTGCTTCGTCGCAATACGGGTGATCGTGGCGCCAGGCGTCGTCCATGCCCAGCGAGTCTAGGAAGCGCTTGAAAAGAACGGGGTGCGGCACCTGGTTGATCCACTCCATCTCGATGCCGTGTTTTCCGAGTGCAGCGGCGTCCCCGTTCGGGTACACGCCGTTTTCTTCCATCATGTTTGATAGCAACGGGTCTCGGTGTTTGCGTTCATCCAGCAGGGACACCGTCGCGGAGAGATATTGGAGAAAGTTCTCGCTGTACGCCAGATACTGGTGACATAGATCCCGAACCGCCCCTTGGGAATCTGGCAAGTTCCCCTCGACCAGCGCTTCAAGGTAGGGGTGATGCAAGGCACGATGATTCTCCGCCTCTTTGAGCAACCCGTTGACGTACGTTCGGGAGTCCTGCGCTGAGTGCGTGGGCACGAGGCGGTCGGTCATGGTGTCAACGTTCAGCTTCCATTCTGTAGGCCGTTCACGCGGCGACAACATCGGGCGAGATAGGGAGCGTGGTGGGCCCGAAACGAGGCCATCTGCGTCAACACGGGGCTGATCGCGTGGCGATCATCGGCACCGAGACGCTCGACGTCGTTGTGGTCGACGCCGGCATGAACTCGTGAACATCACCTACAACGCCGACGGCCGCTGCAACATCGATACCGCAAGGAGAAAGGCCGGCATCGATCCGGCCCCGGTGCTTTCCCGCTACGCGGCGGCGAATGCATCGGCAGCGATGTTCGAGAGCGCCGCGCCTTGCAGAAACAGTTGACGTCGGAGCGCGTGGACAAGCCCAGGTGCCCCCGCGAGGAAACACTGCAAGGCGCTCGCATCGGCGTACATGCGCGCGATTTCACTGCCAAGATCGCCCCCCTCGTCTCTCACCGAGTTGAGCACCCGAACGTTGTCGTGCGCGCGTTCCAGGGTCTGCAGGACAGGCTGGAGGTAGAGGCCCGAACGGGTAGCCGCACCGTGATGCAGCCTGATGGGACCATGATGACCGCGATGTAGTGCCCTCCGGATCACGCCAAGCAGCGGGGCGAGTCCGGTTGATGTGGCGATGAGGACAAGCGGAGCTGCTAGATCGCCGTCGGTATAGACACAGGTCCCCGACGGGCCACGAAGTAGGACAGATTCGCCGACCTCTAGCTGGTCCACCAGCCACGGACTCACGCTTCCACCCACGACTCGTCGTACGTGCAGCTCCAAGGTCGAGTCACCCGGTCCGCTTGCGACCGAGTAGGGGCGACTGGGCGCGCCCGGGTCCCGCTGTACGTGCACGCACTGACCCCCGATCACGTGCAAGTCCGCGTCCGGTCGGAGATGCAGGAGGGCAACGTCCGCACCCACGAGTTGCTTGCGCAGCACACAGGCCTGGACCACCGGAAACGCTTCGTCGACCAGCGTGATATCACCTCGCGGACGGCAGACGCACGGCAAGAAATAGCCTGCCTCGATCTCCGCGGGCCGTAGTCCAACGTGCGCAGCAGCCGGTACCTCACCCAAGGTCGCTCGAGCAAGGCAGGTGCGGCAGGTACCCGCACGACAAGACGAGGGGATCGCGTAACCGTTTCGCTCTAGGCACTCCAACACAGTCTCGCCCGAGACCATCGCCAGCTGCGCATCGCGGACTCGGACGACCGGCATGCTAACGCCCAAGGACATCGGCGCGCAAACCCTCGAGCGCGCCGCCTATCTCGTCGATGGTTGCCCTCGGAACATCCAATTCCTCCAGGGACGCGGCCAGGTTCTCGACGACAGCATCGAAATGCCCGTCGTTGAGCCCCCGTGCCACAAGGTGTGCATGCGCAATCCGCATGTCTCGCCCGGTGTAGCTGTTCGGTCCGCCGAGCGCCATCGTGATGAAGGACTTCTGCTTGGCGGCCTGCCGTTCCATGTCCACGCTGTCGAAGAAGGCGTTGATGCGCGGATCCGCAAGCACCTTACGGTAGAAAATGTCCACAGCTCGGTCAACCCCAGCTGCACCCCCGATTTGCGCGTAGATAGATTCGCTCATCGTCGTATGGATGATGCTTAACCGCGCCCAATACAAGCGCGAGAATTGCGTACCCGCGCGACTCGCCCCCTTGCCCGACGCGAGGGCAGTGGGCCACGCATAGTGGCCTGATCAGTGGCCCGATGAGCTGCGCGGCGACGCTTCTGGGTCGGCCCCCACACAAGGCGGTACCCCCCGCGACCTCACCAAGATCGGCAGTGAGGGGCGTTCGTCATGGGGAGTTGTTCAACGAAGCACCGGCATGGCCGGCGACACCAGCGGGCCGACCTACCCGGCCGTGTATTCGAGGGCGAAGGCGAAAGTTCGGATCCGCCGCCCGGCGTCGGGATCGTGCCAGCGGTGGGCGTCTACGATCAATGGGGCCGAGGCTGCCGTCCGGTAGGTATGACCGCCCTGCAGTCCGGCATTCTCGTCGTCGTCATCTGTGACCTTGAGCACGATGTGGTGCGTGCAGTCGCCCGCGCCGCGTGCCGCCTGGATCTGCCAGCGCGCGTCGCATGCCTCCTGCCAGGCGTCGAGCACGAGTATCGCCAACTCACCGGTCGCGTCATCCACGACGGGAACACGCAGCTTCGTTGGACCCGCGTCGCCCCACCAAACCTTGCTCGTGGGACCCACACGGGCATCCCTCACCAAAAAGTACATGGAGGAATCGGCGCTGGTGAGGCCTTCGCTTTTGTGCTCGCTCGCCAGGTCTACTGACGTCGAGTCCAGGACCTCCATGTCGACAGAGATCTGGGTCTGACTGAACACACTTGCGTCGACGTACCCAGACACGACGTAGTGAGTCTCTGCGCGGTAACGTCCCGGCGCCAGTGAGCTGTTCGCCTCCCACGGCGCCCACAGACGCAGGCTTTGCCTGAGAGTGGGCCGGTCGAACCATGGCGTGACATCATTTAGCGCGACGGCACGGCGATCTCCGTCGGCTTCCACGACACGCTGCGCGTGCACGACGAGCATCGCGGCGTCGCCTTTGCTGTCCACGACCGGCACCTTGAGCACACTGTAGGATTCCGGATCTGCGCATTGTATCGTCTCGGCGAAATTCCCGTCGGGGTCGTCGAAGTGCAGTGTTGCGCTTTGGATCCGCCAAGTACTCGTGGTCGCGCGTCGATTGCAGTTAACACCCGTTTCGCAGCGTTCGCGCACGATCATGGCGTCGTTGGCCAGCCAGCCGCGGCCGGCCCTTAAGACGGGTCGCAGGGGTGCGGACGGAGCCTCGATGTCACGCGAGTGGATGAGCTCAGCCTCGGCGACGTTGATGTTCGGGTACGCTGTCGGACTGCGGTACAAGTCGACCCGCACTGGATTTCGCTCACGAGCCAGGTTGAGCGAGTAGCTTGGTATTCCACCCTCGTCAGCGGGCACAAGTCCGTGGCCGATGAGAGCGCGTTCATTCGTCCCATCGCCGTAGTGGATATCCAAAAACCAAACGGCGGCGTGGAAGCTATCGTGCAGCATCGGGTCGCTGGGGTCCGGCAAGTCGAACACATTTCCCGAGGTGGCGAAAATTGGGGGATAGGTCTGGCTCGCGCTGTCATTGTTGGCCAAAGTGCCGATGAGGGTGACCACCGCTGTGTGCACGGCGACCGGATGTTGAAACTGGGGCGCGGCTTCGGCCGCGAGGTAACGGCCTTCGCTCGCTTCCCACAGGTAGATACCGGGGATCTCATCGACCTCGGTGATCGTGGGCGTGTTCTGCATCCAGTTTTGGGACTTTTGCGCGTGGTACCCCGTGTACTGCGGAAAGCAGCTGCGTTGGTTGGGTGAATCCCCTCCGTTCATGGGGTCTCGTTTCCCGACAAAATCCCCGTTGGCGTCCACCACGGGGCCCGCCTTGTCAACCTTGTACCAGGTGCGGAACTGGTGGCGGATCGTGTCGTAGCCCCACGGGTGCGTTTCCAAGCCAACACCATCTTTTGGATACTCGTCCTCAATACCCCAAGCGGTGGCCTTCCCGCCTGTGAAGTGGCCGAGCGAGAACGAGTGGCCGAGTTCATGGATGAAGCCATTTCCGCAGTTGCCGAGCCATACGGAAGCCCAGCCCGTCCAGCCGGCAGCCACGCCGGCGTCGGCGATATCTTGGTAACGCCCGTCGGGGGCGAGGTACCACCCCAGGCCCACCGATGTACCGAAACTGTACGGTGACCCGTCGCCGCCGCCGTCGGTGATGCTCAGGCCGCGGCCAGTGTTCGCCGCACTCAGCCGCAGCGACAGCTGCTGCTTGAGGATCGACCAATGGTTGCTCTGCGAGGTGACCACACGACGTTCAGCCTCGGAGGCGACCATCTGCGGGCCCGTTTTTGTGCGCACTACGGCCCGCTCCAGCACCCAGTCGCTCGAATCGACCCAGCGCAGTTCTGCGGCGGGCACCGACCCGAAAAAGTCGCGTGCACGCGGAGCGATAGTGGATGGATCGGTGTGAAATGTATCGTCGCCGAAGAGAACGATCTTTGTGCGGCTGACGGTGAAGTCGTGGGGTGCCGCGAGACCTTCGAGTTGGGCTTCGTGGCGGTAGAGCGCACCGTCTGCCGCATAGCCGATGTGCAGCGTGACACCGCTGTGCACCCATTCCCATGGCAGCGCGGCGCTCCATGCCTGCGTGCTGTACGGCGCCAATTGCGCGGATGTGATGCCGGATTCCAGCGCCTTTGGCAGGGCGCTAGGGGCTTCGGCGAGCATGACGCCGAGCTTCGTGCCGCCCTCGAACGCGGCGACGCGTACGTCGGTGGCCTCGGCTCCGGCGATGGGCTGATCTGGGGTGAAGAGGAACAGGGTCGCGCGGTCGTTGGCAGGTTTCGGCGCGTGGCGTGTTTCCGCCGCGGACACAACGTGGGTCTGCGCGTACTCGACTCGGCCCGGAAGATCGCGCAGCTCCGAGGTGGGAAACCAGTCGAGGGCCTTTACGAGCTCGTCTTCGCAACCCAGGTCGCCGGTGCTGCCTTCGGCGGAACTGCCGGCGTCCCCGCTGTCGTCGCTGTCGTCTCCGTCAGTCTCGCCGCCCGTGTCCTGGTCGTCGGTCGGGCCTCCGGGGGCTGCCGTGTCCTTGTCATCCTCGCCCGGCACGGCCGTGTCCTCGGTGGCGGCGCCTTTCGCAGGATCTGGGTCTGTATCGGTTCCGAGAGCGTCGCCAGCGGCGGCATCCGGCGTGCTCTCGGCGCATGCGAGATGCAGCCCGCCTAACAAGAAACACAAAATGGGTGCGGCTCTTCTCGTCGCTCGACCTGGTTGCAACATCGGGCGATTGTGCGTGTGCCTATCTTCCGGTGTCAAACCGACGTGTCCGGTTTGACACCGGAGCCGACGAGCGCTTGCGCCGGTTCCCCACTCGCTTCCCATCTGGCGAGGCTCGTTTCGATGGCGGCTGCGCTCTGACTGAGACCGCGACTGCGTCGGCGTCGTCCGCGGTGAGTTCTTGTCCGTATCACGGCAACCAGTCGCTCTCGATGGGGCGGCGGCCGTCGGTGGATGCATACGTTGTATCGATGCGCGGGCTCGGTATGGGATCAGGTCCTCCGGCATCGGTGCCTATAAGCGTCCGAGCCCAGCGCATAAATAAATATGCAAAAGATATGAAACGAGAAATGCGGTCGCATCGCAAGATGAGTCCCTTGTATTGGAAAGGATGAAAGACGATGCCAGGAGCAGCCAGAGTCCCAAACGTTGACAGAGCAGATGCCGAACTTGTGCGAGCGTTTCGGTTGATCTCGTCCCTTGCGGATCGCCGAGGCGGAGACTCCCCTGACTTCATGGGACGAGGCAGAACGATGCGCGACGTGGTGGGCGACATCCTCTGGCTCCGCGAGGAACAACAACTCGAGGACGCATGACCATTGGTCGAGGTCGGCGGAGAACGGCACCGCCGAGTCGAACAAGAGCGGCACCCTGAGACCATCTACCATGGGCTGTGGGGCGCGCATCGCATCGAGGAACCCCTTTACAGATTGGTTGGCATGCGCAAATGGGCCGACCATCAAGCCGCTCGGGTGCCGACTTGGCATCGTGGAAAGGTCGTTGCTGCCGGACCTTGCGTATGCGGCGGGCGTGGATGCCTCCCTGAGCGCAAGTCAGAAACAGCGTACTTCCTGCTGCAGCGCCCGATGGTACGACTCGAAGGCGGAGTCCCAACGATCCGAAAGCTGCAGGCCCCGCGCAGTCATCGCGCCTCGTAGCCCTTGTGGGCTCCAGTGAGAGCCGGGGTGTAACTGCGCCGGTCGATTCTCCAGATACTTCAAGGCTGACTCCAGCGCATGATGGAGCTTGGGGGACTCGCTCGCATCCGACTCGGCAAGGCGGCGGCGTAGGTCTTCCGTCACCCGTTCACCGCCCTGGTCGTTCGTCAGAAGTTGCCGTCGATACCAGCTGGCAAGGTCCTCG
>JAZGFE010000142.1:0-14819 GCA_036479215.1 Nannocystaceae bacterium | reverse complement strand
CCAACCCGCCCAGACGGATGACCGATGCCGCATATGCACATTCGGCGTGATGTATGCGGTGCGCCCGCGCGGAGCCTCTCTACGAGGGCAACGCGGCGACGATCTCCTCAGTTTTTTCCCACAAGCGCTGCGCGAGTGCTGCATCTTGCCCATACTTGCTCGGGCTGATCTGGTTGCAATCGGCGAAGTACGCACCGTTGATTTCGGCGACGCCGGGATGCGTCGCCAGATAGACCTCGGTCGCGGCACCTTCGGGAATCGTCTTGAGAGCGATCCACCCCATGAGTCCGTACGCGGCACCAACGACAGGGTTCATGTGTCGAACCAACTTGGTCGCGATCACGCCGGGGTGCAGCGAGTTGGCCGTCTGCCCCGGGCGTGGCATCCTTGTGGCCAAGTGCTTGGCAAACAGTAGGTTGGCCAGTTTCGACTGGCCGTACGCACGCCAGGGCCGATAGCCTTTCTCGCCGGATAAGTTGTCGAACTCGATCCCCCCCGGCGGCGCCCCCTTGTGCGCCGCGCTGCTCAAGATCACGACGCGGCCCGTGTCGGTGAGGATCCGAAGCAGCCCCGTCACCAACATGAAGTGGCCGACATGATTGGTGAAAAACTGTAATTCAACCCCGTTTCGTCGCTCCAGTTGCGGAAGAGCCATGATCCCCGCGTTTGCGATGATGCCGTCGAGGGGAATATCTAGCCCTCGAACCGCCTCGATACACGCGCGAACAGATCCCGGATCGGAAAGATCGCAGGCCACGGGCGTGCCGGCCGAACTCACCCCAGCGAGGGCGACTTCTGCCTTATCGCGGCTGCGCGCAGCCGCGATAACGTGAGCACCACGCCGGCCGAGCACACGCATCGCCTCCAACCCCAGCCCGCTGTTGCAGCCGGTGATCAAATAGGTTTTTCCCGTGAGGTCGAGGCCCTCCGTAACGTCGTCGGCGGTGGAGCTGTACCCGAAACCACTGGGTCCGGGGCCTGTGAACAGAGCGTAAAGTGACATTGGCGCCACCATCATGACGGACTCGCGCGCCCACGCGCAACCCTCCCCCGCGCCCCCCTCGTCGTCGCCACGTGATCCGGCAGGTCGTTGATCATCCAGGACGAGCTATCGTGTCCGTGCCGCGACCCAAACGGGGGCGTGCGTGCGTCCGCGGTCGACCTGGGCCGGTTGGCCGCGGCGATTCTCGGCGACCTTGACGGTGAACGCATTTTGATGTCTTCGGCCGCGGCGAACCGATTGTTTTGCCCGGAAGGCGGGAGCCTCGACGCTGCGTGCGAGGGGCGGGTCGCTACGGGCGGCTCACAGTACGGCGATACCTACGACTAGAACTTCCACCACACGCACTCGGGCCACGACCCGTTGGCTGCCGCGGCAGCCTCCACGAGCTTCATGCCTCCAAGCTCCAGGTCCCGTCCTGCGGGTGGCTTGGCGGCGCCCCCAGGGCGACGACGAGGTCGCCCTCGTTTCCGCGACAACTCCGCAATTCTCAAGATACGCTTGATGCTCGTCTCACTTACCTTGCGGCCGTGGTGCTGCCGAATGCACACCGCGATATCATCCACACTTTGCTGCGCATCGACTCGACGCAGGCCACATACGAGGTCCCGGATAGCTTCCTGGATGCGCTCAGGCGGCGGTGGCAGACCTCGTACACAAAGTTCACCTCCTGGCCCGTCGTTGGATCGACAGGGGTGCCCCACCATAGAGGGCGCCCCGGGGCTCGTTCAACGGGCTCTCTCGCTACGCTATCGTGTTCACATGCCGACCAAGTTGCCCCGAACTCGCCAGTCACGAGGATGAGCCTGTGCCTCCGTGGCGGGCCTGCATATCATCAGCTTCCTACCACCCACCGACCCCGACACGCCGAAGCACGATCTCGGCTACAGAATCTCTGTGGTCGAGGGCGACAGCGCCACTCTCCTCGACGCGCGCGACAACGGCGAACCAGCCAATTCCTCTATGCGGAAGAGAGCATCGTGTCACTGGCGTTCTCGGGGGGCGTTCTCGGGGGGCGTTTGATCTGCGGCGCACCTACGGTACGGCCCACCACCGACGCTGTGGGCGTCAGCGAGTAGGCCGACGCCCGGTACCCAGGCACGTCGGGCCGCGGTCCCCTGCCTGCGCATCGTGCCACAGATTCGAGCGCGGCCCGGTGAAGGCCGCGAGGATGTGGCGAAGGGCAGCGGTGGCCTGCAGCGCCCTTTCCAGGACGTCTCGCCAAGGTGGCGCCCCGCCACGCTCCGCCGCCTGGCGGGCAACCTGGGCCGCCGGGTCGTCGCTCGGCGCGAGGGGGTCTGCCGGGAGGCGATCGTAGTACCGGCGAAAGACCGTCGTGGTGGCGAAGAAGGAACGCAGGCCAACGCGCTGGGCCAAGGCGGCCTGCAACCGATTGGCGGCGTGCTCCTCGAGATGATCACCATCGTCCATCGTCGGCAACCCCCAATCGGGCAACACGGCCTTCTTTGGACCGGCGACGAGGGCGTGACACAGCTCGTGCAAAATCAGTTGGCCCATATGATCGTCCGGATCCATATCATCGGGGGTCGTAAGCATGATACGGCCCGCACCGTCGTACCACGCGTACACATCGCTGCGCCTCGAGATCTCGAATCCCAGTTCTTCCGCCGCACGGGTCCAGATGATCTCCAGCGGGTCGCGGTAGGGGCTGGCGGGCACCCTCGTATAGCGTCGATATGGCATAGGACAAACGTGTATGCCCACCCCAGCACAGGGCTCAGCTCGCTAATACCGCCCGCACACCGTTGGCAAATAGGTGGAGGCCTTGCCCGACTGCGGGCAGACGCGCTTCGTCCCGCTGCTCGATCCAGCGAGGATGGTTTTCTGGATACAAATACGCCTCCGGATGCGGCATCAGTCCGAAGACCCGTCCGCTGCGGTCGCACAAGCCCGCTGCCGCCCCCCCCGAGCCGTTGGGGTTGTCGGGCCATATCTGGGTAGGTTTGCCCTCGGTGCCGACATACTGAAGAGGTACCAGGTGCGCCTTTGCAACCTCCTCGACCACCGACGGGTCGAATACGAGCTTTCCCTCGGCATGCCGGCAGGGGAGCTCAAGGAACGCTATCCCTCGAGTAAACACACACGGGCTCGCGGGGTCGATGCGCAGCCGCACCCAAGCGTCGTAGTAGCCAAAGCGATCGTTGTGGACCAAGCTCACGGTCTGCGCGGCGAGGGGACGCCCCCTGGCCCGCTCCAACGCCGGCAACAACCCGAGCTTGACCATCACCTGGAATCCATTGCACATCCCCAAGCCCAGCCCGCCACAGTCGACAAAGGCCGCGAGCGCATCGCCCAAACGACCGCGGAGTCGGTTGGCCAAGACGCGACCGCTGGCCACGTGGTCCCCGAATGAGAAACCTCCGATGAACGCCACCATATGGTAGCCGTCCAGTGCCCGACGACCTCGCTCCAGTAGATCTGCGAGGTGCACCTGGTCGACTCGGACGCCAAGCAGCGCGAACGCGGTAGCCGTTTCGGCCTCGCAGTTGAGGCCGTAGCCTGTGATCACGAGCACCCGCACCTCGCGGGTCAAGACCGGCGATAGGTCGCCAAACGTGCCGCGGATCGTTTTAGAGTCCACGCAGTCCTCCACTGAAGGCTTGTCTGAGTTGGGGCAAGTCGACGTCGATGAGGAGCCGCTCCCGGCGCTGCACCTGCAGCCGCTCCCCCCCCCTCGCGCCGCGCCCCCCTACCGTACCGATCTCCGCCACGCCGGGCGCGGTGAAAGCCCGTTGACACGTGTCTCGGTCCGCCGCGGCACATGTAAATACGATCCGCCCGGTGCTTTCCGAGAACAGGAGAGCCGCGTCCGACAACTCGCCCGAGTCAAGTTGGATCCACAAGCTACGTTCGCTCGCCAAAGCCATGTGGGCCAGGCTCACGGCCAGGCCGCCACGTCCGACAACATGGGCACTCCGCACCTGCCCCGCATCTCGAATGGCCTCGAATGCCCGATAGCGCACCATGCAGCGCTCGACATCCGTACGCGGCACACAGGCACCCCTGGCGTCATGCGAGCGGGCGAGCTCGCTCCCGCCGAGTTCGTTCGCCGTCGAGCCGAGCAAGAAGATCGTGTCGCCCACCGACCGCGGCTCCAAGCTCAGCGTGCGCCGGACGTCGGGCGTCTGCCCCATTGCGCTGATGAGCAACGTCGGTGGGATCGAGATGCGGACCCCGTCAAGATCGGCGTCGTTCTTCATCGAGTCCTTGCCACTGATCAACGGCACCCCGTAGGCTCGGCACGCTTCGTCAAGCCCGCGACAACAACGAACCAACTGAGCGAGTTTGTGCTCGCCGTCGGGGTTTTGCGACGAGACAACTGGGTCAGGCCAGCAAAAATTATCGAGCGCCGACAGTCGATCGAGACGGGCACCAGCACAGAGCACGCGACGGACGGCCTCGTCCACCGCGGCTTGGGCCATTGCATGGGTATCGATGTCTGAATAAAACGGGTGCACGCCTTCTGCGAGCACCACCCCTTCATTTCGACGATGCCGAACACGCATGACCGTCGCGGTAGACGGCACGTCGTTTCGCCGCCCCACGAAGGGCTTGATCACACTCAAACCTTTGACCTCGTGATCGTAGCTGCGCGCTCGCTGCTCGCCGCTCGTGAGATTGGGCCGCTCAAGCAACGCCAGCAACTCGGGGCCCGGGTCGCGCAGGCTGTCGATCCACGCCTCGTCATCGCTACACGACGGCGGTTTCCAGCGGGCAGACAACACCGGCAAAGGCACGCCAGCATGCAAAAAGGTGAGGTCCAGATCGCAAACCCTCTCGTCGCCATACAACACCTCGAATCGCCCAGTGTCGGTAAATTCTCCAAGTACCGTCGCCTCCACCTCGCGGCGTGCCGCCAAGGCCAAAAGCGCATCGAGACAGTGAGCGGGGACGCCCAAAGTCATCCGCTCCTGCGCTTCTGAGATCAAAATTTCCCACGGTGCGAGCCCTGGATATTTGACGGGCGCGGCCGCCAAGTCGATGCGCGCCCCGCCTGTGGCCTCCGCCATTTCGCCGACCGAACTCGACAAGCCACCGGCACCGTTATCCGTCATGGAGGTATACAGCCCGCGATCCCGAGCCTCCGCGAGCATGTCGAACATCATGCGCTGCGTAATCGGGTCGCCTATCTGCACCGCCTGAGCCGGCGAATCATCACCGAGTTCCACGCTGGAGAATGTAGCACCGTGAATCCCGTCTTTGCCGATCCGCCCACCGACCATCACAATCTTGTCGCCCACCGCCGGTCGCTTGACGTGGGTTGCAAAGCCGGCCACCTCCACAGGCATCACCGCCACCGTGCCGCAATAGACCAGCGGCTTGCCCAGATAGCGGTCGTCGAACAGCTCAAAGCCACGGCTGTAGGGGATGCCCGAGTGGTTTCCCCCGTCCACTACCCCCGCGTGCACACCGTCGCGGATGCGGCGGGGGTGCATGAGCCCTGCGGGAAGACGCCCCACGTAGCGGGGATCCCCCATGCAGTATCCCCAAACGTTGGTCAGCAGGTCCGCCCCCAGCCCCGTACCATAGCTGTCACGGTTGACACCCACGATGCCGGTCATCGCACCGCCATAGGGATCGAGCGCAGACGGACTATTGTGGGTTTCCACTTTGTACACCAGGTGATCTCGCTCGGTGAAACGCACGACTCCGGCATTGTCGTGGAACACCGACACGAGAAAATCGGCATCGATAGGATCCACCTGATCGACTCGGCGGCGCTCGGCGACAGCCTCCGTGGCGCCGCGTATATACGTCTGGAACAAGCCTCGCTCGATCACCGAAGCCGCACCATGCTCGTCGACATAGCGGATGGGCGATGCGAAGATCTTGTGCTTGCAATGCTCGCTCCAGGTCTGCGCCAGGCACTCGAGCTCGGCATCGGTCGGCTCACGACCCAAGGTCGAAAAATGCGTGGAGATCGCCCGCATCTCAGCCAACGACAACGCCAGCATGCCGTCTTTTGAGATCCTGGTCAGCTCCGTATCGCTGGCCCGGCACAACGGGATCCGTTGTACTCCAGGAGCACGATCCGTACCGCCACGTGGGACCTCCAGATCCAAACGACGGGGAGAGCGCGCCACATGCAGGCGATGGATGAGACGATTGTGCAGGAGCTCATCGGCGGCGTGCCGGACCTGCGTCTCACTCAAGCCCCAGATCCTATGCAGCGTCGCTGTGTATGCGGATCCCGGGAGCGTGCGGCCGAGGGCGTCCTCCGCCGCACGCTTGACGTTGGTCGCCACTGCATCGGTCACACCCGGGAGGAATCCGACGGTCACGATCCACAGCGGAGCCGCACCCGCAGGCATATCGATTTCGTCAGGCAACATGCCCAAAACACCCACCTCCGCCACGGGATCCACCAGAGCTGCCAAGACACGGGCCGCCTCGCGCTCGGAGAGATCGAAATCTAGCCACACGACCTTCCGCGTTCGGACGACGCGAGGGGACTGCTGAAGCCATGTCTCCAACCGACGCGCGATCTCGTGGGCAGGGGCGTCGTCGACACCGCTACGCGCCTCAATTTCAAGCCGGTGGACCGTCACGAACCGGTGTTTTGACGGTTTGGGTCCGATTGTCAACCTGGTCCCGATCCCACGCGCCGCGACTGCGCGCGTCTAGCCAACGTCCCCTTTCGAAGCCCCTTGGAGAACGCTGGGGGCCAGGGTGCCACTGGCCGGGGCGGAAACTGCCGCCCAGCGTGCGCGCGGACGATCTGAGCGGGCGAGGAACGGTCAGGAGTCCGGCGATGGGCCGAAAGCCGGCAAGAGCCGCACCACGCGGAACCCCCGCTGTTCTTGACAGCAACGTTTTGGGCTTGCACTCTTGTTGAAAGAGGTTTGTACTGCGGCGAAGCGATGTAGGGGTTTCCGGCGGTAGAAGTGGTGGCTGCATGGGTTTCACAGCCCACAGAATCCCCCACATCCGCGCCCAGGACAGCACTCCCAAGGCATTGATACTCCTGGATCTGCCATCGCCACGCGCGAGCACCAATACAAGTTATGGCTGAGGAAACGGCTACAGCGACGGCCCCGATAATTGAACCGGCAACCTCTCAACTCGACGACGAGTGGCACGACTCGCTGTTAAGTGTGATGCGTGACGTCGTCACCAACCTGCCTGATGAGGCAAGCCTTGGAGAACTCATCGACGCCGCCCGGAAGAACCCCCACCTCGAACCAGTCCTGGACCGGATGACTGTGCAGGAGCTCATCGATATGGCCCGCCTACGCAGGCCTCCGGCCCCGGCCGAGGAGGTTCCCACGGGGGGCGTTCGCCTCGACGCAGACGGCAATCCCATCATGGACCTCCCGGACGCCGGACCCGCCGTGATCCGACGCCGCGCGGACGTGCCCGATGGCGACCTGCTCATACTTCGATGCCTCTCCACAGACGGCCCCGTCGCTGAAACGCCGCTCTCGCGCAAGGTCGGCGTCACCACCGAACAGCTACGGCTGACGATCCGCCAGCTCCTCGACAAACGCCACATCCATATCGAGGGTACGGGGCCCAAACGCAAGTTCCGCATCACACGCAGTGGCGGCAGCTATCTGCGAAAACGCCAGTGAACGCCGCGGGAGTCGGTCCGCCGAGCAGCTGCGATCCCGAGTCGATCCCGACCAGAAAAGCCGCGTGCCCAAGGGGCATCGCGGCTTTTCTTCGCGCAGGCCGCCGGGTACCCGGCGGGTCCTAAGGGTGGGGCTGGATGGTCGATAGGAACAGACGATCGAGAAGCTCGTGGCTGACCGAGCCCAGCTGCTTCCACGCGATATGCCCCTTGGGATGGATCAGGTAGCTCGCTGGGAGGTTTTCAGACGCCTCGAAGGCAGCGTCCAACCCAGCCTCCATGATGTCCTCTCCACCGAGCAAATTGATCGACGTGGCCATCAGCGGCACTTCGCCGATAAACTTAATCGAAGTAGCTTTGGTTTCCTCTCCATCGAAGGCCACCGTCACCAACTTGATATGCGGCGCTTTGGGCATCGACTTCGGGAAATCGTTCTTAAGCTCGTGCTTGCACGGGCCACACCAAGAGGCCCAGAAGTTCACGAAGACCCACTGTTCGCGCAAAGTTGAGAGCTTGAACTGCGCGCCGGTCTTGATATCTGGGAACGTCAGCTCGACAGCGGTACCGGTTTGGGCGAGGGCGATCGCGGGCCCGCTCGGTTTCTTGGAAGCCGCAGCGGACTGAACTTCGGTCGGCGCCGCATCCGCAGGTTTGACCGCAGCCCATTTGGCGAGGGCGCCCGCTAGCCATGCATCATACTCCTTCGGATCGTTGGTGCTCGACGCGAACGTATCGATGATGGTGTCGTCATGCGGGTTCATAATCGCGTAAAAGGGAAGCGCCGCCGTGTCATAGCGTTGCACCTGCATCTGGCGCTGGTCATCGCAGACCTGCTCCTCGCAGTCCGTATATGCCGTGACCAGCACCATCTGCTCCAGCTTGGAGCGGATCTCAGCCCGCGGGAACATCGACATTTCCATGTACCTACAGTTGGTGCAGGTGTACCCGGTAAAGTCGACAAACACGGGTTTGTTCTCGCCTCTGGCTTTCGCCATGCCTCCAGGAATATCGTCCTTGAGCCAGGCGAGATGCTCCGCCACACCACCTGCCGTCGCCACCGCGCCTTCCTGGCCAGGATAGATCGCCGGCGGGAGCCAGCCGTCGATCCAGCCGCCCATGCTCTTGTGATCGCGGATTCCCGTGGACGAGAAGACCGCCAGACTGATGAGCATCACGGCGAAACTCATGCGGATCGGACCCACCGTGCGGGACTCGTCGCTATGTGGAAGATTGAAAAAGCGCAGCAAGTAAAAACCAGCACAAAGAAAGATTCCTACCCAGCAGGCGAGCACGAACGGGCGCGTGACCAACTCCCACTGGAGCACGAGGTCGACGTTCGACAAGAATTTGAAGGCGCCGGCCAGTTCAACGAATCCGAGCACGACCTTGACGGCGACCATCCAGTCCCCGCCTTTTCCTTTGAGCTTGTCGGCCCACGAGGGAAACACGGCCAAGAAGAAGAACGGCAACGAAAAAGCCAACGAGAACGAGAGCATACCCAACGCTGGATAGAACCAATTCCCCTTGGCAGCTTCGGCCAACACGACGCCGATGAAGCCAACCGTGCACGTGAAGGAGACGAGCGTGAACGTGATCGCCATGAAAAACACGCCAAGGGCCTGGCGGCCAAGCGAGCCGTCGTCACTGCTGAGGTCTTGTTCCTTCTGCGCGCTGCGGGAGATCAACCAGCTGGGGACTTGGATTTCGAACAAACCGAATAAGTTGAACGCGAACACAACCAAGAGCAGGAATAGGAACACGTTGAACGTCACGGAGGAAGAGAGGGCCTGCATGCCCACCGCGCCGAAGATCAGCGAAATTATCACCCCCAAAAGCGTGAACGTGGCCACAATCGAACCAGCATAGATGCTGGCCATGGTCACCGAACGCTGGATGGACACCTTGGCGAACTTCGAAAAGAAGCTCACGGTGATCGGGATCATGGGGAACACGCATGGGGTCACCAACGCACCCAATCCCGCGAGAAACGCGATCGCCAGGAATCCCCACAAACCCTCGCCCATGGGAGGTGCCCCACCGTGCCCGCGATCTGTAGCGCCCGCGACCTTGGGCTCGGGGCGATCTTGCGGAAACGGCTCCCCTTCCAGGGCAAGGACGGCTGTGCGCTCCGCTCGCGCTTCGCCAGCAGCGACGGTCAGCTTGGCCGACAGCTTCTCCTTGATGGAAATGCACTGCTTCGGGTTGCAGATCTGTCCCCTGACGACGAATGGGATCCCCTTGGTGCCCACCTGTCCGTCCGTGAGCTTGAATCCACGACGATGGATGACCTCCCCCTCGTAGTACTCGACTGCTTTTTTGAAGTTGGGGTCGATCTCCACATGCGGAGTAGGCGCGTACCACTCGCCCTGGGCTTCGAGCCCAGGGTCCTCAAGCTTCACCCGCAGCCGCAGCGGGCCATCCGCCACCTTCGTAAAGCTGTAGAGGTGGTAGCCCTCCGGGATCTTGGCGTGCAACTCGAGGACGAGCGATTCGCCGAGTCGCGCATCCGCGGGCGCGAAGTTCGCGGTGAACTCGACTTTCGCGTCTGCGGCGCGCGCGGCTGTCGAGACCAACAGGCACGCGAAAGCGGCGATGAGGAGCACGGCAACGTGCTGGAGTCTGGCGAAGTTGCGCATTTTTCCCACTCTCTCGGAGTCAGTCTAGCGGAGATCAGCACCCACAGACAGGCCCGCCCGGCCGCGGGCGCTCACAACGGACGTGCGCCGTGTTCGAGCCCGCCGATTGGCTGCAGCGCGCCTCGGGTGGGGCAGGATGCCAGACGCGCCAGTCGTGTCGCTCCAGAAACCGGCAAAGCGGTCGTGATTTTCCAGTGCCGAGCGCGCGGCGGTGGGTTGCGTCGGCGGTTCGGCGGCCAACGCGGCCAACGCGGCCAACGCGGCCCAACGCAGCGTCGAGTTGCCGGGCGGGCGACACATCGCTCCGATGCTGTACGCAACTGCGTCCGCACCCTTGGCCAACGTGGCCCCATCGTGCGGTCGCCGAGGTACGGACACATGGCGCGTTGGGAGAAGGCGACCCCAGCGACGCTACAACACGATGTTCACGAGCCGGCCCGGCACATAGATGATCCGCCGCGGCTTTCGATCCGCGACGTAGCGCGTCGCGGCTTCGGACTCGAGTGCAACACGTGTCACCGATTCTCGGTCGTTTTTGTCCACCGCTTGCGGTACACGAACCTCACCGCGGCGCTTGCCGTTCACCTGCACCACAAGCACCCAGGTTTCATCGTACAGATACTCCGGGTCGGGTATGGGCCACGACGCGTAGGCCAGCGACGTTTCATATCCCAAAGCGGCATTCCAGATCTGCTCGGCCAGATGAGGGGCCATCGGCGCAACGAGGAGACAGAAACACTCCGCCGCCCGGCGACACAACGGTTCGGTCGCCGACACGATATCCCGCACGAAGATCATCATGGCGCTGATCGCCGTGTTGAACGACATACGCTCCACACGTTCGGTCACCGCCTCGATCGTCTGGTGAAGTAGACGCCTCTGTCGATCTGTACCCTCGCCAGTCAAGAATTCTCGAGGTCGATCGCCCTCGGTCCGCTCGTCGAAATACAGCCGATACACGCGTTGTAGGAACTTGTGACATCCGGTGACACCCTCAGGCTGCCAAGGCGCGCTATGCTCGAGAGGCCCCATGAACATCTCGTACAAACGCATGGTGTCGGCACCGAATTCACGTGTCACATCATCGGGATTGACAACATTTCCGCGACTTTTCGACATCTTCTCCCACTGCACCCGAAGCGCCACACCCGTGTCTCTGTGCACCCATTCGGCGGCGCCGCCTTGTCCTGGAACGACGTCCTGGCGCAGATAGACCTCAGGCTTGCGATCCGCGGATCGGCTTGCGTCCACCGGATGGTAGGTGGCGCCCAACACCATCCCCTGATTGACGAGGCGTGTGAAGGGTTCGGCTGTGTGGACCCACCCAGCATCGTATAGCACCTTGTGCCAAAATCGCGCGTACAGTAGGTGAAGAACGGCATGCTCCGCCCCACCGACATAGAGATCCACTGGCATCCAATATTCTTCGGCCTCCTTTGAAAACGGCGCCTCGTCGTTGTGCGGATCGAGATAGCGCAGGTAGTACCAACAGCTGCCCGCCCATTGCGGCATCGTGTTCGTCTCTCGCTTCGACCCGTCCGCGAGCGCCACCCATGGCGCCGCCTTGGCCAGCGCCGGCTCGCCGGACTCGGAAGGCGTGAAATCTGCGATCTCGGGCAGCTCGACGGGCAGGTCTCCCGCAGCCACAGCCACCACCTCCCCATCGGGACGATGCACCAGCGGGAACGGCTCGCCCCAGTAGCGCTGACGCGAGAACAACCAGTCCCTGAGCTTGTACGTGACCCGCGACCGCCCCTTGGCCACTGACTCCAGGTGCGCGATCATCCTGATCTTCGCAGCGGCGGTGGGCAGGCCGTCGATCAGAGGCGAGTTCACGGCGAAGCCGGTCCCGATGAACGCCTCGTCCTGCACCGACGGCTCGCCACCCGTCACCACCTCGACAATAGGCAACCCCATGGCCTGGGCGAAGGCGTGATCCCGCGTATCGTGACCCGGTACTGCCATGATCGCCCCGGTGCCGTATCCCAGAAGCACGTAGTCGCTGATCCAAATCGGGGTACGACCGCCGTTGACTGGGTTGAGCGCGTACGCTCCAGTGAACACTCCCGTTTTCTCACCCTCGGCCGAGGCCGCTAAGCGTTCTCGTTCGCTCCGACGGGCCGTTTGGCTGCGATACCCGTCCACCGCTTCTTTTTGCTCAGGTTTGAGAATCTCGTCGACGAGGGGATGCTCCGGCGCCAATGCCATATAGGTCGCGCCGTAGAGGGTATCGGGCCGAGTGGTGAACACGGTCAGTCGCCCCTTGGCCGTCTGCAATCCTTCCACCTGAAAATCCACGTCCGCACCCTCGGAGCGTCCGATCCAGTTGCGTTGCATCTCGAGCACGCTATTGGGCCAATCGAGACCCTCCAGATCGGAGAGCAGGCGCTCTGCGTACTCGGTGATCCGCAGCATCCACTGCTGCATCGGTTTTCGCACCACCTCACGCCCCGCATCCACATGCTCGGCAACTTCTTCGTTCGCCAGCACAACCCGCAGCTCGGGACACCAGTTGACGGGAGCATCGTGTAAATACGCCAGACGATACTGGTCTTGATATCCTCGGATCGCCGCGGAGCCCCTGCTGGTCACGTCACCGGGGATGGGGAGTTCGTCGATGGGACGCGCACGCTCGACGTTGCGATCATACCAAGATCCCCACAATTTCAGGAAGATCGACTGGGTCCAGCGGTAGTACTTCGGATCGGTCGTATCGATCTCGCGGTCCCAATCGTAGGAAAACCCAAGCCGCTTGAGTTGCCGTTTGAAGTTGGCGATGCACTGAGCTGTACGCTCACCCGGATGCGTACCGGTCTTGATCGCATAGCGCTCCGCCGGCAAGCCGAAGGCGTCCCAGCCCATGGGATGCAGGACATTGAATCCTCGCATTCTCTTGTAGCGAGCGACAATATCGGTGGCCGTGTATCCCTCGGGATGGCCCACGTGTAGCCCATCCCCCGAAGGATAGGGGAACATGTCGAGCACATAGTATTTTGGCTTCTCGAAATCGAGCTCGGCGCGAAAGGTCTTGTGCTCGTCCCAGTAGGATTGCCACTTCGTCTCAAGGGCAGCAAAATCGTAAGGCATGGGTGGCAGACGCTAATTTGCTTTTGGACACTTGCCAAGATCTCGGCGCGCCGAGACCGAAACCACGGGGTACGCGCCCCGCCCACACCGCGCCTCGTTCGCACGGGGCCCGCGAGCACCCGTGGGCCCGAACCCGCAGGCCGGGCGTACCCCAATCGAATCGGACATCGGCTGCAGCACGGGTCGCTCACGGCAGCGGCCGGTCGTCCCCACCCCAGAACGCCACGGTACCCCCCAACTTCGGGAGGCCCGGAGTGCGCACTTCACGGCGGACGCTACATCTCACGCCATGGGACGGGTGCGCGCATCCACCTGATGATGTCCGCGAACCTGACGACCCGCACTTCCTCAAAGGTGAGCACGTAGTCGAGGAACGCCTCCATGGCCTTGCGCCGCTTGAGGTAGTCTTTGCAGCCGAATTCGGGGTCGTCGTACTCATTGTACTGGGAATAGTAGTCCGTGTGGGCGTTCACCGTGAACGGTGAACGATTGCCTTCGTAGCGCTGGTCGAAACTGTATTTCATGACCTCAAGAAACTCGACGTCCGTAGGCAACGTCTTCCACATATTGAAGTCGAAACCCGTGATCCGACTGACCATCGTCCCTTGAAGACGGTTGTAGGTGTACACGGGAATCTCCCACATTCCGGGGTTTTCTCCCGCGCCACCGTCCGACGAGCCCTCCGGCGAGCCGGTGTCCAGGGTATAGGGCCAATGGTACCACTTTCCCGTCTCGGGATCCCCCGGATTATGACCGGTCGTATCTGCAGCATCTTCTTTCCACCAGTTGTAGCCGAACTCGATGCTGCAATCGTAGCTCGCCCCGACGGAGCTCAGGGCCTCGAACGTGCTCCTGTTGTACTCGAGAAAGGGTGTTCGAAAGCCTCGGAGCCTCGCCGTCGGGATCTCCAAGATGTCAGTGAACAGGGCGTTCGCCCTGCTGATTTCGTCGGTCCACCACGCCGTGTCCTTGGAGCGTCCGTGATCGTGACTCCAGGTGTGGTTCGCTATCTCGTGACCGTCGTCGTAGAGCATGCGCCATGCGTCGATGACATCCTCGGCAGTCTGACCGCCGTCGGTCACCAGCATCTCGCCCGTCGCATCGGCATACCCCGCCGAGAGAAAGAAACTGAGCCGGACTTTGGAGCCGTCGGGATTCTTCTTGTCCCGGACGAAGTCCGCGAACCAGTGCATGGCGTCCGAGTAGGCATTGTCGTCGAATCCGAACGACACGAACATGGGAGCATCCTCGACTGAAATGCCCCCAGGCGGGAGAACCGACGCCACAACGTTGTCGCCGGACCAATCGGCCCCATCCTCCGGATCTTCCTCTGAAATGTCGTCATCGTCATCGTCATCGTCATCGTCATCGTCATCGTCATCATCATCGTCATCGTCATCGTCATCGTCATCGTCATCGTCATCGTCATCGTCATCGTCATCGTCATCGTCATCGTCATCGTCATCGTCATCGTCATCGTACGTTGCAGAGCCACTGTTGACGT
>JAZGFE010000141.1:0-2834 GCA_036479215.1 Nannocystaceae bacterium | reverse complement strand
GTCACGGTCAAGCTGGAGATCGGCCTCACCGTCACCGTGGGCAGCCTCACCCTGGCGGGGCAGCAAGCGCGCCTCGAAATCGGGCTCTCTCCATCCGTCGGCATCCTGAGTCTCGTCGGCATTCAGCTCGCGGTCTCGCTGGGCGGGGTCGAGGCCCCGGGCGTCGGCGCCCTGCAGCTCGCCGGTCAGTCGGTGCGCCTGGCAATTGGTCTCACCACAAGCGCCGGGCTGCTCTCCCTGGCAGGGATCCAAGTTACCGTTTCGGTCGGTCCCAATATGGTTCCCGCCACGGGAGCCTTGGCGCTCGCTGGCCAGCAAACACGGCTCGAAGTCGGCTTGTTCCCGGTCTTCGGCGCCCTGAGTCTGGTCGGCGTCCAGCCCCAGATCGCCATTGGTGGTGGGCTCGCCCCCACAGCCGGGGTCTTGGCGCTGGCTGGTGTGCAGGCCACGGTCGCTATTGAACGGTTCCTGCAGGTAGGCACCGGCGTCCTCGCGCTTGTCGGCCAGCAGGCGAATGTGAGTTTCCGAATCAGGGCCACTCCGACGTTTGGCATACTCAGCTTGGTCGGCATCCAGCCATCGCTGACACTCGCGTCGAGCATCTTGGTGCCGAACAACCCGTTCGTTTTCTTCGCGCCGAAACGGAGCACCCTTTTCACGGCTGGCACGGGGGCTACTATTTTCAGGTCGGCCGCATAGCGCGCGTGCTACGCTTACGACAGTAAACCAGGGGTCTCAGTAGCGGATCCCTCCACCCATCAAGGGACAGGAGGAGTCCGTGAGCCAGATTCAGAAGCTACAGCCCGACGAAAGCCGGCTATACGATTTTGAATTCGAGAAGCTCCTGGGCACTGGTGAGACCCTCGCCTCCGTTGTAGGGGTCACTCAGCAATTGGTCGATACCTCGACCACGCCGACGACCCTCAAAGCCACCACCGATCTGACTCTGGGCGTTCCGACGTTTTCCGGCACCAAGGGACAGGTGCGCGTGGAAGATTGCATCAATGGCCGACGCTACAAGATCGAAATGACCGTGACGACAACGAACAGCAACACCTTGCAGCACGAAGGCTTCATCCAGTGTAAGGATTTTTAGGAGGGTTTTATGATAGCGGCTAAATGGGTTTTTACTGTTGACGGCGACGGGGCAAAGCCCTTTCTCGACCTCTCAAAATGCGGTCCACGCTTGGCCATTTCAATTCTTGGGACGTTGGGGACGACCCCGGTCATCACGATTGAATGTTCGCCGACCGATCAACAGGCTGATTTCTCGCCTTTGAATATCGACAAAACCGCCTTGGGGACATATACCACCTTGATTTTCGACACCATCGTTAATCCCGGCGCGGGACTCATGCGCCCTGCGTATTCGGACGCCGGCGGCACCCCCAACTTCACGGTGAGGATTTCTGGGTAGATGCCGATTCGACACCCCGAGCTCGGTGGCTGGGTCAACGGGATGAATAATCTCAAGCAGCCCCACGCCATCGACAACGAGACCCTGCGTAACGCCGTCAACTTCGATGTGGATGACGACGGCAATCTCAAGTTGCGCCAGGGCTCGGCCTCGGTCTACCAGGGCACCATCGTCAAGCGCACCTTCTGGTCGAACGGTGACGACCTGGCGCTGTTTGTCGAAGGCACCGATTTCAAGCGGTTAAACGCGGACTTCACCGCGACGACGCTCCGCGCCGGCGTAGGCAATACCGCCATGTCTTACGTCGAGCGGGATGGCATCGTGTATTACAGCAACAGCGTCGTGAACGGCAAGGTGGTGGCCGGCGTCGACGCTGTCTGGGGCGTGCCGAAGCCCGGCCAACAGCCGGAGCTCACGGTGCAAGCGAGTGGTGGCCACCTGGTCAAAGGCTTCTACCAGGTTGCCATTACCTTCGTGAGCGCCACCGGCGAGGAGTCCGGCACCGGCGCATCGGTGGAAGCCGAGGTGACGGCCGACGACGGCGCACTGGTCTTGAGCGCCATTCCCGATCCGGGGGATGTCGACTTCCTGGTCAACGTCTACGTGACCGGCCCGAGCGGCGGGCAGCTCTACTTCCACGAGGCCCTCCCGTCGGGGTTCCCGACGTTTGTGATTCGCCGGGTCAACCATCCCACCGAGGGCGCGCTGCTCCATCCCCTGGAGACTCAATTCGGCGAACAGCCGCCGCCGGGACACTTGCTCGAGTACCACAACGGCCGGATCTACATCGCCCAGGGGAACGTCGTGTGGGCCACCGAGCCGCAACGCCTGGGCCTGGTCAAGCCGGCCGTGAGCTACTGGCAGTTCCCCGAGCGCGTCACCGTGCTGCAGGCCGTCGTTGATGGCATGTACGTCGCCAGCGACGTGACCTACTTTCTGGGCGGCATCGACACTGACGGCCTGGCCTCACGCATCGTGCTCGAGTACGGCGCGGTCGAAGGCACCGGCCTGACCATCGACAACGACCGCGAGGCAGCGCGCAAGGCCGCCTGGTTCTCGCACAAGGGATTCGTGGTGGCCGGACCCTCGGGCGATGCCCGCAACGTGACCATCGACCGCATCGCGGTCTCCGAATTTCAAAGCGGCACCATGCTCCACCGGGAGCACGATGGCGTCACCCAGCTCCTCGCGACTCTCGAAGACGGGGTCGCGTCAAAGTTTCCCGACAAGAAGTGGATTTCCGATGAAGTTGCCCGCCGTGGCAGCGCAATTTAGCTCCAAGTGGCTCAGTAGTGGCCGCGACAACATGAAGAGGACTATCAGATGGCTAACTTAGCAGACGTAAGCGTCCGACTCTCTGGAGGCGTGGCAAACACCTCTCCCGCTGCTTCGCTCGGCGGCATCATGTCGACCGCGG
>JAZGFE010000140.1:0-16540 GCA_036479215.1 Nannocystaceae bacterium | reverse complement strand
AGCATCCCCAACAATCCGACCCAGCCAGAGCGAGGCTACCGCCGTCGCCGGGGGATCTGCGTCCACGCCTCGCGCACATCGAGCCGATCATAGTCTCTCCTCCCTATCGCTTGTTTTAGGCCTAGGTCTGGCAAAGTGCCGCACGGACTTGGACACGGAGACTGCGTGGTGGCCCGACTTGCGGTCACGACTCGATACAGAGGGTGAATACCGCCTCGTCAACGGACGCGCCGGCGGCAAGGGCCACACCCAGTGTGATTTCCCATACGCCCGCCATGGAAAAATGTACGGGATCAGCGACGTAGGACCCCGCGGTTTCCCCCGGCGAGATCACAGCCTGCACAGCGGCCCCGTGGCCGTGCTGGGGCATCATCGGCGACACGATCAGCCCAGCATCTGGAACGGGAGCACCGCTGGCGTCGGCGACCGCCACAGTCCACCGGTTTTCGCCCTTTTCGGGCGGCCCAGGCGTGGAGTCGACCAAGGTCACGCTGTACCCGTTGAGGCCAGAAGCGACGAGACCGGGCAGGTAGTCACTGTACGCTTCAGATGATCCACATTCGTCTTCGCCTTCGGCGTACGCGTCGGGACCTGAATCACCGCAGCCAGACAAAGTGAGTAGGAGAAAGACGAGGGTCACGTACCCCATCGCGCGCTTCTTGACGATCGTTCGGTCCCACGCGCTTAACTTTCTTCAACCACGATCTTGCTTCCATCCCATCTCCGCTTCCATCATATCGTGATCCGCTGACGTATCACCACGTCGGGCCAAGCGCGAAACACCGGCGCAGCTTTTGCGCTCTACTCTCCCCCGATGCGCGATTTCACTGTCCACCCCGGACTCCCTGCGCTACGGTCTGCGCGCGTACAGGCTGTGATCATCCCTTGTACCCGCTGCTTCGGCTCGACTATGCGTCACGTCCATCACTTCCGAAACCACTGCCGGCTACGCAGTTTCACAGCGGGGGAAGCGGGGGAAGCGGGGTGCTTGGCGGGACTGGACGCACAGGTAGCGCGCATGGCCCGGGTAGGGCTGGCCCTCACCCTGCTCTCAAGCGGCTGTGCCACAGTGCCCGTTTGGGCCCGAGGCACGTCCCAGCGGCCCTGCATGCAAGCGAGCGACGACACGATGGAGGCGCGCCTCGAGGGCCACGTGCTCGAAACACGAGAAGCCATGGCGGGGGCCGACGGGGCGGGAGGCAGCGTTTCGTGTGGATGCAACTGATCGCGGTCCCAGGATCAAGCCCGTCCTACCCAGCCCCAACTTGCAACCGTGGGTCATGCGGTTTCTTCCTTTGTACGAGCGTGCACCGGATCGCAATCATCTTCACGTCGAAGATCGCGTGCCTAGGCGCCTGCCTGCTGTTGTGTACCGTCGCGTACGCACGTACGCCAACACCCACCACGCCAGCACCCACCACGCCAGATACGCACACTCGTACCCGCGCGGAAAAGGACATCGCGTTGCGCTTCGACACTTATTCGGACGGATGGATTACAGTCCTCTCCCCGGCCGCCCTCGCCCGCGTGGGCCTGGGCAAGGATGCGCGGTTCAGCGTGGAGACGGGGGTGGAGCTCGATGCGGTATCCGGCGCGACCCCCGTGCTGATGGCGGATACCATCACCTCGGCGACGCCCTTCGAAGATCGGCGCCACGCGGGGCATCTCACTTTTTCCGCCAAGCTCGCGCCAGTGTGGACCGCAACGACCACAGGGAGCATGAGCATCGAGTCCGATCATCGTACCTACGCCGCCTCCATAGCCTCGTCGGCGGAGCTCTTCGATCGCCACGCAACCTTGTCACTGTTTTCTGGCTTCTTCCACGAAGTCGCGGGCCGGTCCGACGACCCGGGCTTCGCCCAGCGCACCTTGGGCGCGACCGCCACACTTGGGTGGGCCCACCTAGTAGCAAGGCGCACCACACTATTGTTCCAACTTAGTGGTCGTCTTCGAGAATGCGCAAGCAAGCTCGGTTGCCAGGCGAATCCCTACCGTCACGTACCCGCCTGGATTGAGGAGGAGAAGGATCACTTCATCGTGATCGCCCCCGCCGAACGTCATCCCGATCAGCGCCTTCGGGCAGCGACCGCCATCCGTCTCGCGCAATACCTCCGTGCCGGATTCGGCCTGCATCTTCGCTATCGTTACTACAGCGATACATGGCGGATTTCGGGCCACACCGCACGCGTGGCCATCGCAAAAGAACTCCTCCACGGAAAACTGGTCGCGCGCATCGAGACCCGCGGTACGACGCAAAGCGCCGCCGCTTTCTACCGCGATCGTTATTCCTTCTCCGGCACGCTGCCATCCGTCCCCGAGTATCGCTCTGCAGATCGGGAGCTATCTCGTATCCGCGCCCCGATCGGTGGAGTACGCCTAGAATATAGGTCCTCCATCACCGACAAGGTCCGCTGGCATGCCAACGCTCGCCTCGCGCAGCTTCGGTACCGCTACCTCGACCATTCCGAGCTCCCCACCCGACACGCATGGTTGGTCGGCCTGGGTGCCGGGTTGTCGCTCTAGCACCCGCTTTCCCGTCCGCGCTTGGCCTCAAGCTCCCGCGCCCGACGTTGGACCGCGAAGACCCCCCAGACCCCCAGCCGCAACGAGGCTCGCTTCGCTGCCTGAAGCGTACGAATCCTGGCATCATGCACCATGACCCGCCCGGACAGATCCGACGCGCGACCCCCCGAACCTCCCCACGCCGGCTCCCACGCCGTCGAGCTTCGCACCAGTGGGTCCGACGGACGACTGCTCATCACCTGCGATCACGCGTCACCCGACCTTCATGAGCCGTGGCGGTGGCACGCCGACGACCGGTGGCTTTCGGGGACCCACTGGGCGTACGACCTTGGGGCCGCCGACATCACCCGCGCTCTCGCAGCGCATCTGGGTTGTCCGGCCGTGCTCGCCCGATTCTCTAGACTCCTCATCGATCCGAATCGGGCGCTCCACTCGGATACGCTTTTTCGCTACCGGGCCGAGGGCAGACGAATCTGTCTGAACCGCGCACTCACGAAAGGCGACCGAGACCATCGGACAAACAGGTGGTATCTGCCCTACCACAACGCCATCGATCGGCTCACGCACGAGACCCCTGCCGCATCGTTACTTTCTATACACACGTTCACACCCAACTATGAAGGTGAGAAGCGCTCGCTAGAGGCGGGGGTCCTGTTCACCGAGCATGAGGCGCGAGCACGCGAATTCACCGCAGTGCTCCGCTCCCACGGGTACCACACGGGCCTCAACGAGCCCTACTCGGGTCGGGACGGCCTCATGTACGGCATCGAACGCCATGCCATCGCGCACGGTCGTGCAGCGTTGGAGATCGAAGTACGCCAAGATATCGCCTCCGACCCTCGACGTCGCCGCACGATGGTGGACGCCCTAGCGGATGCGACTCGACGTACCCTCCTCGCCGCATCGCCATGACGCCGCATCGCCATGACGCCGCATCGCCATGACGCCGCATCGCCATGACGCCATGACGCCATGACGCCATGATCGGCTAACCCGCTTCGGGCGTCGCTTCGGAGGTCTCGTCCGACCCACCGGCGGCAGCCTGCTGACGGCGCGTCTCTGCGGCGAACATCGCCACTTGGAAACGTAGGATACGCGGGGCCACCGGCAGAAGTTCGGGCTCGTCCGCCGCACGTAGTTCGGACGCGGCATCCAGCAGTAGCTTGGCCAACCCCTCTTCGCCGCGCAACCAGCCCGCCACGGCGGCGTCGTCGAGCAGGTTGGCCATGGGCCCACGCAATGCCTTTCGAAAGGCTTCGTCACCGCGACTGGCACGGATCAACACCGCCGCGTGCGCTTCCTCGCTGAGGGGTTCGCCGGGCTCGGACGCTCCCGAAGGATCGGGAGCTTCCGACGCGTCAGACGCTTTGGACGTTTCAGACGCAACGTCCGCTGGCTGCTTGCGCGCGCGTACGTATTCGTCCCCCACGCGCTGGAGCAGAGGCGGGATGGGGAACTGAAGCGGCCACCGGAGGCACTGGCCCCGAACCAACATTTCGTATGCACCCAAGTTCAGCT
Source organism: Nannocystaceae bacterium (assembly GCA_036479215.1). Taxonomy (GTDB): domain Bacteria; phylum Myxococcota_A; class Polyangia; order Nannocystales; family Nannocystaceae; genus FL481. The sequence continues at coordinate 12,499 of JAZGFE010000140.1, read as the reverse complement.
CGACCTGATCCTTTAGCAGATCGCCTAGGAAACAGACCGGACGCTCCGTGGGCGCGTCGCCCAAGCTTGCGACCATTCTGTCCATCGAAGATGACACCGCGACGCCGTGAGCCACAGTGACTTGGCGCGCCCAATGCAACCGCTGGCGGGCCCATTCGATGGGCAGTCGCCGCGAACGATCACTGCGTTCCCAGCTCCGAAACATGCGATTGCGTTGCCCATCCGTCTGACCGTAGATCTGGCACGCCAACACTCGATCGTGGGGGCTGATCACGGCGGCACAGAGGGTCGATCCGTTCCCGTGCACATCCACCAACACGAACTCGCTCGACCCCGGATAGCGAACGACATCAAGCAGCGCCGTACTCTGCGTGTCGCCTCGAAGGGACGTCATCTCCGCTTCGGCCCGCCACGCGCTCGACTGCGTTTCGGGTACCTCGACACCGCGACTGCGAAGCTGATGCAGGCCTCTGCGCGCCGCCTTGCGAATTTTCTTGTCGACGTGGACCTCGAGACGCGCGAGCGCTTCAACATCCTGTTTTTTGACGAGCGTGGGGACGGATTTGACCAGTTGATCCGGGCTCTCAGCCATGCCGCTTCGTACTACAATCCCAGCTCATGTGCGAAGGTCCGTTCCGGGCACAGTCCGTTGCCCCCCCACCGCGCCCCCCTGCCCGCGGTCTCTTCAGGCTGGGGGACACCGTTTGGGTTTGCTGACGCACGATCCCCCTCGCTGACGCCGCAAGCGGCCGACAACGCCGACAACGCCGACAAGTAGACCCGCCGGCCCGGAGCGACCGCGCGTATCACACGAGCACCCGCCCCCCCCGTTGTTGTCCCCCGCGTCCACGCCCGCGCCCTGTGGGGAGTCATCGTCATCGTCATCGTCATCGTCATCGTCATCGTCATCGTCATCGTCATCGTCATCGTCGCCATTCCCACCATCCTGGTTGCAAGGGGAGTCCACCCCGGAAAGATCCGGCACCGGCATCGTCCAGGCGCCACGCCCCATCGTCGCCACCACAATGCGATCAAATCCCGGCTCAATCCGCACATCCACGACCGGGACATGCGGGAAATCATCCCCTAAGCGTTGCCAGGATCCACCGTCATCGCAAGATATGTACACACCCGCATCGGAACCCACCAACACGACCAGTCCACCACCGAGGGACTCCCGGGTCACCACGGCCACGGTGTTGACGGGCACGTCGGGCAGGTTGCCGTCGACCCCCTCCCAACTCTCCCCACCATCGAGTGTGCGTCGAAGCTTTTCGGTACCGAACTGCGACACGGCCAGAAACGCTGTCAGGGGATCGACGGGGGATACGGCGATCTCCTTCGCCACGCGAGGGCGCCCCGGCACGCCTTCGAGTTTGAGATCAAAGTTCAGCCCTCCGTCGGTACTCACCAGGACCCGCCCACTATTGGTGGTCACATAGATGACTTTCGAGTCGCTGGGTGCCACCGCAAGCGACCGAATCGCTCCGCTGCCCCCCGTGACATCCGCACTGATCGCGGACCAGGACGCCCCGGAATCTTGACTGCGATAGAGACGATGGGTGCCTAAATAGGCAAGATTTGGGTCGTCGCCACTGAACTCCATGGGTGCGAAAAACGCGACACGATCCGCCCCATCGATTCCGCTGACACGTGAAAACCCGCTCTCCCCATTGGTGGAGCGGTACACGTTTCCCGCCCCCTGTAGCTGTGCCAACAGCACATCTGGTGCGGCGGGATGTACGGCTGTATACCCGCCGTCTCCCCCCAACACACTGCTCCACTGGCCGGGCCCTGTCCGCACGGTCGTGCTGTTGTCTTGCATGCCGCCGAGGAAAAACGCTTCATTCGTGCCATGCACCGACATCCCGGCATAAAACTGAATCACGCCCAGGCCAGCGTTGAGATGACGATAGCTCTGTCCGTTGTCGTCGCTTTGGTGCAAGCCCCCATCGTCCCCGACCAGCATTCGACCAGATTCGTCGAACGCGAGGGCATGGAGATCGACATGAGGTGGCGTCACGTCTGAAAAAGTCCCCCCCCCGTTGCTCGTGCGAACCATATTCACGCCACCAAAAAACGCCATATCGGGATCGACAGGACTCACCGCGGCCGTGCTCAGATACCAGCCGTAGCTCGACTGGATGCCCCCGGGGTCGTGGCGCGTCCACACCATTCCGCCATCGTCCGTGCGCCAGATGCCCATCGTGGTTGCACCGCCACCTCCTGGCTGCGCAGGTCTCGAAATCAGCGCGTAGAGTCGAGAGGGCATGCTGGGCGCGATGGCCAAAGAGATCCGTCCAGGATCTCCCGGCAGACCGCCGCCGAGCTGCACCCAAGCATCGCCCCCGTTGGTGGACTTGTAGACGCCGTTCCCCGGCGCGCCGAAAGGATCGCCCAAAGCGGCGTATATCGTGTCGGGATCAACGGGGCTCATCACCATGTCGGACGATGCATGGTCCGCCGGCAATCCGCTTGTGAGCGACTCCCAGTGTTCGCCCCCGTCAACGGACCGAAACACACCGACGACATCGCCCGCCATCGGGTGCCCTTTGGCGGCCGCCCGCGCGGGAAAGCCCCCTGCGTGCATCGTCGCGGCGAAGAGCCGTTGGGGGTCGTTTCTCGATACGAGGATCCGGGAAAAGGTCCGCCCCGCGAACGTATCGCTCGCCAACAACTTCCACGTCGCCCCAGCATCCGACGACCGGTACAAACCGACGCCATAGAAACAGTGGTTCGCGTAGTTCGCCTCGCCGGTACCCGCGTAGATTGTCGCAGCGTCAGATGGCGCCACCGCAACGGCCCCGATCGCGGCGAAGGGCATGTGGTCTGTCAGGGCGACCCAGCCTGCGTCATCATGGCGCCATACACCCCCCGACCCGGCCCCGACGTACACCACCGAGGCATCGGTCGGATGCGGCGCAATGGAGGAGATGCGTCCACTCGAGCCATTTGCCAGAGGCGAAGGTCCCAGGGCCGTCCAATCCGCCCGGACCCGCGTGGGTAGGAGCACAGTGGCTGCGAACAACCCCGCGCAGACGACCCGCGACATCATCGTAGAAGTGGCGTGGTGGCGAGGCTTTGGCATGGCCGGATCCCGCACACAAAACGAGTGCGCTCGCTCGCTATTGAAGACGATGCCGCACGCGTGCCGCATAGCTACTCGAGGGATGCTCGTCGAGGAATTCCTCCATCGCACGGCGCTCCGCGGCCTTGCGACCCAATGTGCCGAGCACCTCGATCCGGCCGTAACGCGCCTCTTCGGCAAGCACCCCCCCCGATTCCGAGAGATAGCGATCGAACGCCCGCAACGCTTTGGAGGGCGCCTGAAGTGGGCCCATGTACAGCTGACCCAACGAGACCAAGGTTGCCCGGGCCAGCGGCACATCGCGATGTGCCTTCGTGAGTCGCTCGTACACGCGGGCGGCCGCTCGGTAGCGCCCGGCCGCTCGCAGCTCACGCGCCTGCGCAAGCCTGCGCTGCATCGCCGTCCTCGACCTCACAGATGTGGAGAGTGTGGAAGTTGCGGGAAAGGTTCGTGCCGACGACGCGACCGCGCCCCTGCTATCTGTACCCTCCACGCCGCCGACTCGACCGCGGACGGAGCCCGTGTCCGACGGGCGCCACTGGGCATCGCCGCGCGAGAACTGGAAGCCTCCCGGCACCGAGGTGATGATCTCGCCTTGTGGGCCAGCTACGGCCACCGCCACTGTTTCGTCCAACTCGTCCGACTGTTCGGACTCGTCCACCGAGACGCGCCAACCTCCCGGAGCAGAGAACGTCTCCACCGTGTAGCTCGCGGCCCTCGACCGGGACTCAAACCGGACCCCAGCCACCACCACATGGAAGGTCGAGGTTCGGGTGACCGAGCGTGCTTGTTGTACATCAGCTTGGCCGGAAACGAGACGGATTCCGGTCCCCGCGCCGTCGGCGGCCAGGACACCGCGACTCCCCGGCGAGAGGCAGAATCGAATGGCGGCACCTTGGCTAAAGCAGGCGCCGTCGTCGGCGATGAGCTCGCGGCCCTGTACACGCACAACGTCGCCGGACACGAGCTTGCGCCCGCCCTCGTGGACGGAGCCCGACGCCACGAGCACGGGTTCTTGATCCTCTGCGAACGATAGCCCCGACAGCCCGGACGGCCCGATGGACCCTGGGCCCGCAGCGGCCGTCCCCACGCGACCGTCTCCGACCACCGAGCCGGCAGTCGCGTCGGTGTTCGGCAACAGCCGTGCAGCACGGGTCGAAGAAGCGGATACGTGGGGGCCATTCGCTACATCCGCTTGAACCCAAAACAGGGCAACGGCCGCCGCCGCGGCTGTCACGATGGCGGCGGCGCGGGGGGCGGGCACCCGCTGAAGAGAGCGTCGTAGGCGACGACAACCGAGCACCAGGGGACCGCATGCGCTGAACTGCTGCAACGCGGCCGTCGCCAAGCGCGTATCGGCCAACGTATCGCCAGACGGATCCCCTCCCATGCCCCCCCACTGCGAAAGCGCGCGGAACAAGTCGCACTCTGCAACGAGGCTAGGGTCGGAAGGCTCGTGTCGGGCGAGGAACTGCCGATCTTCAGGGGTGAGGTACTCACCTTGCACGTCGCTGTCGCGCAAAGCGGCCCACCTGGGATCCGGCGGTGTCGCCTCGACGCTCATGAGGTCGTCCTTCCCGGCGCACGTCCGATGTTGAGATCACGGCGGATCATTTTTCGAATCTCTCCTTGACCCCGCAACAACCTGGACTTGACGGTGGGAATGGGGGACTCGGTAAGCCGGGAAATCTCGGGTACGGTATGACCAAGGGCGTAACGAAGCACCAACGCCACGCGTTGCACCTCGGGAAGCCGACCTAGATAGTCGGTGAGCTCACCAGGCAGCGCGTCTGCGATGGGGTAAAGCTCCCTGGGTTGGTGCCCCTCCAACTCGCCCACCTCGTCCACGAGGGGTTCGTTCGCCCGCCGCTTGCGCTCCTTCCGCACGCCACGCAACGCAACGCGTACGGTGATACGATGGGCCCAGCCTTCCAAGCTGCCCCGCCCAGCGTAGCTGCGGGCAGATTCGAGGATCTCCAGCAGCGCACTCTGAGCCGCATCCTCGGCTTCGCTCTTGTCTTGCAGCAGCGTACGCGTGACCCGACGCACATAGGGCGCGAGGCGACGCGCGAAACGATCGGCCGCTTGCGGGTCTCCCATGGCGACCGCCTGTGCGAGCGCGCGTTCGGGAGCGAAACGATCAAGCTCGGGCGGAGTCACGGGTACAGAGTCGGGCGCCTGCGCGGCACCGAGCGCCGGCGTGGCGAAGCGGGTTGGACACGCTCGGGACACGGACGCACGATGCGTCGCCACGGTTGCGACGGAACCGGACATCGAAACGGTGCCTAGTGCGATAGACATACTCACGCGCGTCAGTGGAGCGGCGCGCTGACAAACGGATGATCAAAGTTCGGTGACTCCTTAGAAAGTGTAAAACACGCCGATGTACGTGTCGCCGGAGGCGATTCCAGGGAACAAAACGGGATAGCGGTCGCTCTCCCCGTCCCGCTGCACCGTGATCTCCAAGTTGAGCAGCCACGCGGTTGCGCGCACCCGCACGGTCACGCCGATGCGAGGCGTGAGCCCCCACCGCAGCGACCCATCTAGCGTCACCGCGGCCCGCAGCTTCAGGCCCGTTGAACCTCGGACGATCGCCGCTTGCGGGAGGATCGCCGACCACGCGAAGCGCTCGGCGGCAGCACCGCCCGCCAGCTCAATGGCAAACCGTCGCGCGGCCGCGAAACGATAGCCAGCGCGCACCGCGAGTTCATGACGGCGAATCTCCAGGGGCACGACCCCACGAAGCGCCGGCCACGCCACCCAGGCCCATGCCACGGAACCGAGCGCCCCCCCGCGCTGTCCACCACCCAACTCGATCTCGGCCGCCACGCCCTGCTGCCACGCGAGCCGCCCGATATCCAAGGTTCCGCCGCGATAGCCGACGCCCACACTCACCTCGCGCGCCCCAGGTTCGGGCTCCGAGGCCACGGGCTCGGCCGCCGCGTCGCGCTCCGCCCGGGCGAGGACATCGGGAGCAACGTCGTGGAGCTGAGGAGGCAGCTCGAGCGGACGCAGTCCCGACGGCGGTCCGCCACCGGACGACGTCGTCGACGCGCGGATGATCGCGGCAAGGGACTCCATCATCATTTCCGCGCGACCCTCACCCTCGACAGACAACTCACGCACGTACACTCGGTCGGCCGCATCGCGCTGCAACAGGTGGAGCCGCCCTGCAAAAACGCCGTTGTCTGTCGTGGTCGCCTCGAACCAAAACACAACAGTCACCCCGTCGATCTCCGCCTGATGTCGCGCCCACTTGTAGACCTCGAGCACCGTGAGCGAAGACATGGAAACAACCTCCACCCCCACCCCCACATCGCGCATGTAGCTGCGAAGCGTACGTTCCACATCCACTTCGACGAGTCCCGTATGGCCCACGAGCCCCACGACCACATGGGCACCCTCCAGCACGGCCACTGAGGCCCCTGCGGGTTCGGACGCGGGTCGCGTCCGCTCCTCCAGGCCCGCGGGCGGTGAAAACTCGCTCGTACCGGAGAGCGCCACAAGGATCGGGAGCAGAGAGGACATGGGGAAGACGACGAACGGGGAGGACGCGGAGACAAGCCACGTGGACGTGGGGGCGGGAAACGGGAACGCGTAAAACGGGAAACGAAAGCCGAGCGCGCCAGATGACTACGTGTGGATCCACAACGGCACACGAGCAATCGCAGCATATTCGCGTACATTGCGTAATCCACCGCGCAATCGCGCCGTCGCGCCGTCGCGCCGTCGCGCCGTCGCGCCGTCGCGCCGTCGCGCGCATGCTGTGATAGCCATCGCAGCATGTTCAAAGGCGGCGTGCGATGATCGCCGCGCATGATCGGACATCGATTCACACTCACGGGCTTTGCGGGAGCCCTCTGCATCCTGGCCATGCCCGCCACGGCACGGGCAGGCAAGGACATGCAACAGCGCGTGGGTGTGGGGGCCCAGCGCACGCTGTCGGGCGCGAACGAGCTACACGTTAATTGGTTCCTCGACACCCGGCTCTCCCTTGGTTTCGGCGCCGGGATGGATGTGTACCGGGACAGCAATAACGGCGACCCCGCGGGCCAAAGTGCGTTTTCGTTCTCGCCCTCGGTATTCGGTTGGTTTCTGCGCACCAAAGAAACCGGACCGGTAGCCGCGAATCTGGGTGTGGGCGGCCGCTTCACCGTCATCGTGCACGGTACGCCCAACGACACCACGGTGATCGAGCCCATCCTCGAGATCCCGGTCACGGTGGAAGTCTATCTGGGCCAGCACTTTGCCATCGCGCCGGAGGCCGGGCTCGCGTTTCGGATGAACGTCGACGGAAACACCGAGACGTTCAATGTCTCCGCAGATGGGGGCAGCGGACCCGCCATCATGGCTGGCGGATCCTTCCATTTCTACTTCTAGGTAGAAATGCCTCGCGCAAAGCGCGGCACACGAGAACGCCCGACGCTCGAAAAGCGTCGGGTTTTTTATTGCCGGAACCGCGCGGATTCGCGCATTGGCGGTTGAAGCTAGCGAGCGCGGACTTCCGTCTCGCTCTCCCCGGGACCACCGGCCGGCAACGCTCCTGACGTGATGTCGCTGTCGTCGTCGTCGCCACTGTCGTCGTCGTCGCCACTGTCGTCGCCGTCGTCGCAGAACTGTTCCATGTCGCTATCTTCTGCGTAACAGGGATAGCCGATGGTGGGTAGCTGAAGTTCCCAGCCCCGGTACGCCTCGCAATCGAGTGCGGCCACACAGATACTCTGCGCCTCGTAGGCGTCGCCACATCGTTCATGGTTTTGATCCGACGCAATCTGCATCGACTGGCAGAAGGCGACGCAGTCTTCGGCCGAGTCCCAGCCATCATCACACGCGAACGACGTCGCGCAGCGCTCGCCGCAGACGCCCCCCAGGTCGGGATCCACGTCTCCCGTGCCCGTGTCCGTGCCTGTGTCCGTACTACCCGTGTCCGTGTCCGTGTCCGTGTCCGTGTCCGTGTCCGTGTCCGTGTCTGTGTCTGTGTCTGTACTACCGGTGTCCGTCGCCGTCGCCGTGTCCGTCGCCGTGTCCGTGTCCGTGTCCGTGTCCGTGCCATCGCCATCGCCATCGCCATCGCCATCGCCATCGCCATCGCCATCGCCATCGCCATCACCATCACCATCACCATCACCATCACCATCACCATCACCATCCCCGGTAGAGCTGGCCGCGAGAATCGGCTTCTCCGGTGTGCAGGCGGGCAACGCGAGTATGCATGCGAGTGCGAGGGGAGTCGATGTGGGTGAAAATGAACGTAGCGGATCAGGGTCTAGGCTCATGGTGGATCGGTAGCATGAAGCGGGCGTTCGATCGCCAGCCAGTGACTGCGCGTGATGCGCTTCCCCTGGATATCGTGCGCTGGCGGCCCGCCTGGCGGCCTGCCTGCCGGCTTGTAGGGGATTCGATCGCGCATCGAACGCGACTAAATGGATTCAACCCTCGCTCGTCTGTGGGGCAGCGAGGAAAACGTGTCCGTGTCGAACGCCAACGAAACCATTTCTTCTGATTTTCTCCGTCTACACAGCTCCACACACTCGGCAGTGCCCGATCGCGGCACGGGTATCCGCCCTTGTCTACCCAAGCGTAAACCCCCGACGGATCACGCCCACGACGCCGATCCTCTCGTGGTGTAGGGGTGGGACATGAACGAGATCAAACAGAGGCGCAAGACGAGGCGGACGGAGGCGGAGCGCGAGGAGTGGGCGGCGAAATGGCGAGCGACCTGTTCATCTTCCTCAACCGTCGCGCCAACCAGGTGCGTATCTCGTTTTGGGATCGAGACGGATGCGCAATTATGATGAAACGGATCGAGGAAGGAACTTTTCGGGGGGTGAAGACGGCGGAAGGCAAAGACCTGGTGGAACTCGACGCAGGAGAGTTAGCGATGGTGCTCGAGGGCATCGACGCGCCGACGATCAAGCGGCGGCGACGATACCGGGCGCCCGAACAATCGAGCTATGCACCCACTTCGAGCTTGCATTCCTGATCGAAAACTTGAAGCAGATGTCGATGTCGACGACGGTTGTCGATGTCTGCGAAAGAGAGCGAAGATTGGACTTCGATGCGAGAGCGCATCGAGGCGTTGCTCTTATCGGGGGACACGCGGTCACGGCCGAGCGGACCTGTAGGCCGGGCTCTGCCTGCTGGCTCTCGTCCATGAACGAGCCCCTGGGCCGACGGGTGTGGGTCGGCCCGGAGGCCAGATCCGAGTGGGGATCGTTGGCGCCGTGGGCGCCGCGAGGAGCGCCGGACCCTAGATCAAAGGGACTTGAGACCTGCGCCGCCCTGCGCCACTGATGCGTTCGCGGGAGCGTCGCCGTCGTTCTTGGCTCTTTGTCCCGATTACGCGTGTGACCAGGTCGCTCTTGCGTACGCCGGTGATCTTCACGAGGCCCTCGGATTCGTGTTTGCTGACGTGGATCTTCGCGTCGATTGTAGCGATGCGATCGGCGATGCCGCCCGGAACCCGGCTGGTACAGTCGCGGATTACTTGAGTGGTAGTGTGGGCTGATGGCCGACTACCTTGAGCTCGCCGGGGCAGCCGAGCGCTTCAAGAAATGCGACGAGATCGCCGATACCCGCGTCGTCGATCTTTGTGTCTTGGAGCCCTGGAGCGATACCGGGGGCTTTGGCGTTGCCTCCCTGGGCCATGAACCGTACTGCGTCTGCGAGAGAAAGGACACTCCCGTCATGGAAGTAGGGGGCGGTCTTCGCTACGTTGCGAAGCGTTGGGGTGCGAAAAGAGTGATTTTTGGTGTCGTCTTGGACGACTTTTCCGTGGCCCAGGTCAGCCTTGCTCCTGATCTTTCCCTTGCCATCTACTTCGATGCCGATGTTGTGGAACAGCCCGTCACTGAAATTCGGGCCGACGTGACATGTGGCGCATCGTGCCTTGCCCATGAACAGGGCATGGCCTCGTTCGGCCGAGTCGGAGAGCGTGTCGTTGTCATAGGCCGTGTCCCCGCACAGGAGCGTGCGCTCGTACGCCGATATCGCTCGTGCGATATGAATCGGTTTCGTGTCGGATCCACTTGCGAGCCCGAACACAGATTTGAAAGCCGATGCGTACGCCGGCATCTCCCCGATTTGCGCGGCTTTGGCATCGAGTCCGTCTGCTCCGACGCCCATGTTGCCGCCCTTCCAAGCCCCTAGGGCCTGTTTTTCCAGACTCGGGGCCCGCCCATCCCAGTACAGGGTCTTGTGGTACGCGACGTTCCAGATGGTGGGCGTGTTGCGGGAGAGGGGCTTGGCCTTGGCACCGAGGGCCTTCGTGCGACCGTCTGCGTTGCCTCTCTCGTTTTGGTGGCAGCTGTAACACGAGCGCGAGGCGTCCACGCTGAGTTTGGGCTCCATGAAGAGCTTGTGGCCAAGCGCGATCTTCTCGGCGGACATGGGATTGTCTTTGGGCACTTCGGGCGGTGCGGTGAGGCCCTTGGGTAGCGTGAACGCGTAGGGCTTGGTCTTGGTCTTGGTCTTGGTCTTGGTCGATGAATCCTTCGATGCTCGCGCGGCGTTGTCGCTGCCGTGGTTCTTTCCTGGCTCGGCTTGGCCACATGCCGCGAGCGCGCACGCCATGAAGAGATATCGAGATAGGGAAAGATTGCACCGGAGCCACGTCATCGCCAGCATGCTACTTTGGCGACCTGGAGGTGCCAAGGTCTCTAGCGAAAGGCGCGCATGGCGCTTCGTTTCGGCGGCCCAGCTCACCGAATGGGTCCGGGTTCGGTTAGGGTCTGCGCCGTGGCGATGGACCTTGAGCCCGATCTTGCCGACTTGCACAAGCTGTTGACATGGCGCATGCCCTTCGGGCGTTACGAGGGTCGTAGGCTCACGGATTTGCCCGAGCCCTACTTGGTGTGGTTTTCTGGCCAGGGCTTCCCGAAGGGCAAACTTGGAGAACTGCTACACCTTGTGTACGAATTGAAGCTTAACGGCTTAGAGTCGCTGGTCGAACAGCTTCGTGTGTATGTCAAGTGACGCGTGGCGCAAAACGAGACGCTCGATCGCAGGACGTGGCGTTTCATTCTTGGATCCTGGTCTGGACGTGATTCCGCCCAAAGCGGGTCGCACAGCCTAGGGTGTCCGAGCTCTGCCATGCGGATCAAGCCCGCGTCATGAGGCTCGATGTGTACTTTGATGGCGCGGGGAAACCTGGGCATCCGTGGCGAGACACAGCTGGCACCCGGAGGCCGGGGCTGAGATCGGTCAAGCTCGTGGTCTTGGAGCTCGTTCAAGCAGAGAAAGGCCATCAACCTGGTCGTAGGGATCGGAGGTGATCCAACGCAACCTCGGCGGCCGCTTCCACGATGTCCGGCGCGGCCTTTGATCGGATGATGGTGAGCTGCCCGATGCCGTGGCTGGCGAAGAACCGCGCTTCGGCCTCAACGTCAACCGACGGGTCCAGGTCGCCGGCGGCCCGCGCGTTTGTCAACGCGTTTTGAAACGCGGCGCGGATGCGTTTGAAGTAGGCGCGGACGTGTTTTCTGCTCGCCGGGTCGGTTGCCGACCGTTCCGAGGCGGTGTTGCATAGCAGGCATCCACGCCCTGCCGCCGGGCCGCGCGCACTGGCGCCCAATCCCTCGATCGTTGCCCGGATCGCGACGACTCCTGCATCCTGAGTCTCCAGCGATTCGAAGCGCCTCGAGACGTTCACTGCATCGTGCAGCTTGAGCGCCGCCTCAAACAAAGTCTGCTTGTCTCCGAACTCGCCATACAGACTCTTGCGGTTGATCCCGAGACGCTCCTCGAGATCAGAGATCGATGTGCGTGCGAACCCCTGTTCGAGGAAGAGGCGGCGCGCCTGCTCGAGCAGGTCGTTGGGTTCGTATTGTTTGCGCCGTCCCATGCTCTGCCGTCTTCCTTGATGAGTCGCTCATGCTAGCTTGATAATAACACACCGATCGGTTACTTAACTCGGCAGTGGAAAGTTCTCGGGCGTGCTCACGCCGCTATTTTGACCGGATGATCGGGTGAGGCGGCTCTACGTTTTCCTCGCAGTATTTTTGCGATTAGCCTGAAGTTCCAGACGGCGATTTCAAGTAAACTGCCGCAGAGGGCCCGCTATGGCACGGTCACGGCCCGATTCCGGGATCGGGCCGTGCGTTGTAGGCATGTCGCTTGTTAACGATTGCTACTCATTTTCAACTTCGGACGCAAAGATACGATTTTGGTGTACGCTGCACACGCATGTATATCGCCCGCGTGCCCAACCGAAACTCACCTCCTGCCATCCTTCTGCGAGAGAGTTACCGAGAGAAGGACAACGTGAAATCGCGGACGCTCGCCAATCTCTCCAAGCTTCCAGACCCCATCATCGAACTGATTCGGCGCGCTCTCAAGGGCGAGCGATTCTCTTCTCTCGATGATACCTTCGAGATTGTCGGCTCGCTGCATCACGGGCATGTGGCGGCCGTC
>JAZGFE010000139.1:0-4173 GCA_036479215.1 Nannocystaceae bacterium | reverse complement strand
CGTTGAGCACGGCATACTTGATCGTGCCCGAGCCCAGGTTGCCACCGTTAGCCGACCAGAAGACGCCGGTGACGCCTTTGTAGACGCCGTCGGTCGCCGAGATCGTCCAGAGACCGCCGGAAATGGTTTCGCCGTTGGCCACGTAGCCACGGGTCGCGGCGAGTTCCGAACCGACCTCCGAGAGCGCGGTCATGTCGCTGGCCGCCGAGAGGTTCACAGAGGCGCCGATGCTGTGTAGCGAAATCCGAAGCGCCCGTGCCGAGAAATCGAACTCAGCGAGTCCGAGCTTCTCTTTGCATCTTACGAAAAAATTCCAAGTGCCTGCTGCCATTTTGAATTACTCCTGTAGCAGTTTGCCTTCGTCGAGTATTTGCATCTTCGGCGGTTTGCCGTGCTTAATAATTTCCCCCATCACATGAGGGATCAACCCGTCGCCCTTCCATTGTAGTAACAAATCGTTGGGGAGCATGGGCAACATTTGGAGAAGCTCGTCACATTGCACCGTCATCCAAGGATGCGCCCAGAAAATCTTTCTACCGATTCGGAGCTTATGAATAATCTCCGTATCGTTCTCGGGCTGTTTGTAGGCATGGTGCTGCTTCTTGTCCCGAATGCAGGAGTCCATCCCGTAAATCGCAATCTTGCGAAACCCGAGCGTATAGAGCAGCCAGAGTGCCCGTGAGCCAACGGTCGTGCCCCCCTGAATGGGGATGTAGCGTTTCTGATAATACGGGTCGAGGATCTTCTGTTCTTCCTCGCCGGCGGCGTGCCAGACAAAAACCTCGTGGTCTTTGAGGGCCTCGAATATCGACGGATCACACTGGCTCGCGATCAGGTAACGGCACCCCTCGATGGGCTCGGCGACGAAGCGCACATTGTAGGGCCGCGCGTCGAGCATGATCTGGGCCCCGACCTTTAAGCCCTGCTCGCGGGCCCAATTGTGGGCGTTGTTGAGCGTCACGATCTTCCAGCCCTGGCGCTTGCGCCGCCTGATCTCGTCAAGATAGTCCGTCGTGCTCGGCCCGCCACAGATCATCATGGCTTTCTGCGGATTCTTCCGCGGGTCCATGCCAATTTGCGGGAGCTGCCGGCGGATGTTTTTCCGGATGCTGGCGTAAATGTGGGCGTTTTCGATATTGACCTTGCCCTTGTAGTGGTCGCGCAAACGATTGTTCGCGCCGGCCGAGGGCGAGGCTACCGTTCTTCCGTTGCCGTTTTCTTTCAGGGTCAATGCTCTGTCCTCTGCAGGAAGAACGCACCGATCCCGATCTGGTCGCGGGCGTCCACGAGCTCGCCGTGCTCACGCAGGAGATCGCGCCACCACACGAACGGCTTGACCGTGAGGTGCAGCGGGTGGCCGATCACCCTGCCGAAGTTGTCCGGCATGAAGTGGATGGAGAAAAACGTGCGCCGGCAATGCTTGACGATGTTGCGGACAACACGCACGACCTTCTCCTCGGGGATGTGCTCCATGCAGTCGCAACAGTAGCCGTAGTCGTACTGGCCTTCCCAGTTCGTCCAGAGGTTCGCGCGCACGAATGGGAGCTTTTTCTCCTTGACCTTGAAATCGAGCGAGTTGTCCACGAAGTCGAGCAGCGTCACGTCCCAGCCGGCCTCGGCGAGCTTGGCGCCGGCCCGGCCGGTGCCACAGCCCAGATCGATAAGCGTGCCGCGCTTACGCCAGAACTGGCGGAACAACGGCAGCGCATGCTCGCCCGGGGAGTAGTGCCGATACTGGCTGTAAGACCAAATCTGCTGGTACTTGCGGCGCTCGAAGGCGGCCAGGGATGTCGGTTGCTTGCTCATCAGAAAAAGTGGGCTCTCACGCGGCGACGGAGGTTGCGCTCCTCCCGGAGCACTTTCTGGATGACCGCCGGCCGGCGTTCGCCGACCTTGGCGGTGAACTGATCGGCATAGGCCGCGGCCAGCGGCAGATTCAAGGTTTGGCTGTCTCGCTTCTGGTAGCCCTCGTGGGCCATCCAGTCGATGAGATCCAGGTGGTGGCGGTTGCTGATCTCGAGGAAGTCGTCGAGCCGGTCGCACCACAGCATGTCGTTCAAGGGCATCCGCCCGACGGTCAGGCGCAACGTGAAGGTCTGGTCCGGGGTGTCCACCAGGCGCAGGCTGTACTCGTCCGCGTCCTCGATGTACTCCATGGGCCGCAAGGTGGCGGTCTTGCCCTCCCAGCGAAAGCGCGTGCGGTCGAGCTCGGCGCGGGTCGTCTTGGTCAGATCCTCCACGTCCAGCGGCCCTTCCTGCTTGACCGACACGTCGTCCACGTCGCCGACGAAGCTCGCGTCCGCGCGCAGGAACAGGGTTGCAGCCCCGGCGTGGGTAATGGTCTCGGTGAACGTCCCGTCCGCGGTACGTGACGTACCGGCGGCGGTGCCGAGTAGCGGTTGAATGGCGCCGGCGGTCACGTTTTCAAGCGTGAACGTCACGACGTACTTGGTGCCGGACACGAGCACCACCGACTCCTCCAGATCGGAATCCGCCACCTGGGAGCCGTCGCAGCTCGCGACACCGGCCGCAATCGACCAGCCGGTGCCGAGCGTCCAGGTCGAGCTGTCGGCGAATGTCCCATTGACGGCGAGTTCCCCGTAATCGAGCCGGGCCCGGTGGATGTCGAGGATCCGCCCGTCGTAGGCGTAGGTGTGCTGGCCTTTGACGATGTCGATCGCGACCACGGCGGGGGTTGTGGAATCGAGAATCGGCCGGCGCACGGCAAACTCCCGCTGGGCGGCGTTGGCGAAGCGGGTCGCCTCATCGTTGTTCCAGAGCAGATCCTCGTCTTCGTTTTCCCACTGGCACGGATCATCCACGTCGCCGAGCAGGTCGTCGACGCGCTCGCGCCAGGCGAAAACCAGTTCGCGCAGACTAAGCGGTTGCAGCAGTTGCGCCATCGTCCCCGTCTAGATCCTGTCGGAGTAACCTTTCTGCCTTGATCGCGTTGAAGACCCCGCGCCGCTCCTTGTTGTCCATTTCCCATTCCTCGAGCTCGGTGAGCTCGTGGTTGGACAGGTCTTTACAGTGAGTTTGGATTTCGGTGACTGTCGCCTGCTCGAGCCAGGTCCGGTCGAGCGGACCTTCGGGCTCCATGCGCTCCTCGGGTGCCAGATCCTCAATCGGATCGTCGGGCGGCGCCGGCGCCACGGCCTCGAGCGGTCGGGTCGGGATTGGATTCGGCACGCCGGCCGGTCGCGGGCGTGGTTCGGGAAGCGGCACTGTTCGGGGCTTTCCCGCGAGGCTGGCCTTCTCGGAATCACTCAGCGAGACGACTTCGCGGTAACACCTCACCGCGAGCAGCATCTTGACGTGCGCGGCATCTACGACATTGCAACAGTGACGCGGATCCCCGTCACGCGGCCCGAACCGATAGTGGGTCTCGCTCACAATCAGCTCGCCGCTGGGGTCGTAGTTCGGCAGATTGACCAAGGTTCCCTCGTTCGGGTCAATCTTATTCGGACCTCTTATTGTGGTGGTCTCGATCAGCATTACGCGCTACCTCCTGGTCGTGGAGCTGCTGTATAGGCAGCTTGACGGTCGGCGCCGCTGCTTGCGGCGTCGACCGTCGAAAGGGGCGCGTCATGCGGGCAAAGCCCTTTTTCAGGGCTTCGCGCCGTTGTTGACAACCCCCACAAGCCATCGCCGCTATCAGCGACTAGCCGTTACGCATCCCGCGAATCGGAGGCCCGGTACATCAGCCACATGCGGATCGTGCCCGCCTGTTGTGTGGCCGGAAGCACATCGACCTGGATGCCGAACCGTCGCCTGTTGTTGACGGGGGCGATGAGCAGGCCCTCAATCGCACGCATGCGTACCATGCCGGCGGCCTGGCCAACGGTAGTCTCCGCATCGATCAGGGCATTCTCGTCCTCGGTCGCTCCGTCCGGATCGTCGGTTAGCCCGGCGTTCCAGTCGAAGTTGGCTACGGCGTCCAGATCATCCATTTGCACGATGGCATCTACGACGCGATGTCGGCCGGGCAACCAGACCATGTGGATCAGATCGGCGTTGGCCAGCAAGGGCACGGTCGCGGTAATCGTGAATTCCCCGTAAGCCACCCCCACTTCACCGGCTTGCGCCTGATCGATGGCCGGGTAGCTGTCCAGGGCTTGAACTGCAAAATAGTCAGCCATTTTCGGGCCTCCTGTTAAGTGGGATCGGCGGCTG
>JAZGFE010000138.1:0-5017 GCA_036479215.1 Nannocystaceae bacterium | reverse complement strand
TTTTGGGATCCGCTGAGCGACATTCAGCGTACGGTGTTAGATTTGCTGGGCGTGCCGAGCGCGGAATACGGTCAGTGAGGGGGTCGAATATTCGAGAATACGACGATCTCAACGTGCGGAAAGTAGGGTACAACGACGGGAAAGATCGACTTTTGAAGCCCGGGCTATGGAGTAACTTTACCGGGAACTTGATAGAGGCGGCTACAAATCCCGCGGGCGAGATCATTGAGATAGACAGAAATCCCGGCGGGGATTGCAATCATGCGAGCCTTAATGTTAATCCGCTAATTCTTTCAGCAGAGATTCTATGGCATCAGAATGTCGATCTCTACGACCAAGAGTTCGAAGGCGACTCCAGGCCAAGAGTCTACAGCGTCGCAGAATATTTTGCGAAGGCTAAAACTGATCCTCCGATCCAAACGACCTATGTTGGGGATGTCAGCTGCTCCACAGCCAGTTGTGGTTCTGAGGTCGCCAACAATCACTATAAACATCGCATGGACGACCAGCTACCTGTTCAAGACATGGACGAAAGCGTCGTTGCTGCGAGATCTGGAAGCTACATTACGCCGCCGGCCAGCAGTGGTTATATACCGTGGTCAACGCTCACACATGCGGAGCTCTCCAAGTAGCAGGTTCGGCCAGCAGTCGCACCGGGTCCGTTGCACAACTCATGGCTCAGTTGCGCGGCGAGCTTGGCTCTCGCGCGGGGTGGCTACCGAGCGGTCGGATCCGCGTCACTCGTTCAAATCACTTTAGTCGACGCGGTCACTGCAGTCGAGACGATCGGCGACCAGGCCACACAAGTAGACGAGGTTGGGAAGGCCGCTCCAGGCGTCCAAGGGGCACCGGGCGGTGGAACGAGTCCGGTCTCGGTATCCGGTCGGTGTCCGGTCGGTGTCCGGTCGTGCGGATGCCAGCGTACCTCAAGCGACAGACGCTCCCAAGGCAGCCACTGACACGCCAATGCTCGGGGTGCCCAAACCATTGATCTGGCCGCCGTGTAGACCGGTCTGGGTGCCCATGCCACGCGCTGACTCGATCGCGCGGACCTCCAGTATCGTCCCACACCCGGCGCCTACCATGAATCATCTTGTCCGCAAGCAGATCGAAGGCCAACAACGTGAATTCGTGAATCTGAACCAGCGCGTTTTTTTCGTTGGACGACGACAACTGAAGCGTAGTAGCTGTGAACGAGCGGGGCGGGAGGTGATCGGAGACCGCGGAGACTGCCTCTGCCAAAGAACCAGGTCGAGACCCACGAGGCTCGACAGCAAGATTTCACCCAAAAAAGGAAAGAGTACGATGAAATTCTCACTCGGAATGACGACAATCTGCGCTGCGGTTCTTTTTGCGCCGATGCCCGCCGACGCCCAGTCTGTGACGATCGGCGCAAGTGCCACAACCGGCGACCCGGGGGATGTGATAAAATTTGACTACTCATATGATCTGGAGGGCCAGCAACAGGAGCGACTGGAGATAACATTCGACGGTGCGGGTCTCGGCCGTACCGACGTACATGGCGGCACGAACGCCAGCACAGGCGCTACCAGTGGCACATTTACCTGGCCCGCCACAGCCGGGACCCATGCTTTCAGACTGCATATCCGGACGAACGACGGCACGACCGATCACTATTTGACAGATCTGGCAGTGATCAACATTGCGGGGTGGGAGACCAGTAAATTTGTGCATCCGGGACTTCTCCTATCGGAAGAGGAGATTGACGAGATAGAGAAAAAGTTGGCTGAGCCCGGCACTAATATCACCAAGACCGCATGGCAGTCATTCGTTTCGGCCGGCGCCGGGGACCTCAACCACGAGCCGCTGTACGATGGATGGGAAATAGTCGACATTTCACCAGGCAACACTCAAGCGATTGCTAACAGTAAGGGGCCGCGCAAAAATAGCATAATGTTCGTATTCCCCCAGAATGGACGCCAGAGGCGTCCAGGCACGTTCCACGAACTTCATCGATCGACGTATTTTTGCACGGCCCCTAAAGACGAAAACACGCTCTTGAGATTGACCTACAAATGGCTCTTTAGTGGAGAGGACAAATATGCTGAAGTGGCGATTCGTATATTGAACGCTTGGGCGGCAGGTGCAAAGACGTTGTGGGGCCCAAACTCAGGAAAGTACGCGTTTTTGACATGTACTCATAATATTTACCCTTGGGTCATTGCCCCCGATCTCTTGAAGAGCTACAAGGGAGGCCACGCTGGATGGAGCCAGGCCGACAGGGACCAGTACGACAAATATGCAAGGGATGTGTTGGCGCCCATTACGCTGGGGTGATATCGGACATCCGGCCGGCAGCTCTAACCAGCCCCTCAATGTGGCCAAAGCCAGAATCATGCTTGGCATCTATCTGGACGACAAAGCGCTGTTTCAATCTGGCTATGGCCACTTGTCTAACACCATGCACGACCCGAGACACCAGGACCCGGGAATCGCAGAGGCAGAGATTCCTTTTCCCGCGGCTTCCCCCATCGACAAAGACGACCCGATGGCGCTCTTTGAACTGGCCATTGACTATGACGGCGAGCATACCGAGATAAACAGGAACCCCGCACCCAACGGCGGCCATGTGTCGATGGATGTTGAGGCTCTATTTCATACCGCGGAGTCACTGTGTCACCAGGGGTATGACATGTACGGCATGAAGATGGACTACCGACTCAGTGATTCGAGCCCCTACATAACAGACAGTAAACCCCGTTTTCTGCTCAATGCGGACTGGATGGTCGCCTCTGCAGATCCCGGCATTGTGATGAAATTTTATCCCAGCAAGGGTCTCCAGCAAGCGGACTACATGGGGTCGGAAATCAATATAGGGTCTGCTTACGAAAATGTGTACAATCACTATAAGCATCGTCGCAGTGATACTTATGATATCTCAACCTTGGAAGCGTTTGTCTTGTCGAAACGAGCAGCTGGGAAGACCGGGCTGGACACCTTGTTATACGCTGATCTGGATGAAGGCCTTGGCCGGACGGACTGCTCTTGGGGGGGCGCTGGCGATGATGACGATGACGATGACGATGGTGACGATGGTGACGATGATGGTGGCGATGACGATGGTGGCGATGACGATGACGATGACGGTGACGATGACGATGACGATGATGGTGACGATGATGGTGACGATGCTGACGATGATGGTGACGATGATGGTGGCGATGATGATGGTGACGATGATGATGGTGACGATGATGATGGTGGCGATGATGATGGTGACGCCAGTAGCGACGGCGACGTCGGTGATGCGGGCGACGGAGACGGCGGTGGTGGAGACGGCCCCGGTGATGCTGGCGGCGGTGTCGAGGATGACGCATCCGCCGACGGCGGGTGTGGATGCGCGATCGTCCGGCCGTCCTCGGCTGGTTTTCTAGTCGGTTTGAGCGTGCTTGGCGTTGTGGGTGTCGGACGTCGTCGACGAGGTCGCTAGTACCGGCGACCGTCGAGCTGGCAGTCACCTGTGTCGATCTGAAGACCGCGATTGGAGGGTCGTGCAGCATCAGGTTTTGCCCTGATGCTGCCGGCCGCTGTTCTGGATTCATTCGCGGGCGTCCCACAGGGATCGGTCGACGGGGGATATGTCCCTCGCCCTCCATGGACTGGCTGGCTGGGTCGACTGTGGCTACACTCGACACGGTAGCACCCAGGTGTCGGGGACGAAGCTCGCGGATCCGGCTCTGTGGCCGGAGCTAACTGCCACGTTCTTGGTTCCGCAGAAGAACTCGCGGGTGCGCTTACATTGGGGAAGCTGGCCAGGTTCGTGATGCAGCGCGGTCGTAGCAGCTCGAAGATCCCGCAACCGTACGCTCCTCTGCCGATCACCTTGCGCGAGTGGTGACAGTTGATGCCCATCGGCACCCGATGAGGGGCGCCCTTGGGCATACTTGACTTTCCGTCCGGCGCTGGCATCGTTGCTAGGCGAAGATGTGTCGGGGCTGTCGGCGTTGTCCATCATCCGGCACACCGTGCAATGGGACGATGATTGCAAGACGTGGGGAAAGTGGGCGTTCACGGACACGGACGACGCGTCCATTTGGGTGGAGGGTGTACATCTGAACGTCGGAGTGGAGGAGGACCGACTGTGCCTCCTGGTGGTGATAGGCGTCCGGCCCCCACGGCCGCAAAAGGTCTGCTCGCTGTCGAGGATGGTTGCCGGGAGAGCACCGGGAGAGTACCGGCAGTCGGGCCGGAGTGCGACGTTCACGGAGCGAGCGCGGCATGAAAGCGTCGAATCGAACTGTTGGCGACGGCGCGTCGGGGATGTGAGCCGCCGTCGGGGATGTGAGCCGCCGTCGGGGATGTCTGGCCCACGACTCGACAGCAGAAGCGTGGGTTTCACAAGTTGGGAGACGTGCTCGACGAACTGCCCAAGCGCCGGCACACG
This sequence comes from Nannocystaceae bacterium, assembly GCA_036479215.1. Classification (GTDB taxonomy): domain Bacteria; phylum Myxococcota_A; class Polyangia; order Nannocystales; family Nannocystaceae; genus FL481. The sequence goes on along the minus strand of JAZGFE010000138.1, from coordinate 612 downwards.
AAAGCCAAGCGAATGCTCCGTGAGATCGTTAGCGCCGATTCCAAGGAGGACACTATCATGCTCCTGAAGGCATTTGAGAACGAGTTTCTTAGGAAGCACAAGCGTGCTGTCAGGTGTCTGCTCAAAGATAAGAATGAAGTTTTCGAGGGCTGCGACTTTCCCGCGGAGTAGTGGAAGCCGAGTCCGCCGATACAACAAACATCAGACGCTCCCGCTCGGTCGAAGGATATCGAACGGTGCTATCGCACTCAGGACACCACAAGAGCCTCAGTCACGCCGAACGACTTTGAAAAGTCCACCACCATGCGCGCGGGCCGAACCTGCTGCTGTATGCGCCTCCAATGACAGGCGCAGGTGGTCATCCTATCGAGGCGTTGGGCGTCATGGCGACCAGCGAGAACGTGGTAGACACGCGAACCCACACTCGGACTCGAACCCACACTCGGACTCGGACTCGGATAGGTCGCCGATGCGGCGGGGCTCATGTGATGAGCGCCGTCACCATAGAGGTGGAGCGGTTCTCGGCTGCTGGGTCCTCGCCCCGGCTCACGCCTCAAGCTCTCCGATGCTCTCGGTGGTGTAGTCGCCCTGGTCGCCGTCTTTGCCGAAGGA
>JAZGFE010000137.1:0-29738 GCA_036479215.1 Nannocystaceae bacterium | reverse complement strand
CACTCCCACAACCTGGCCCTCGAGCTCGCCACCGCCACCTACGGCACGGATCACCCGGCTTGGGCGGCGGTCGCCCTGGAACTCGTACGAACGCGACTGGCCATCGACCCTCTTCAAGATGTGTCCGTCCTATTGGATCAGGCCCACGAGACCATCGTGTCTCGATTCGGGGACAACTCCCCCCTTCTCTCCCAAGTACGGACACTACGCGAAACGCAACTGCCCTAGCGCGAAGCGTTGTGGACAAGAGGCGATCGTGACGACGTTCGACTTCTTGCGACGCACCCTGGGCCCAACGCCCCAGTTTGGGTGCGCATCGGTGCGCGGAAGCCACTCCGCGACGAATACCGCCGGCGCACCGGCGTCCCACCCCGCGAGACCCACAGCGCCATGCCGTACGACGAAGTCCGCCCCGCACCTTCCCGTCCCAAACGACGCAACAAGCGACGCCTCGCGCTGGTTTCGAGCGAAGCGCTTCGCCGCACCCTTGTCGTAGTCGGACTGCTGGCCGGAGGTGCAACCTACCTTTCGATCTACGCCCGAGATTCTCAGCGCGACCCCGGCGTCGCCCACACGGTCGCCCCGAACTCGGGGGCGAGCGAAACGCACGGCGTTCCCGGCGGTCCAGCGTGTGGCCGGTGGCGGGTCACCAGCGTAGCGATTCAAGCGCCTCGTACCAAAGACGGACGCCTTTCATGGGACACCCGTCCCGGATCCGCCGCACCCGACCTGCGACTGTCCCTGACCTTGGGCGCCGCGAAAGCGATCGAGTCGGAGATATTTGGCGACGTGTACAATGCGATGTGGAACCTGCAGTCCGCAGCGGAAAGTCGTCCGGGTGCGAGGCTTCGACTCGAAGCCACCGATGTGGACCTGCGTGCCGGCGAGTCCATCACCCACTGGGACGTCGCCTTGCCCACACATATGGATGGCGAGGTGTGGGACCTGGGTGCCGCCCAACTCAGCATGCGCTGCGTCGGCTGACATCCCACTTCGGTACAGGCGGCGCATCCTCGGCAGCGCGCGCGCTGCTACGCTTAGGTCGGTGCTCCGCGCAAAGATTCCCCCCGGCGCCCACGCGAAGCTGGCGGCCGCGACGGCACTCATCGCCGGCTGCTGCCGGATGCCCAATCCGGCATTTGGGCTCGCCTACGGCGACACGGGTGCCGCGGGTGCGCAGCCGCACAGCACGGCCGGAGCCCCCAACGGCCTCACCTCGGAAATCGTGCCCAGCCCGGGGGGGGGCGGATCCGGCGGAGACACCGAAAGTGCCGGGGCGTCCGAAACCACAGACGGTAGCCCACAGAATACGGACGATGCCCCCGGCGACGCCCCCCGCGACGGCGATGCCCCCGGCGACGGCGATGACCCGTGTCTCGTGCGCGCGGAACACCTCGTACTGTGCCTCGACTTCGAAGAACTCGAAGCGGGCAAGATCGTCGATCGCTCCGGCCACAACAACCACGCCCAACTCACGGGGGACGCGAGCCAGGCGGTCGGCGTACACGGAAAAGCGCTCGTCTGCGACGCAACGTTACGCGCTTCGATCCCCGATAGTGACTCCCTCGATCTCATCGATTTCACCATCGATCTGTGGATAAGACCCGATGGCTCCGCCCAGGACTGGGAGGGCGTGCTCGACAACGACGGCCAGTACGGCCTGTGGCTAGGCGCCGGCGGTATCGAATGCCGACGCGGGTCCGACTACTTGTCGGCCGTCTCCATCCTCCCCGAGGTTTGGACCCACGTGAGGTGTGTCTCCATGGGTGACCAGCTCACGATCTATCTCGACGGGTTGAACTGGGCGTCGATCGTCCCCGTGTCCGCCGACCATCCCGTGGACAACGATCGCCCCCTTGCCCTCGGAAATGCGAGCCCCGAATGGCAACGGCCCTTCTCCGGCCAGATCGACACACTGCGGATCTGAAAGGTGGCGATCATCCCCTAAGACCCCGCAGCAGCGCCTCGCGGGGAGCCCTCGCCCACCCCCTGCACGCCTCCGCGAGGTCTGCTTCGGTGAGCTCTGATCGGCCGACGTTTGCCCCGCTGTCGACCGCCTACAGTGTCGATGGCGCGGAGCGCCAAAGGGCGAGCGTCGCCCACCCAGCGAGCATGCACAGCCCTCCGATGGGGGTCACCATGCCGACCGCACGCAGCCCGGTGACCGCCATGATGTACAGCGACCCGGAGAACAACCCGATACCGACCCACCACAGCGCCGCGGGCAGGCGGACATCTTGCCCGGTGGCGCGCCCATAGAGCGCGAGCGCAAGCAGGGCGACGGCGTGCACGAGATGATACAGCGCACCGGTTTGGTACACGCCGAGCATCTCTTCCGAAATCCTACCCCGCAGCCCATGCGCCCCGAAGGCGCCACACCCAACGGCGGTCGCCCCAGCGATAGCAGCCACACGAAGCCCGTTCATGGGTCACCCCCCCCATGCGAGGCGCACACGCTCTCGAATCGCAGGTCCAGCTTGCGCCCCTCGTCCCCCGGCGTAGGCCCGATCCGTCGCCACGCATCCTTGGCGGCCCGAAGCTCGGACAACTTCGCCGGCCCGTCACCACCGGCGGTGCCCAAGGCGTTGGATGCTAGCGCGCTCGTGATGCGCTCAGCGAGGGGCAACGATGCTGCATCCTCCCCCGGCCGCGAAGCCTCGAGTTTTTCGCACAACTTCCGCTTGCGCCGCATCCCGTTGGCAGGATCGAGTTCGGTGCCGGCAAACGCCGCCCGGTCCGCCTGCAATTGCGCAGCGCAGACCTGGCGTGCCTGCGTGACAAGGTCGTCGACGCCGACCTGATGCACGGCGCCCCAGATCTTCAACAACTCATCGGGAGCCAAGTCCGCGCGCGCCAATGTCGAACGAATGTGATCGCGTTCCAAGTTCAGCTCCTCGATGCGCTCCGCTTCACGCCGCGCCTCGAGCACCTCCATGCACGAGAACACCCGATCACAAGCGCGCCGAAAACGCTTGTAGAGCGGGTCTGCGACCTTCCGTGGCACGTGCCCAATCTCCCGCCAGCCCCGCTGCAGCCGTTTGGTCTCGTCCTTGGCTGCCTTCCAACTCACATCGTCTTCCACGCTCTCCACCAACAGTTCGACCTTGCGGATCAGCGTTTCCTTCTTGGCCAAGTTCTCCGCCAGTCCCTGCTGGTAGCTCTCGCTGGCCCGCTTTCGACGTTCGAAGAACAGATCGCAGGCACCCCGAAAACGAGACCAGACCTTGTGCTCCGCCCGACGCGGCACCATGCCGATACCCTTCCAGTCGGCCTGAAGCGCTTTGATCAGTGCCGCGGTCTCGCCCCAGTCGCTCGATTCCTGGAGCGATTCAACCCGCACACACAGGGCCTCCTTGTGGGCGAGGTTTGTCTTGAACACCTCTTCCTCCTGCCTGCGGCGTAGCTTCACCTTCTCGTAAATTTCGTCGCAGGTGGCGCGGAAGCGACGCCATAGCTGATCCCCCTTGCGTCCAGGCCTGGTGCGCACCGTCTTCCAATCGCCCTGAAGTGCCTTCAACGTGCCCGCCAGATCCTTGGCCTCATCTCCCAATGCCAACAACTCGGTCGCTTGAACGAGTAGCGACTCCTGTTTGGCAAGGTTGGACCACTCTCGCCATTTTTCGGTCTCCACCAGTTCACGCACACGCGCGAACAGCTTGGTTCGCGCGTGTTCGTAGCGAGCGGACACTTCGTCATGGGCACCGCGATCCGGCAAGCGCCCGGGCCTTTCAACGGCCGCGGCCGCGCGTTTGAGCACTGCCTCAGCGACATCGATGTCCTCCGTGCCTACCGCAGCTTCCACCTCCGAGCACGTCTGCCGCAACATCTCGAGGTTGCTCGCCTCTTCCCGGCGGAGTTCCTCCGGATCGCGTTTCAGTTTCGGCGCCGCCCGAAGCTCAACCTCGGGTGACCGGCGCGAACGCGAAGACGCGGCCGTGGCTTCCGTCGCCGCCCCTCCACGGCGAACATCCTTCGCTCCCCGGCCAGGCCCGCTCTCCGCCGCCGCACAGGGCTCGGTCGTCGCTTCCTCGGTGGTGGCTTCGCGCTCCGCCATCACTTCTTCGGTGCTGCGTCCGCGCTGCGCGGTCGCTTCCTCGATCCTACGTTCGCGCTCGCTCGGCGTTCCCTCGGCCTCGCGCTCCAGTCGTCCCGCAGCGGCGAGCTTCGCCCGTGCCAACGCCTCGCGCCGCACGGTTTCAGCCCGCGTCCTCTCGCTATCCGCCTTTTCATCGGCCTTTCGGTACGTATCGCGCTCGCGCTCGAAACGCTCGGTCGCGTAGGCGAACCGTCTCCCAATCTGATGCTCTACGGTGTGAAACTGCCCCCAATCACGCTTCGCTGCCGCCACCTCATGTGCCCGTCGCCAGGCCTGTTCGACGATGGCCGTTTCCACGAACGCGACCAACCGCGCCTGCTCTGCCCGCCGCATCTGCCCCGCTGTGAGACCCGTGCGCGCGTCCACAGGCTCGGGCGGGACCAAGCCCGTCAGCCGTTTCTTTGCCCGATTGCGGACATTCTTGCTTTTGGCGGTCGCGGCAACCGTCTCCAGCGTAGCCAGATGATCGAGACCATCGACCGCGGCGCAGGCCAGATCCTTGGCATCCGCCGACATGGCCAATCGTTGCAACACGCCAGGGTCTCGGATGCGGCGAACGGCCTGCACTCGGATCTCGGCGACCTTGGATTGCTTGGCCAACTCCGCGAGGTCACGGGATCCATCAATGCGTTCAAACGCAGCCGTGCGAATCGCCGCGCTCTTGGCTCGATGCACCACCAGCACGAGCTGATCCGGTTCGGTCAGATGAGCGAGAGCCGCGGCGGCACCGTCCTTGTCCCCGCCCGCGGTCGCGCGCGCCATCCAAAGGTGCGTGGCTCGCTCGGCAGCGACACGGCAGACCGACTCGGAGGTCTCGGCACAAGCGATCTCCGTCAGCAATTCCGGATCATCCAACCTGTCCACGGCGAGTTGACGAATGCCCTCGTCTCGATCGTTCCGCGCCATGTCGATGAGGACATCCCGCTGCTCGGTTCCCAGGGTACGCAAGGCCTCCGCGCGTACGGCGACTCTGCTGTGCTTCCACTTTGGTCGAAACAAGTCGGCGAGACTCATGGCGGGGCACAGTAGAGCCGTCGGGGGCGTGGATCAACAATGCGCCACGCCGGCTGTGTTTCTCGTCGGATCTCATCGTCCCGCGCACCGCAGACGTCGACCGACTTCGACTTCGTGGGGCTACGCGCCCGTCGCGCCGCCCCCTCGCACACCGTGACGTGCTGCGAGCGCCAGAGCCCATAGCGGGAACACCCGCTCGTAGTTGGGGTAGTTGATCCCGCACGTGCGACTGAACATACCCGTCAGCACCCGCCGCTCCCACGTCCCATCCTCGCGTTGCGTGTCGCGCAAGAACGCCACGCCGCGCGCGACCGCTCCACATTGCGCGCGTCCTCCGAGGCATAACGACAGCACGGCCCACGCCGTGTGCGTGGCATGTCCGCGGTCGAGCTGTACCCATTTGTGCGTCCTACAAGCATCGGGGTGTTCGCCCCATCCACCGTCTTCGAGCTGATGGCGTTCGAGCTGGTCGCAGCCGCGCTGGATCGCCCCATGCTCCGCGTCGAGCCCCGAGGCGAGTAGACCCTCAATAGCGAACCACGCACCGTAGGTGAAACACACGCCCCAAAACCCCTCCCAGCCCCCGTCGGAGCGCTGCTTGTCGAGCAAGAAACGTTGCCCACGATCGATAGCTTCGAGGATCGCTCGCTCCCGCCTGGTATTCCCGACCTCGCTTAAATAGAGACGCAACGCCTGGATGCACGACGACGTACACTCTACATGCGAGTAGTCGACCATGATATCGCCAAAGATATCCGAAGGATTGAGAAACTCGAGCCACCGTGGGCCACGAACCTTCTCGTAGGTCGGCCACCCCCCATCCGGGTTTTGAAACTGCAAGATCAGCTCCATGGTGTCGTGCAAGCGCGAAGGGAGGATAGGCTGCGAGACTGCATCCCTCAGCAAGAGTGCGGCCTTCATACCCTCGGATGTACAATCGCTGATCGGCCAGCCGTGGGTGCGTGTAGAAAAAGCCCATCCGCCCTTGCTCGGGTCTCGAAAGTGTCTGTGGCGATCGGGTGGATCCTGACGAACCTGGTGCTTATCGAGGAATCCGTAGGCCCGCTCCACCATCGCGGGCACCTCATCCGCCCTTCCGGTAGCATGGACGGCCTGCAGCGCGAACGTTAGATCCCACAGCTCGCTCGAGTTGTAACCGTTCATGCGAGCGCCTTGTTCGTCGCGCGAAAGATAGTCGGGAAGTCGTTCGAGGTGCCGACGCGATTCGGGCCCCCCAGGGTCTTCGAAGTGCCACACGAGCATGTTGTAGGTTTTGCTGACAGGGCCGAGACACACGTAGTCGGTCACACGGTCCTCGTAGCGGATTTGTTCGAGCACGAACTGGATCGCCCGGGCGCGCAACCGGCGACTGGGACGACGCTCGTAGCTGTGCAACAAGCCCATCGCCGTGCGCAACAGCGGGTGATGGGGTGTGTAGACGTCCGACGATGCCACCCGCGTCCGCGCGCGACCCCAATCGATGCTCGCATAGGGCTCGTCGTAGATCTCGGTGCGAATTTCCTCGATCAGTTCGTCCGCCGGAATCTTGGCTCGCCGTCCGTAGAGGTAGGCCATCGGCAGATACACCATCCGGCAATGGCACCACAGTCGCGAGGGATGAAAGGGGAGTCTCGTGGGCAAAAGCCACAGCTCGGGAGGAGTGGGGGCCAGGCCTTCGTATTCGTAGAGGTTGAGAATTGCCAGCAAGAACTTGCCCCACGCGGCACACGACAGCGCACCGCCTCGAGGTCGAAAATAGTCCCTCAAACGCAACATTTGCTCGGCGCCGGGCTCTTCTCCCAGCAACCGCATGGCGACGTAGCCCACCACCGAGGTAAACACGCAGCTCGAACCATCCTCGTGCAAGCCGAACCCACCGTCGCTGTTTTGATGACGTTTGTAGTAGTCGACCATCTCGGTGCGGAGCGCAGCGTCCGGCAACTGGCCGACAACGTACAAAGTGCTCTGGTACAACGGCGCGAGGAACATCGGCCCGCTGTAGTCCGAGTGCCACGCGCCGTTCGCCTGCTGCTCCCCTGCCAACACCGCCAACGCGCGGCCGATAGGGTCGGGATTCGGGGTTGCGCGGCACCTTTCGGTACGAACTTGATCACCGGTGTCCTGCCTCATCACGGATCCTGCAGCAGCCAGGGGTAACACACGGCACGCCACCGGGCCACGCGACATCTGGTTCGACCTGGTCGCAACGGATGTCGAACCAGGTCGGGGTCGGTCGCAGCCGGTCGCAACCGGTCACAACCGGTCGCAACCGGTCGGATCGTCAGTGCGGCGGGCCTCGCCTCGCTAAAGGAACACACAGCTGCGGCCACTGTGGTCTCTGTGCTCGAGACCAAGCCTCGGCTGATCCTCGTGGAGCAAAACGCTCCGCTGCGCGCGACCCTCGCCGGTCGCCTCGCGGCCCAGGGGTACCACGTCGATGCCCTCGGAGACACCGAGCGGGCCGTGACCATGTGCCTGGCCGCGCCGCCCAAGGCCGTGATCGCCGACTTGTGGATGGCTGGCATCTCCGGCGTCCAACTGTGTCGCCTCTTGCGCTCGGAGGCCGCCACAAGCCACGTCCCGATCATACTGCGCGGAGACGGCGACGTGCCGCGCAACCGCTTCTGGGCCGAGCGAGCCGGCGCCGCAGCGTACGTCCCCCACGGTCGAATCGGTGAGCTGGTACGTTCACTGAGTCGAGCCATCGCCGCGGCTCCCGAGGACGACGGCTTCTTCACGCACCTCGACGCCGAAGTGGAGGACATACGCGGACGGATCGCCAAGCAGCTCGACCAGAAGCTATACGAGTCCGTGCTCGCGGCTGAAGTACGAGCTCTGGGGACCTGTGAAAGCTTCGGTCGTCTATTTGACCTATTTTCGCAGTTCGTCTCGCAGGTCTGCCAGTACCGGTGGTTGGCGGTCTATGTCTCGGCGGGCTGCCGCGTCGGAGTACACGCAAACCCCAAAACGAGTAACCTCGCCGCGGCCGAGGCACTAGATAAACTCGGATGCGAAACCCACCAGGCCATCGTCTTGGAGGACGAAGACGCCCACGCGAGCGAGGCCACAGACGACACCGTGTACGTGTGTCCGATCATGCTAGGGGAGCACGTAATCGGCCGTATCGCGCTGGCGCCTCTCAAACCCAGTAACGAGGAGAGGGCCCTCGTTGAGCTCCTCGCCGAGGAGCTCGGAGGCCCGATTCGTATTTCAACCCTTGTGGAAGAGTCGCAGCGATTGGCCAGCTTCGACGCGCTGACGGGCATCATGAACCGCCGCGCCTTCGCCCGCGCGATCGCTCCCAAGATGGAGGACCACAGCGGCGGGCCGGAGGTCACAGCTCTCGCCCTGTTGGACATCGACCACTTCAAACTGATCAACGACGAACGAGGCCACGCCAGCGGTGATGCCGTGCTCACCGAGATCGGCACGGTGCTCGCCCTAGGCTGCAGGGAGCACGATTGCGTGGGCCGCTGGGGGGGCGAAAAGTTCGTGATCGCGCTCAGCAACGTCGACGAACCGGCGGCCGAGGTCATCGCAGAGGACGTGCGCGCCAGAATTGAAGCGATGGAGGCGTACGGCACGGACGGCGATCGCATCCACGTAAGCGCGTCGGTGGGGTTGGCGATCCGTCGCCGCGGTGAATCCACCGACTCCCTCGTCGAACGAGCCGATCAAGCGATGTACGCTGCGAAAGTCGCGGGCCGCAACCGCATGATCAAGGCAGCGTAGAAGAGCGACTGCCGCGCGATCTCGGCCACTTGTTCTGTTTCTATGTCTACTTGTTCTTCTTCGACTTCTTCGACTTCTTCGACTTCTTCGACTTCTTCGAGCGTCTCGACTTCTTCGACTTCTTCGACTTCTTCGAGCGTCTCGACTTCTTGTTGCGATCCCGCTTCTTCTTCGCAGACCGGTGCTTCTTTTTGTCGGATGATTTGGAACGGGCACCCGCCGACCCGGTGCCGTGGTCTGAAGGTTCCGCCGCACGATCGGCCTGGGTTTTTGCCCCTTCCGCGTGGCTCTTCTTCCCCGCAGCTCCCGGCTTCCCAGTCTTCGATGCACCCTCGCTCGCCACCCCCACGCCGGCCGCGGCCACCCCGGCTGGGCTGGCTTGGTTCCCACCGCTGGACATCACGAAGCCCGCAATCCCGACGGCTGCCGCGAGCAGAACGCCTCCCACCATCCAACGCCTTCGTTTTGCGCCGGCCGAAGGAACTTCGTCGGTCAGGCCGGCGGCAAACTCAAGCGCTGGCTCGTTGGCACGCATCACCGACTTCGTGTTGGCGACCCCTCCGGCTACGGGACCTACGAACTGGGGAAGCGCGGCGGTCGTCGCCACAGCGAGTTCGGCAGGCGACCCAAAAGGGGCGGGCGCCCCGGGCTCGACGGTATCGTGTCCGGGACTCGATAGGTCGCCGGCTATCGCGCTCGCCACCGCCCGCCCTTCTGGCTCCCTCCCCAGCTCAGCGTCCCACTCCCCCTGCGATGCTCCATCCGCTTCCTCCACGATAGGGTGCGTCACCGTCGCGTAGCGGTTGGGACGGCTCGGCGTGCCCTCCCGCAGATCCACGAGCTCCTGCTCCGCCAAGCGCAACCGGGCCTCGCTCGCATCGGAGCGGGTTTGCTCCTCCCCGGCCGCCCGCTCTGCTGCCACGACCGCGCGCTCCGCGAGGCCCGCACACTGTTCTGCAGCCGCGTCTTTCTGACGGGCCGCGGCCGCACGCGCTTCGGCTTCCTCGAGCCGATCGTCCGCCACGCCGCGCTTCTCTCGGGCCCCGGCCAGTTTGCTCTCGGCTTCCGCACGCAGATCGATCGCCGCGGACTCCAGGCGCTCCGCCTCCTCGCGCTTCTCATCGGCTTCTCGGCATCCTGCCTCGGCGCGCGCATCGGCAGCGCTCGCCGCTTCCTCAAGGTGCCCGGCCTCCGCGACCGCCTCCTCCGCGATCTGGCGCGTGGCGGCTGCCTCCTCCTGCGAGGCGGTAGCATCCGCACGAACCTGCTCGGCTTCCGTGACCGCTCCCACCGCGTCATCGTTGGCGGCCGCTGTGGCGGCCGCCAGACTCGACGCCTCCGCGTCCGTTTCGCTCCGCAACGCGTCTACGTTGCGTTCCGCCGAGTCGACCGCGGCTCGCGTGGCGGCCCGCTCGTCGGCCAAGCGTCTCGCTTCAGATGCCGCCTCGGCCTCTCGGACAGCCTCCGCCGCCGCCTCAGCCGCCGCCACCTCAGCCTCTTCCTGAAGCCGCTGGGCGCGTGCGGCCGCTTCCTCGGCTGCTCGGACCTGTAGCGATGCGGCCTCGCTCTCCGCCGCCGCTTGGCGCGCGCGGCTTTGAATCTCGGCCGACGCTTCACGCAAGTCCTCCGCGCGACGTAGCGCCTTTTCTGCCTCCTGGCTCAGAAGCACGACGCTCTCACTCGGATCGAAACCCACCGCCTCCGGCGCGCCCACCGCCTCCGGCACGCCCACTTCCTGCGGCACGCCCACCTCCGCCGCGACAACCGGAACCGGAACCGGAACCGGAACCGGAATCGGAACGGCCGAAGGCGGCTCAACGAGCGTGGGCGGGGCCACCCTGGCCTCCTCGTCCTCGTGAACCGGGCGGAGACCACCCACTTCGGCGCGGCCGACGTCTGGAGCGCCGAGCTCCACCTTGGACTGGACAGCCGGATCGAGTCGCCCTGCCACAGCGGCTACCGCGGCCTTCGTCGTGCGCAAAGGGTTCAATCCCAAGGAGCCCGGGTGCCGCCGCCCAAGCTTGATCTTCGACCGAAGCGCGTCGAGGGAGCCCGAGCCCTTCACGCGAGCCTGGGTGATCGAAGGCGACGATCGACCCCCGTTGCTGCCCCTCACCGGCGTCTGGGCCTTCACCCGTGCGCCGGCGCCATTGCTGCCGGGGTGGCCCAGACGCAGGGTGGATGCCACGCCAGGTACGGGCGGAGCGCGGGGCACGACAGCCGCGCGCCCCGGCGCGCCCACGGATGTCGCAGAGGCGCCCGAAACGCGTCGCAGAGACGACGGCATGGCCAAAGACATGGTGTCGGGCAAGACCGGTCGCGGCGCTTCGATGAGCAGCGACGGCACGCCGAGCAGCGTACGTGCCTTCGCCTCGCTCGAAATTTGTGGTTCCGCGGCGGTTCCCATCGCCGTCCGTCCCGACTCCACCGCGACACCGGGTGCGACCGAACGCGCCGCGTCTCGCTGCGCGCGTCCGCTCCCCGTGGAGACCGCATCCGACGGCTGTCCTTCTCCGCCGAGTTCCAAACCGACCGCGCTGTGTACCCCCGTGGACACATCGTCGAAATCCTCTCGTTCGTCGCCTTGCTCCGCCGCGACAGGCGACACAGGGGTGACCCCGGGTACGCCGTCGACACTCTCTCCACCGTCGCCGCGCGCCGGATCCGCTACGCCCGCTTCCTCCCCTTCATCTCCGCCATCCCCTTCATCTCCTTCACGGCGCCCGGCCTCCGCTTCGAGTCGGGAGTAGAGCGACGACATCTCGCTCTCCAACGCCTCGAGACGTCTGGCGACCACCTGCATCTCGCTGGGCGAAATATCACCTTCCCAGCGAGACTCCAGCTCGCTGCGTTCGGCCTCCAATGCCTCGAGACGCTCGACAGATTGTTGAACCCAAGATTCAGCTTCCATAGTGTGACCAAGCAGTGTGGACGCGCTGCGAGGTTGCGGACGCGCGATTCGGCATCTTACATGGTTTTGCCCGCGGCCCAAATCGAACATGAGCTCGAGCATGCACCCCGGTCACGCTGTCTCTATCGCCGCTGAAGGCGGTCCGCGGCACATGTCCGCCGTCGGTTCGCAGACCGTCCGCAGCGGGCGCGACGCCCGACCACCCCGGCGTTCGCACCTTCGAACCGCGGAGGTCCACCCCCCGTGGAGCCTTCTGCTGCCCGCTCTGGCCATTCCGCCGTGCTCTTGTCCCCGCCGTTGCGACTGTGCCTCCAACAAATTTCGAACGCGCCTCTTTGTCTTCCCGGTGTCCGTCGTCACGGCGGATTCACAGCAATCTGTCGCCCATCGCTTCGCGCGGCACACCGCACGCACCTGCCTATCCGGTGTCCCACAACCCGAGCGCTTCTCCACCACAATTGCGCTGACCGCACATTGCAAGACGACGCGCACTGCTATCGTGCGGCGATGAGTGACACTTTGGAACGTGTACGGCTCACCCAGTGGGCCACCGGCGGTGGGTGAGCTGCCAAGCTACGGCTCGGTGACCTGGTCCAGGTCCTCAAGGGCGTCGCGCCCCAAAATGAAGCCCAAGGTGTCATGGTCGGATCGGAGTTCTCCGACGACGCCGCCGTGGTCCGCCTTCCGGGCGACGACTCCCGCGCGCTCGTACTCACCACCGATGTCATCGCACCCCTGGTGGACGAGCCCGAAGCATTCGGGGCGATCGCGGCGTGCAACGCTTTGTCGGATGTCTACGCCATGGGCGGAACGCCCCTCTACGCCCTCAATCTGGTGTTCTTCCCCGACGACAAGCTGCCACTCGAGATCCTCAGCGCCATCATGCGAGGCGCGGCCGAAACCTGCCGCGAAGCGGGCGTGCCCGTCGTCGGCGGCCATACGGTGCGCGATCAAGAGGTGAAGTTCGGCCTGGCGGTGACCGGAGAGGTGCCGCCAGACCGTGTGCTTTCCAACCGGGGTGCACGCGCCGGACAGCACCTCGTGCTCACCAAGGCATTGGGTACGGGTGTCCTCGGCAGCGCGATCAAAAAGGGCGTCGCCTCTGCAGCGGAACACGACGCCGCCGTGCGAAGCATGCGTCGACTCAACGCCGAGGCCCTAGCGATCGGCCTGCGACACGGTGCCTCCTCGTGCACCGATGTCACGGGCTTCGGTCTCCTCGGGCATCTTCGCAACATACTGCTGGGCAGCGACCTGTGCGCCTTCATCGACGTGGATCGGGTGCCGCTTCTACCCGGCGCTTTGGCACACGCCGAGGCAGGGCAGATCCCCGGGGGCAGCCGTGCAAATAAGCGCTTCCTCGACCCATCGCTCCGCGTCCCCGACCACGTCAGCGAGACACTCGCGCTCCTGCTTGCCGACGCCCAAACCAGCGGCGGCCTCCTACTCTGCCTCGACGCGGAGCACAGCGAGGCCGCCGTCGAGGCACTTCGCGCCACCGATCACGAAGCGGCAACCGTAGGTGTGCTGGCGCGTGCCGACCCCGCCGCGGGCATGCCCATCGGTACGACACAAGTTCGCTAGCCGAACTCGCCCGCACAACTCATCCACACCTCAGTATCGAGCGCACATGGTCTTCATCAGCAAAGTCTATACCAAGGCCGGCGACGGCGGCAAAACGATGCTCGCCGACGGTGTGTTCGTGCGGAAAAATCACATCCGCGTGGCGAGCTACGGCGAGGTGGACGAACTCAACGCCGTCTTGGGTATGGTCCGCCTTGAGCTGTCACGCGACGGCAGCATGGGAGACCACCCACGCTACCGCAGTGACATCGACAACATCCTCGCCAGGATCCAACAAGAGCTCTTCGACCTCGGCTCCGAGTTGGCCACCCCCCGTGCCGCCTCCGACGGCGCACGCATCCTCATCGAAGCCCGACACGTGCGCGGCCTCGAAAAGGACATCGATCGGCTCAACGCCCCGTTGCCGAGTCTGCGTAGTTTCATTCTACCCGGCGGCGGCCCTACGGCCGCCGCCGCACATGTAGCGCGCACGGTTTGTCGGCGGGCCGAGCGGCATGCCGTCGCCCTCGCGGAGGACAACCTCGTCCGACCCGAGGTCATCGGGTACCTCAACCGTCTCAGCGACTTCTTCTTTGTGCTCAGTCGTTCAAGCGCCACCATCTGCGGCCACGATGAGGTTCTATGGACACAGCGCGGCGCGGTGGCGAGCGACGACAACGATGACCACAGCTAGCAAGAAATTTCGCTACGAGTATCCCCGCTTTGAGGCCCACTTCGTCGAGGCACGACACGTAGGCGCCGTGCAGGCGTTTCTGAAACGCACCTATCCACACAATTTCGACGAGGTGTTGCCCTCGCTCGTGGAAATCCCCAGTTGGCCGCGCTTTTGGAAGACCCTCAACGACGACGGTCGCGTGCTATCGACGGACTGAGCGCCAGTCGAAGATTCTGCGCGGCCCATCTTGACCACCCTCGCAACATCGGCGCGAGGATGGCCCGTATTGGAGCTGTGGCCTGATCCCGCTCGGGTCTACATGCGGATCCGGGCGGACGATCTGTCGCCGGGCGCACACACGATGATCTCGCTGCACGACTCGATCTACAGCTCCCCCCATGCCTCCGCCCACGAGAACGGCACCACGCCACCCGACCACGCAACCGTCCGACCGCCCCCGCGCGACGACGCGACGGCATCCACGAAGTTCGCCGAAGAGACACGGGCATGCGCGCGGTACCGTGGCCTGACCCCCCCGGAGGTCACCGCCGTTGTGTGCGTGGGGCTCTCGCAGTCCCGCCAGCTCGAACAACTCAGCGAAGCATTCCCCGGCTTGCGAACCGCAGTACTTTGCGAGCCGGACGCGTCGTTTCTCGCATGCACTCCCCGCGACCCCCCGACGCTCTCCGGCGCGCTGACGCCCAGAGATTGCTGGATCCTCACCGACACAAGCCTCCCCACCGCCGACACGCCGCGCCGGGTGTACGCCGAAGTATCGCAGCTATTCGTCCAACGAGACCAAGCCCTCCGATGCTGCGTACTCGTGGTCTGGCCTCCCGATCGCGCGCACGAGAGGTCACCTGTGGTCGATGGACTGGAGGACTTGTTGTACGGATTCGGGTCGCTGTTCGTCGCCGCAGTGGAGCGAGCCGGCTCCCTCCAACGCGAGGCCAACCGCCGACAGTTGCAGTCTTGGGCCAACGCGCTCTACGAACAGCGCGAGTATCTACACGCGCTGCAGTGCTTCCTATTGCTGTTCCGCGCGCGGTCTAGCCCCACACTTGCCCGCGTTATCGCGTCCACTTGGCAGGAGCTCGAGTGCCCACAACAGGCCCTCCGCTGGCTAGACGAGGCCGCCTTGGATCCAGAGGAACACGAGATCGTCCAACGTGAGCTGACCGACGCATTGGCACACCAGCACGAAGAGGCGACCAAGCTCGCGCAGGCAAACATCGAGCACATCGCGTCCGAATACCCCGGGCTTGGCGGCGCCCTGGCAGCGGCTGTCCCGGCGGATCTCTGCGTCGCGTGGCTGCGCGACCGGCCCTGGATCCTCGGAGGCGAGCTTCCCGACGAACGAGTCAAGTACGCCGACTACCCCCTGCTGCTGCGTGTCCAAGACCACAACATCGAAGCGCTCAACTTCCCCCGCCAACCCCGCGTCCTCCACACGGCCGTAGGCCGCTTGAACAACCTGGTCTTCGCACACACGTGCATCGGACACGCCACATCGGTGGACCTCCTACTCAACGTACTGCGCAATCCCGTGGAGTGGGGGGCACCCAACTGGCGTCAAGCGGTCTACGTCGTGCAGGAGGACCTCGGCATGCTGCGACGCTTCGTCGAAATTTGCGACTTCCGAAAGCTGCTGGTCACCGCACGCGTGGACCTTCACTGGGGGAAGGGAGCGGAGAAGCGCCTCCTTTCCGTGTTCGCCGAAGACCGCTCCCGCTGCTTACCCGGCGTCAAGCTCGGCCTCACACCCACACTGGCCGCGGGCTTCGAAGGCGTAGCGCAGGACCGCCTTCGGGCCTCCCTCGCCGCGATCGACCGGATCATGAGCTACCACACCCTGGCCCGCGCCGACGCGACCCTCGAGAAACTGCGCCGGGGCGAGCCACTCAAGATCTGGGCGCTGTGTTCGATCCGAACCAGCGTCCTACAGTATTTGATGACCGACCTCCTCGACGCGTTCCGCGATCTCGGCCACGAATGTGAACTCCTCCTCGAACGCGACGCCAGAGACTATGTCGGCAACCTTATCGCGGTGTCCGTGGCCGAGACTCGCCCCGACTTCCTCATCATGGCGGACCACCTACGCGCTCAGGTCCCTCGCGTATTGCCCCCTTCCCTCCCCTGCCTGACACTCATACTCGATGAGCTTCCGAGCCTGAGCGCACCCGAAACCATCGCCGAGCTCGGGCCCTACGATCTGGCCTTCCCGTGGAGCCACGCGCTTTGTCGCGGATACACCAAGCTGGGCTACAAACACACAACGTGCCTCCCCTTCGCCGCGAACCCGGAACGCTACAACAGCGAAGGTAACGAACTCCCGCTCGAAAATGTGGTCGCCTTCGCTACGCACCTCGATGTACCGGTAGATTTCGATTTCTCGCCCGGATTCAGCGAGTTCCTCGTTGAACGCTACACGTCCATGCCCCAGGTACCGCGCGGACGCGAGGCGGTACGACGCGTCGTCGACGAGGCCGTCGCCGAGTTCGGCCTATCCGTCCCCAAGATCCACGACAGAGAGTTCTACTACCAAGCGCTGCTGCTGACACGAGTCGCGGACCGCACCCAGATCGCCGATGAGATTCTGCGTGCCGGCATACCCCTCGCCCTCTACGGTCGGGGATGGGGCGAGCGGGCTCGCTATCGATCCCACGCCCGCGGCATCCTCACCCCCGGGGAGGACCTACGCGCGATGTACCACACGCACAAGGTGATCCTACACGTCAATCAGAACTGCAACATGCACCCCCGTGTACTGGAAGCCATGTGCGCAAAGGGGTTCGTGCTCGCTCGGAGTGACGGCGGCTATTGCAGTGAAACGAGCGACGATTGGGTGGGCCAGTACTTCGACCTGGACACCGAACTGTGTCTGTTCTCATCGTTGGAGGACATGTTGGCAAAGATCCGGCGTGCACTGACGGACGAAGCTTGGCGACAATCGTTCATTCACGCCGGCCACGCTCGTGTTCTCCGGGACCACACCTACAAGACACGCGCCCAGACCATGCTGGTGGAGCTCAGCCGTCGGCTCAGCGCGCGCACTCGCACGCCGTGGGCCGCGTAACTCCACCACCACCCGCCGCGGATACGGATACGGAGCTGCGCACACTCGCCAGCACAATGGCCGCCTCTCTCGGCCTCGACGCCGAGGGGCTGGCCTTCCTACGCCGCCGTCTGGCGAGCTGTTGGCATCCCCCCCCCACAAGAGTTGTTTCCCAGGCCCCCATCGCACCTCTGGAAGAGCCACGAATTCCCGCTGCACACCAAGATCGGATCATATTCATCGCCTTGCATCACGGTAATTTCCCCAGCCTGCAGTACTTGGCGCACGGCCTACGCCAGCGCCAAGTCCTCACGTCGGGTGTCTATCTGCACACCGCACCGCCTGAGGGCGTGTACGACAGCGTCTACGCTTGCCAAGGCTCACTCGCCGCACTCATCGACATCGTCCGACACCTCGCCGCTCGCGACGATGCACGCCCGTTGCGGGTGTACCTCCAAGCCCACGGAAGGTGGACATTCCTCATGCCGCTGCTCGGCGCCGCGGTACCCTCACTCGAGATCGTGCATGAGCTATGGGACTGGATGGACCTGTTCATTGATACCCGCTACGAGGAGGTATTCGCCGAGGACGGCGTCTTCACACGGGACGAAATTGTACTGATGCGGGCTTGCGAACGCCACATCCGTCACCGGGCGGCGGGATTTCTGTACAAAGATGAGGGCCCGGCCATGGATGCTCTCCTGGCGGATGCGAGCGCCCCCGCACGCTCCTTTCTTCCCTGTCCGCCCCGGAGTTGGATGAGGCCCGTCGACCCCGATCGTCGCCTCCACCACGACGTACCGATACGTTTGGTTCACGCAGGTCAGCTCAAGGGCAAACAAGCTTCCTGCCGTATTTTTGGAGACCTCCAATACCACGACATGATCCGACGGATCACCCGGCAGGATCTCGATCTCACGGCCTTCGCGTCAGCAACACCGCCGGGTCATGCTCCGCAACAGTTTCATGGCGACTACGAGCGCTTGAGCTCCCAGATCCCAAATTTCCACTTTCACGAAAACCGACCCGTCGATCGCCTCATCGCGGATCTCCATCTGTCTTACGATTTTGGAATCCTGCTCTATCCGTTTCCGAGTAGTCTATGCGTCGGCGAAGGCCACTTGGAATGTGCAATCGCGAGCAAACTATTCGTGTACATCGCGGCCGGTCTACCCGTCTTAGTCAGTGCGAAACTGTTCCGAATGGCCGAATTCGTCACCTCTCATGGTATCGGGCTCGTTCTCACGGATGACGCTATCTCCGGCCTCGCTCCCGCCCTTCGTGGGTGCGACTACCCGAGCATGTGCCGTGCCGTGCACAAGGCGCAAGATGATTTTCATCTCGAGGTCCATCTCGATACGTTGATTGCATTCATACGGAGCGCGCGTTCGTGAGCAAGTCAGCCGACCCGATGTCCTTGCGAGGAGGGGGACACCCCGCGGCTAGCGCGACACCGCACATGGACCCCTGTCCCTCGCCACCACAAACGGAACACATGTCGCTGGCACGCGATCTCCATAGCGCCCCCCACCCTGCCCCCGACGCCTCCGCATCCTCCATCGTTCTCGAACGGTGCCCGGCCATCGACATCGATGACCCGCAGCGACTCGCCCTCGATAGCGTCGCAACGGCACTTGGCGCGTACCGCGATCTGGCGCGCAAACTCGTCGTACTCGGCGAGCAGCAGCAAGCGCAACAGCTGCTGGAAATCGGTGTCTCGTTGGACAAACCCCAGCTGTTCGCCGATTGGGTGCTGGCTCTGTCGAGAACTAGGCCTCTCGAAGAGCTGAGCGAACACTTCCAAACTGACCTGCGCCACAGCCAATGTGCGGTGGGTCGCTCGATCCTCGCAGGCATGGAGAGCGAGCGCTGCGGTGACTTTACCGAAGCTATCGACTCGTATCGTTGCGCTCTGGAGTCGCGCAGTGAGCTGATGGTGGCACATCGATTGTGCCAGTCGCTGCATCGAGCCTACCGCAACGCAGAGATGCCCGCGGTCTATGAGCGCCACATCTTCCCGGCGCTGCAGATTCCGATGTGGCAAGGTGACGCGTCGATCGACAAGGTAGACGCCACGCACGCGATCGCTGTTTACTTCTACGGTAGGGGTGGATCCGCCTTCTTCAACACGCTTCTGGATGGTCATCCAGACATCATTGGGCCTATGGAGGGGTTCGAACATATCGGTTACTTCTGGAAGAACGGCGCCCGGTCGTCGCCCGAGGCCATGATAGCCATGATAGCCATGCCGTTTCATGGCATAGCGAATCTGGACGGGATGTTCCTCGACCGCCAAGCCGGGCCGGCCGTCGCTCCCGAAACCTGCCGCCGCGAGACCAAACTCGGTCGGATGCGCTACCTATCCGCAATGCAGTATATCTTCCGGACTCGGCGCTGGGGAGCTCCGCAGCAGATGACCGGAGCACAATACATGACGGCCCTTTGCCTCGCGTACATGATCGCTCAAGATCGTCCATTTACCAACGGTCGCGTCGCCGCGCTATTTCACGCACACCACCGACTTCCAACCCGCGAAAAATTCATTCACGATGCCTTCGACAACGTTCGCACCGTCTTTTGCATCCGTAGCCCGTTTCAAACGCTCGCCTCTCACCATCAGTCCTCCGTCGAAAACCCGCTTCACGACCCCGCCCACGTCGGTTCCAAGCACAGCTTCGGTGTGGATCTGCTCAACGAGTATATTGAGGCCCACCGCGCGGAGTCCAGCGCCGGCATCCGTCTCGAGGACCTGAAGTATCACGCCGAACCTACCCTACGATCCGCGGCCGAGCACCTCCACATCGCCTGGGATGACTGCCTGATGAGCAGTACGGTTCTGGGAGGACCATACACGCATGTGTCCGCGAACGGTGAGCGGATCGTCGGGTTCGACCCCTCGCCACTCAAACGCAAGTACACCACGCACTTCAGCCGCCTCGACGAGCTTCGGATTCGCCTGCTCATGGCAACGCTCGCACGACAATGGGGCTACAGCCCGAGTCGCTGGCAAACGACTGCCCTGGGCAGATTTACATTGTTGTTCCTGCTCTGGATGCCGTTCCGCCTGGAGCGTCGTCAAATGGAGAAATCTCGACAACGCGGTCGCCCTCTGGCAAAGGTATGTGGCGATGCGATGATTGAATACGTACTGTTGCGACGACTCTTCCTACGCAAATTCGTGGCCGACCTCAGCCCCACACGTCGTATCGTCCGCCGACTGGTCCCGGCGGCATAGGACGGGGCGATTCCACTGCCGCGTAGGTTCTCAGCTAGCGGAGTGGACACCAACAAGTCGCCCATCCGCAGGAATCAGATGACGGTCCGACGTGTGTCACTGTTTTTTCCTCGACGCAACAGCTTCTACGCCGGCGTTCTCCGCCAGATGACGCTCGGCTTCGAAACGTGCGGCGTGGAAGTCATGGGTCATCTCGGCCTGTTGCCCGCAGAGGAATTGTGCGACTGGTGTCGACTGCACCGCCCAGACGTTGTATTCGAAATGAATCGACCCGGCTGCGAAGTCCAAAACCTACCTGCCGGTGTTCGCCACGTAGTCTGGGTTGTCGACATGCAGGGCCGCGGCATGGGCTACTACGAAGGGAGCGCCATCACCTATTTCCTCATATTGGGCTCTGAACGCTCATATCCCCATTCCAGCTTCTGTCGCTGGATGGGGCCAGGGAGCTGCCCCACCGATTACCCGGAGGCGGCACACTCGCCCGAGACCACCGTGAGTTTTGTTGGACATATTCCTCGCCCTTGGTCCTCCACCGAGCTCGGGCGTAACGTCACCGGCGGACGAGCACCGATCACGTTGCGCGACCTGGTCGAGCCACTGACGGAGCGACTTCTGAGCATACGTGAGATGCGCCACGAAGAACGCGCGAAGAATCGCTTGGGGAGAACAGGAAAGAGCCACGTGCTCAAGTTGGCGTCTCAAATATGCATGGAGAAGGCGGGAGTGCCTTTGCTCGTCGACGAGCGTCTCGCCTACGATATCGACGGGCGCATGGTACGCTATGCCAACCGTCGCGAACTTGGGGATTTATTGGTCGACGGTACGGCCACTACCGATATCTATGGATCCGAGAACTGGATGTTGTGGCCACAATACGCAGCGTACTACCGTGGATGGTTGGATACGCCGGTGAAGATGCACGGAGTGTACCGCCGTTCTGTGGTCAACGTCCACGAAGGTGTCGGCATACACTTTCGATCCATGGACATCCTGTCCACCGGTGGGCTCCTGTTCTTCCGGGCCACGGGGTACGACCGCTACCATGGGGGTATCGGGAGCATTTTCGAGGCTGGTGAGCACTACGTGCCGTTTTCTGTGGTGGACTTCCGGGACAAAGTAGATCTGTATTCGAGGGATCGTGACCGAGCGCAGCGGATACGGCGAGCCGCCGCTGCTGAGATTCGCGCAAAACATACCTGGACGCACCGGACCCGCCAGATCCTCGACGACCTACACCACCTGGACTAGGTTCGACCCCGCTACGCCACCCCCTTGTCCGCTGTGCCGTAGCGGGGTCGAACTCTGCACGGTCACCCGTTTTTCGACATCGACACACCGCGCCGCGCTTCGAGCTCGCGCAGGACCTGATCGGCGACGATCGGTTGCGCGCAGCGACGCAACGTGTCGACGAACGGATCGCCGAGCATTCGCAGGCCATCGTACTGTTCTTCCTGCGCCATATTGAGCGCACACACAAATACATCTTTGTACAGGGGAAGCACCCTTGACACGTCACCATTGAAATGCACGGCTACTGATTTAAGCGCCCTCAGCAGGAACGCGGCGACGTCGGGCGCAAATTCGGGAGCCAGCGAGAGCGCGTGGCTCATAAATTCGCCGGCCTGACCGAAATGCTGCAGCCTCACGATGAAGTCGGCGGTACCGAGTACTTGCTCCAGCGCCTCTCGGCGCAACGCTGTCTGGCCCTCGCTCCCCGTGCGCGCCAACAACTGTAGCAATACCTCCGTTGTGTCACGTTGCGATAGGTTTCGATCGTGAAGCAAGCGCACAACATCGAGGAGGGCCTTCGGAACGGTCTCCGCGAGTTTGCTGTGACACGCTTGCGCACACTCGAGTAGTCCATCCGACTCATACGCCTCAGCGAGGTCACGCAGTGCTGCAGGACGCAGTTCGGAGAGCGTCGGTGCCCGCAGTGTCGGCCACTCCACCTCCCCGTGCGCCTGCGCCAGTTCCAGTAGCCCGCTGGCGACCTCTGGGTCCGCCGTGCTCACAGCCTTGGCGTGGGCGAACGAGCGCCTCGCGGTCCTGCGGTCGCCCGTCGCCCGAGCCGCGAGCCCGTGAAGGAACCGACCGGCGGCATGCTCCGGGTCGTGATCGAGCAACCGCTGGGCATGAACGAGGGCCAGGTTTGGATCGCCCTCCCACAACGCCTGTTCCGCCGCCGCGAGGACCGTCCCCGGCGTCTCCTCAGTTTTGTACCACAAACCAAATCCAGTATTGTATGGCACTCGAAAGTGATCGAGTGCGCCGAAGTGACGAGACTTCAGCCCATGATACCAGATCTGTTTTATGCCCTGTGGACTTTCTAGACGGATGTCATGCCATAGTACCAGGCCCCCGTCGCGGACGAGAGGCAGATACGTCGCCGTATCGCTGCGCACGCCTTCAGGTGTATGCAGCCCGTCGATGAGCAAGAGATCGGCCCCCTCTCCCAGCTCGGCGACTTGTCGGTACACTTCATCGCTTCGTGAGTCTCCGCGCACAAAGGAGAAGCGCGGGTCGTTGAGGACATCCGCGGCGATGCTGTCGTCCACAATGTCCAAGCCGACCACGTGCCCCTCCGCGCCGACCAGATCCAAGAACAGTCGACTTGTACCGCCCGTAGCGACGCCGATCTCGATGATGAGCGTCGGGTTCAGCGAACGAAGATGCGCCTCGTACAGGTCGAAGAACTCGGCGCTGTCTTGATAGGAGCCTTTCGTTATCGCCTTGAACTCACTGCGCTCCATATCCAGTCTCCGGTGATTCCGAGAGCACGCACGTACCGGCCGTGGGCGGCGAGACTCCAGACAAACGCCCCCGATAGCGAAAGATGCGGCGAAGTGCGGCTGAAGTGCCGGATCGTCGCCGCCGTCGTCAGCGTCCTCGTCTCAAACTAAGGTCGGGGCATCGCGGAGTAAACGCACGGTTGCGCTCGCTTCAGCGGTCCGCCGACCCGGGCACGGCCGCGCAGCGACCCCTACCGGGCCACAGCCGCGTACCGGTAGAAACTGGGGCACAGCTCGCCGACCCCGACGGTGCGATTCCCAACCCTCGGGGCGAGAGGGTCCCTGGCCCGAACACTGCGCGCGCGCGAGTTTGGCTACGCGGTGCGCCAGCGCCCACGCACCGCGCCACATCGGTCGCGGCCAGGATGTATCGCCGGTAGTGAGTTGCCCATTCGGCAAGAAGAGCGGACACGGAGAATCGGAGCCACAAAATGCAGACAGCATGGGACTACACTCATCTTGCGCGTGCATATGTTAAACGTCCAAACTACTCCGAGTCGGTGATCCAGCGGCTGGTAGAGGACGCACAGCCGACAAGCCGAGCCTGCGACGTGGGAGCAGGCGTCGGACATCTTACACGCATGCTGGGTGCGCACGGGCTCCACGTCACCGCGGTGGAGCCGAACGACGCAATGCGCGCCATCGGGCAGGTCCAGACCGATCCAGGCGTCGCGTGGGTGGAGGGGACCGGGGAAGCCACGGGTCAACCCGCCGGCACGTTCGAGCTCGTCACGTTTGGATCCTCGTTCAACGTCACCGATCGCAAAGCGGCCCTGCTTGAAGTCCGCAGGATACTACGACCGGGGGGGACATTCGCGTGTCTGTGGAATCATCGAGATCTCGACGACCCGATCCAAGCCCGAATTGAGGCAATCATTGGCGAACATGTGCCGAACTACGACTACGGCACGCGTCGATCCGACCAGACCGACGTGATCAACGCCAGTGGCCTGTTCGAGCCACCACACTACACCGAGGGCACCGTCGTTCATCGGCAGGCGGTCACAGACGTGGTCGAGGCGTGGAAATCTCACGCCACGCTGGCTCGCCAGGCAGGCGAGAAGGGGCCTGCAATCATCGCCGAGATCGGACGCTACCTGCTCGGACGCGGTACCGAGGCCGTTGACGTGCCCTACACCACGCGCATGTGGAGCGCGCGCCTGCGCTCGGTTGCGGCCGTCGACTAGACAGCCTTCGATTCACCTAAATCCACTCGGCCGCATGGTGAAACCCGAGTGCGGATGGGCCGGCCTCGAAACGTAGGTCGAGGCTCATCCTCGCGGCGCCGGGCACATTGCACGTGGTGGTTTCGTGAAATACGTTGGGTCCGAACAGCAGCACATCGCCTGGCTCAAAGCTCGGAGAGACCCAGTGGCGTTCGAGGTAGTCGCGCAGGAAAGCCGCGGCAACGCCGTCGCGGCACCGCGGATACTCTTCTCGGACGAGCATGGGTTCTTCGGGCCCAGCCACGGCCAGTCGCAGGCCTGGAGCAATACTCGGCCCGCACGCATCCAGAGGCATCCAGACCGTGATGAACGTGGACTCGGTCGACGTCACCGGATGGTCCTGGTGCGCGCACGTGCGACTCGCCCCATCGCCGCTTCGTCGGTCTTGAACATACCAGGCGCTGTGGTCATGGACCGACCAACCCGCATGGGACTTCGCTGCCAACGCATCCACGATTTTGAGGACGGGTGAGGCCTCGAGCGCGCTGCGAGCGGCCTGTGCCAGGCCGAAGCCGAGGTCGGACTGGCGCCACATGCCCCCTGCGTGAGACGTACCGAGCGATCGGAGGTGCGGCGTGAATCGCCTGGCTAGATCGCGCAGGCGCTCGGGATCGAGAACGCCTCGCATGATCGAGGCGCCATGAGTCTCGAACACCGACGACACGCGAGCTGCCTCCGGTCGCTCCGGATCGAGCCCGGAGATCTCCGGTAGCGCGGCAAGGTTCCGCTCTACGATCGACCGCTGCGCGTGGCTCAGCAATTCGTCGTAACGGGCCTGGTGGAGCCGCATCCTGGCGCTACTGTGCCCCTGTGGCCGGTCGACGAGCCCGTAGAATAGCTCGACTGCCCTCTCGAGCGCACCTTCCATTTCGCACGTTCGCCCAAGGTGATACACGGCCTTGTCGTCGTCCGGTCGCAATTCGATCGCCTGTTCCAGGCAAGTCCTCGCCTCGTCCGCCCAACATTCGATGGGATCCACCGAATCGAGCCAGTGCGCGGCGACGTTTAGCCGGGCTGAGAAATGGCAGGGGTCTTCACGCACGACGCTACGATACAGACTCAGGCTCTCGTGGTAGTGGCCGCCACGAACCGCAATCCCGCGATGGAACGAGCAGAGCGTAGCGAGCAAGAAACGATCCGCGACCGAGGGGGCAGCATCGGCGATGAGTCGCTTTCGCAAAGCGACTCGAGCCAGCTCGACTTCACCGCACATGGCGACAGCCAGGAAGATTCGAGTTGCGACTGCACCTGCATACTGTCCGTTCGTGGCGCGGTCCAGCCAGGTCTCGGCAGTGGCACGACGGGCGCGAGGCCCGAGTGCCCGCAACTCGCACGCCATACGGATCGCGGTGTCGCCCTCGCCCATCTACACAGCTCCTTCTCGCGACGAAAGCAACAGCGGAGGGCAGCCCCCGTGACCGGCCAAAGCGACGGGGATACTCGCCGCTTCCATGACAAACTGGTGCCCACTGAGGCCCTCATTCCCCGCGAACCACGTGGGACGCTCCGGCAACTGAGCGCACGGCTCGCCCATCCTCGACACGCGCCCGGCGAGCCGTGTCAGCCCTCGCATCGCCCCACTCCCGGCAGTTGAAACAACGCTCGCATGCGCCCCTCGTCATGGGACGGCAACTGTGGCTCTCGCTCTGGATGCCACATGATCGCCGACCAGGGCAAATCGTCGTGTCGTGCCCCCTTGATCACACCACCGGGACCGCTCGCCCACGCCCGCCATCCTGGCGGCACCGAACGCAGCGCGAGGTCGTGGTAGCTGTTCACTTGGAGTCGTCGGTTCTCCGCACGGATGGTCATCGACCGCTGAACGTGCCCCTCGACACGATGTAGCTCGCCGCCGTCGCGAAGAAGCATCATCTGCATGCCGCGACAAACCCCCAACACGGCCAGCCTCCCGATCCGGGCGCAATCTAGCAGGGCACTCTCCGTGGCGTCACGCTCGGGTGCGTCGCCGCCGTACGCCATCAGCGTATTGCCCCCCGTCAGGATGATCCCCCGAGGCCGCAGCGTTGCGACCAGATCCAGCGCCTGTGCCGGATCGTTCGGCAAGATCAGAGCGACGGCCCCTAAAGTGGCGAGCACGCGATGCCAACGCTGGTCAAGCGCGTCTCGTCGCTCCCCATCCTCCCGGACATCGACCCGCTGTGTCAGCGCGATGAGAGGTCGCTCGACCGCTCTCACCTCCCGCTCCCCCGCACGCTCCCGTTTTGACAATCGATATGCAGCCGTGAGGCCTCTCGCCACGCACCGAAGCTTCGTTCCCCGGCACCGATCACCGCCGGTATGCCGAACTCCGCCGCTCGGATCGCCATATGCGAGTTCACCCCGCCGTACATGGTCACGAACCCGGCGATGCCACACGTGAAGATCCAGTCGTAACCTGGATCCGCGCTGGGAATCATGACGATCGCGTCCTGTAGCTGCTTGCGCGCCACATCGGGGCCGACGACGGGTCCAGAGGCCGTACCGCGGGTGATGTAGTTCGGTGAGCTTTCCAGCATGTGGAATCCCCACACGTCTCGAGGCTCCACGATCAACGGCGGCAAGCGGAGAGCTTGTGTGAGCTTGTATCGCTCGCGCCCGAGCCGAATACTCTCCGCCAGCGACGCGCCCTGGGCGTCGCTGGCGGTGTAGAGCTCACGGATCACACGTACATCCACATAGCTCAAATCATCTCGGGAGAGCCCATGCTCCGCCCCCAACTGTTCGAGGATGGACAGGGACTCGCTGATACAGCGCGAAAATACGAACTTCGCGTGCTCTCTACCTTCGATTGCGCCCCTGATGAAATCGAACAGACCCAGGACGTCGTCATTGAGACCATGTTCAACGAGCGCCCGCTGGACACGTCGAAATTGCTCCAGGCTCAGGCGAAATTCGCCCGAATGGGCCTCATTTGCGGCGCAGTCCCGAGTCCAATCGAAATAGCGATCGGGCGTTTCGTCGTAGCGGGGGGACAAGATGTCGTAACAACCCGGTCGCAGGTGACCATACCGCGTCAGAAACTCCGACCGGCCGAGTACGCGAAAGTCCCGACTCATCCCGCTACTCACGGTGCGGATAGAGGACAAGAAGACAGCGCGCTCATCCACGCTCAGGACCCCGATGCTGACGAGAGAGTCGAGCAATTGGACAGCAATGAATCCGGCCCGAGCAAGGCCCGCAAAGGGCAGGGTACCGTAGCGTTTGCAGTCCTCGATCAACCAGTATATGCGCGCCACGCGCGACATCTCATGAGTCCCAACCTCGATAAGCTTCTGCTCAAGCCTGCGAATTTTTGCCAGGTCACGCCGCCAGATCCCATCTTCGCTGTGGATGATACGCGCGGTGAGCTCGCGCAGGCTCGCGGCCAGACGACCTTTTTCGGCGACGTCAAACCCATCGAGTGCGGCGAGGCGCTCGGGGAGGTCCAGCGTGTAGCACGTGAATAGTATCTCGAATTCAACTTTGTCGTGTTGCTCGGGAGATTGGATAAGACGGTCGATATAGAAATCCGTCAGGCGCCTGGCGAGTGGGTCGTCGATATCTTTGGGGATGAATGAATTGGCGCTCACGCGGACATCGACATATGGGATGCCGTGAAAACTGACCATCAACGGGTGGCTGCGAAGATTGCGATAACCGTAGTTGTCGCGCTGATAGGCCCAAATCGAGTCCGTAACCACCTCGCGATACAACGACAGGGCCAACGGACGGGGGCGCAGTCCGATGACCTCCGCCGGGTTCCAGTCCGGCATGACACCAAATACTGTGCGACGACCGCACACACCGTACTGGGAACCCTGCCGGCGCTGAATGTCCCCTTCGAGGCGACGGAGCGCCGAACGTAGCAGGTCATCGGGCGGCGCTTGAGGCACGTGCCCCGTCAGTCGTCGCACCTGCAGCAAATAGAGCTGGCCGTCCGCCACGCAGAACTCGACATCCAGCCGGCGGCAACCGGAGCGCGCCTGAAGTTCGTCAAGCAAATCGACGATGTTCTGTAAGCCGTTGGGAGCAGGCGTATTTGACAGCCGACAGTGATAGTAGGTCTTGAGCTTCGCTGCGCGCCCCGATGTCACCGAGTCCGTGTGGCCGGAGATGTCATCGTAGTTGATCACATAGTACGGCCCTCCGGTTCCCGGGTCGGCGCTAAACGCCACGCCGCTTCGCTCGACACCGCGCAACATCGGCTGCACCAAGACGCCGTCGAGCGCCAACGGCGGCCCGTAGGAGGCGACCACCCGGTCGATGGCCGATTCGAGAGCCTGGCGTCCAAAAACGTCCGGCACCGACACATACTGGCCTGCTAGCGACTGTTCCGCAGCGTCCTCCGCCGCACACGAACTTCGGACGATCAGCGTATCATCAGCCCATTTCCTCCGCCGTATCGCGTCGAGTACAAGGGTGCGATCGCGGGTCCAAGCGTCGACCACGAAACTATGCTGGGGCAAAACTCGGGCGCGATCGAGTTTCCCGCGCAGACGCTCCAATGTCTCCGCCTTGCTTCCAAACGAGATGCGTTCCTGGTCAGGATCCCGCGCGAAATCGCTATCCGCGAGCGTCATCTTGGCGCCACCCCCAAGTTGAGCGCAGCGAATATTTCTTCCACGAGTTGGGCCGGGGTCTTGGAACCGTCGTTGTCGACGACCAGATTCGGCGAACGCGGTTGCTCCTCGTGAATGTCGATACCCACCACATTTCTCAGTTCCCCTCCCCCGCCACGCCGGGCGTATAGGTGGCCCCGATCGCGCGCTCGCAAGACCTCCATAGGCGCCCGGACAAAAATCTCTACGTAGCCAGAAATGTTGGCTCGGTTCCATTCGTGACAGGCGTGGAAGAGCGAAATCGTGGCGCAGACCACGGTGAGGCCTTGCTCAGCGAGTGCGTTGCACAGCCGTCCATTGCGCCCCGCGCAGATGCGGCGATCGGCTTCCGAGTACCCTAGATCGTGTCCAAACACCGCTCGAAGCACGTCCCCATCCAGATATACAACAGCTGCTCCCCGTTCGCGCAGGCGAACCACGGACAAACTAGCGAGCGTGGACTTTCCTGCACCCGACAAACCCGTGAACCAATAGACCGGACCGGGTGGCACGAGCCCAGCGCCGAAACAGAGACGGGCGGCGGCTGGCCCAGGCTCGGAAGGCATCGGTGACATCCTTGACTGCATGTAAAGGGGCCATTGTGTGCCGTCAAGCGGGCGCGTGGCCGCACCGCCCACCATCGGCGCGTATACGACCCTGGCCGCGACCTGCATCGGCCAAGAGTGTGTCGTCCCAGCGAAGGTCCGGCGCCCGGACGATCCCCTACACGGGGGGTGGCCCTGAGTGATCCCCTCATTGCGAGGCCTTTTGTTCGTTTGGGATACTATCGCCAGGGAGTATTTTCGCGATATAGACTACAAAGAAAACACTTGTGGTTTTTTTGAGAATGGACGATGAGATGTC
>JAZGFE010000136.1:0-13338 GCA_036479215.1 Nannocystaceae bacterium | reverse complement strand
TTTTGGGATCCGCTGAGCGACATTCAGCGTACGGTGTTAGATTTGCTGGGCGTGCCGAGCGCGGAATACGGTCAGTGAGGGGGTCGAATATTCGAGAGTACGACGATCTCAACGTGCGGAAAGTAGGTTGTAAGACTACCGCTCCTGACCCGAGAAGACCTGAGAGTGTGAT
This sequence comes from Nannocystaceae bacterium, assembly GCA_036479215.1. Taxonomy (GTDB): domain Bacteria; phylum Myxococcota_A; class Polyangia; order Nannocystales; family Nannocystaceae; genus FL481. The sequence goes on along the minus strand of JAZGFE010000136.1, from coordinate 13,166 downwards.
CGGCACAGCTCATTCACTTGGGTGTAGATCGTCTTGTGTCCCGGGAAGCTGCGGTCGCGGGGGTCCGACCCTTGCCCGGTGTGGAGATGTGTTCAACGGCTCCCGCGTCCCGGAGGTACGGAGGTACGGAGGTACGGAGGATTCGCCGTACACGACAACCCGACAACCCGACCACAACCTGGGACTCATCGGCGCGGGCGTCGACCCGCGGGCTGTGTACCCATAGGATCTCCGTCGTAGGCACCCCACCCCCACATCTTCTTGATCCGCGGGCATTTCTTCGCCAGCGCGTCGGTCGCTGAGCGGTTGTCTCCATAGGTTGGGAACGTGTCCAATAGCGCAACGTCAGCCGACAGCGTCGGCAACACCTGGAACACATCGCCGATGAGGACCGTGATCTTCTTGCGGATAGCCGGCAACACGCGTGGTAGGATCAGGTCGCAGAGTTCGTGACTGCGCTCAACGAGCACGATCTCGCGAACCAACCGCTGCTTGGCGACCGCGAGCAACTGATAGGCCAAGCCCAGCCCGCCAATCACAACCTTGCCTCGCGCCAATCTGGTGCCCGGACGCAATGTGATCATCTCAGCGGGGGTGATCGACATCCACGGGTGTGGCGGCCACACTCCCGGCGAACCATCCCGCTGTTGCCCAGCACGCTCAAACAACATGGGAATTTGGATCCCCGCGTCGAACAGCACGTCGCCGATGTCGTGGCCCCACCATGTCTCCAGCCTCTTACCCACGGGGTGGTGGCGCACAAGATAGCGAAATTTGCCGGATGAAGAATCTACAAACGCTCCGGGCCCCAACCCACCAGGTGACCCACTGGAAACGCGAAGCTCCGGGAACAGGTTCAGACTCGGATAGCTCGAACCCACGATGTTCAACTCCGGTGCCCACCTGGTGTTGGGCGACCAGGGGACGCAACTCGCCATCCGTTCTTGGATATGATCGAGCACACGCGCCCGCTGCTCCACGCTCAGTTTCACATTCCGAGCCTAGCCCACCTACGCCACCAGGTTCAAGCGACGAACCCTATGGTGGTGGGCGCGGCCAATCGGATCCTGAAAGCTTGACGCCCCCACACTCGAGACGGTGACCGCCCTCCCCCACCCGCTACACGCCCCCGCGCGGGCCCCAGGGGCTATTCGCGACACACGAAGGGGCGACGCACGCCGCAGTGTGTGTTGTACCAGTGGCCGCGGCCCTTCTTCTTGAAGGACACGCAACGCTCGCTGCAACCATCGTCGTCGGGCTGCCCCTTGCCCCATCGCGCGAACCCAAGCGATTTTCCGTCGCGCCACGCAAAGCGGCCATCGCCATCCGCATCGGACAATCCGATCCAGGCCCGCGCGTCACCTTGTTCGATCAAAGCCTTGTGCAGGGCTTTGGACTGGGTTCGAGAGCTAATTCGCGCCAGCGTGAAGCCCTGCGCCTCGCAAAAGCGCGCGGCCTCGACCCAAGTCATCGCGTGCGAACACAGTCGGAAGCGTCGTTTTCCCACTTTCAGGCGCTTGCAAGGGCAACTCGGGCCATCATCCACGATTCCCGAGCAATCGTTGTCGATCTCGTCGCAACGCTCGGTCGCCCCGGGGTGGATCGCGGGATCTCCATCGTCGCAATCGTCACAGCTATAGCCATCGTGATCGCGGTCGATGGTCTTCCCGTCGACGAGGCACGAGACTTGAGTCTCGATTCGAGCCGGACGTTCGCGGATGAACGCCGCCAACCCCTTTCGCCGCACAGCCATCCGCTTGCGACTGTAAGGGCGACGGGGATCCGCCGCGACGGCGTCTTGGGTCAGCTCATCGAGCTGCTCTATCCGCGCCTCCCAATCGATCGATTTGAAAACACGCAAAACATCTTGCATCCGCGAGACGTAGGATACGCGACATATGGCGTCCTCGAAACATAGCTGAGCCCCCCGGCCATGGATATCGTAGATCTCCAGGTGACGTTTGTAGATACGATCGATGCCCCAAGGGAGGTAGTACCACCTATCGAGTGTGGGATCATGATAGAGACGATAATTGTGGGAATGTCGATAGCCGTCGAAATCCCCGATGAACACACTCACCGCAAGATACGCCAGCGCCTCCGACGATGCGAAAGGGGCGGAATCTCCACCGAACAGGCCTGCAGGCCTGTCTTCGGCGATCCGACACAGCCGCGTGAGGTCCTCGCGCGGGCCCGCCTCACCGGCATCGAGATCAAAGCCCTCGACGTCGGCAACGTTGAGGTCGCAGCCGTATTCGCCTTCGTACAACGACCCGGACCCGTCGGAGAAGTTGCGATCGAGAAATCCCCGGTCGATGCTCTCAAGATTGAGGTACAAGCCGTAGGGCTCACCATTGACCCAAACCTCTGCGTAGCTGGCCCGCGGCGTCGGTACGCCCATGGCCCGGTAGAGATCGTAGCCGAGCATCTCATTGAGCATGCTCGAGTCTTCCACCATGTTATTGAGCGTGAGCTTACGCAAACCCAAGAAGGTCTGGCCTTCCACAAACTTGTCGAAGCGGACCTTGAACGCCGGCTTTTCGGCCCACTTTCGCATCGACCGGTGGCCTTTGAATCGAAGCCCGACATTGGGGATGATCGTGCCGCCGTAGCGAAACGTCGCGCGCACGTACTTGCGCGGTTTCTTGCCCAACTTGTCCCGAGCTTCGGCGTCCAAGGTCAAATAGAAGCGCTGGACGGCACCATCGGTGTACAGCTCTTCCGCCGTGCGCGCGCGGGATTCGCCGCCGCAGCTGGCGACGATCGCCCCGAAAACCCACGCTAGCACCCAAGCACCGAACACGCGAGACACGGCTGTGCCCACCCTCTCCGCACTAGTCTTCACGCGTGACTCCGCTCATCGGTCTGGGGCATCTGGAGGGCATGGGCACCGTGCGCCGGGGCGCCAGGTTAGCACCGTGCGCGGCATCCCGCATCTTGTGCCGGACAAGGCAGTTGCGGCCCCGACCGCCGCGGCAGCAGCCACGCAGAGGTTGCGCTAGCCAGACGCCCGCTACGTGGACATGGTACTGTGCGAGGCGCTCCGACGGCCCGTGCGAGTTGATCCTCCCAGCGTTTGTCGGCTGTCTGCGAGCCGCCGGAGCCCTCCTCGTCCTTGGTCGCGCTACTCCAAGTAGCGCAGGCCGAGGCGAATCAGCTCGTCGCCGTCACCGATCCAGACGATTTCCGCCCGGACCTCGGGCATGATCCCCAACGTGACCGAGCAGGTATCACCCACCTGAACGTCCGGCACGCCACGCCGAATCGCCAGCTGGCACCCCCCCTTGGCCTCGTTCATGATCAGCGCCGCAAAACGACCGAGCGCGGTCGAGATTGTGGCCGCCCAGGCAGGGTCGGCGGTGAACCGGACCGATCGTCGTCTGTGCGGTGGTGGTGCGGAAGGCATGGCGGACACTGCATCAGTCGTGTGGGGTGACGGGGCGCAAAGGCAACGAGCGACTCTGAAGGCCGAGGTCGCTCAATGTGGGCCGCCCGCGGCGACACGGCGCCGCGGCGACACGCGCAGTCCACGACCACGCTCCCCCCTCTGGACCCACGAACAGACACCGAGTCCCGCCCGTTCGAACCACGGTACAAGCCGGCCCGATGCTCCCGTGGGAAACCCTCGACACGGCGGCCGCGCCCGACGGCGAAACGCTGACGCTGCGAAGGCGTGGAGATGAGTTGCTCATCGTAGCGGGCGGCAAGGACCTGATGTCCTCCGCCGACGGTGCTTCGTCTCGCGCCCTCGCAGATCTGGGTTGCGCCCACCTCGACCGGCGCCTCGCCGCACGGATACTCGTGGGCGGACTGGGAATGGGCTACACGCTGCGGGCCGCCCTCGACCGCTGCGGCCCCGGATCGGTGGTGGAGGTGGTGGAGTGGGTGCGGGCGGTGGCCGACTGGAATCGGGGGGTCCTGTCGGCCGTCGCCGGCGATCCGCTCTCCGACGGTCGCACGAAACTCACGATCGGCGATATCTCCGACGCGATCGACCGTGGTCGGGGCCGACTCGACGCAATCTTGCTCGACGTGGACAACGGGCCCGACGCCCTGGCGCACGCAACGAACGCCCGCCTCTATTCCAGTGGCGGCCTTGCGCGGACCTGGGCGGCACTGCGTCCCGGCGGTGTGCTGGGACTGTGGTCTTTCTCCGATGACCCGGGCTTCACCCGACGCCTGCATCGGCAGGGCTTCTCTGCGGTTCGACATCGGGTCCCCGCATCGCGCACCGGCCGAGGTCGGCATCACGTCGTGTGGGTCGCCATGCGCCCCCTCGGCCGCGACCCGAGATCCACCTCGGGTGCCGGGTCAACGTAGAGGCGGCTCACCGGGGACCGCGGCCCCCGAAGCGCTCATTTCGTAGGATGCAATGGCAACAGATCCATCTGCGTAACCACCAATTTGTCCGCACGCAACTCGCCGGTCACCACAGCCTCTCGGGCCACCTTGCACATGCCGTCGTCCGCGTGAGAATCGTGCTCGCCATCCGCAGGTGCGCGACCTTCGATCAGGTAGTGCTCACCATCGATCTCCGCGGCCCAGGGGCACCCCTTCGCCCCCTCCATCTTGAACACACAGCTCCCGCACGCGACCTTGATCGTGTCCCCTTTGAACTGCCGTGATGCGGCGTCAGCTTGTGCGAGCCGGTTCGCCTCCGTCGCGGCTGGCGCGGCCTTCGGCTCGGGGGCCGAAGCGGACGGCGTACAGGCGCCCAACTGCGCCAGTAGCAAGAACAAGCTCCAGCGGGGGGGTCGGTCGAGACGAATGGCCATGGCGGCCACTCTAGCGCGGACTCGCTCGGGTGTCCTGCGTGACCGGCCACCGACCCCGGGCGACCCTCGGGCGCGAGGGGCGAGGTTGACGCCCTACACACAACCTGGCGCGTGCACTTCCGGACCCATTTTTTCTCGCCGCCCTTGCAAGTGCTCGACCCGCGAACTGGTGCAAACGGGAACCCATACCCGGAGCGGGGCTCGAGATCACGTGGTGACGGACGGATACCGAACGGACTGCATCCGTTCACGCCGCTGATTGCCCCAGCGAGGCCCCAGGTGCTACGGTACGAAATAATTTCGCGTTTCGCGGAGGTCCATTCGTGTTCATTGCACCCAAACACCGACCCGCCGTCCGTTCGGCTCTTGCGGCCTGTCTACTCACAGTCCTTGCGGCCGCCTGCGGAGACGATGGTGACATCGTCGCTTCGCCACCACCGGCCTCAGAGGACGCACACTTCGACGATGACGACGATGACGACGATGACGATGACGACGACGATGACGATGACGACGATGACGACGACGATGACGACGACGATGACGACGATGACGACGATGACGACGATGACGACGATGACGACGATGACGACGATGACGATGACGACGATGACGACGATGACGACGATGACGACGATGACGACGACGACGACGACGATGACGACGATGACGACGATGACGACGATGACGACGATGACGACGATGACGACGATGAGGACAACGCGCCCGCGTGCGGGAACGGCAAGGTGGAGGGGAAGGAACACTGCGACAACGGCGTGGGCAATGCCAACCATGCGGCGTGCAAGGAGGATTGCACCGACAACGTATGCGGCGACGGCCACCAAGGCCCGGGGGAAGCGTGCGATGAGGGCGTCGACAACGGGCAGGCCGGAAGCGAGTGTGCAGCCAATTGCGCGCGGACCAGCTGCGGATCCGATGCCGACGGGAATGGATCGTTGCTCGACCCTGGAGAGGCGTGCGACGACGGCAATGACGTGCAGACCGATGCCTGTACCAACGCGTGTACCGCTGCGGCCTGTGGCGATCGTATCGTGTGGCTCGACGGCACGGAAGAGTGTGACAATGGGCCAGACAACGGGGATCACCGACCATGTTTGTCGGACTGCATGGTCGCTACATGCGGCGACGGTTTTACGCTCGCGGGCATTGAGGCATGCGACGATGGTCGGGACAACGGATACACGGCCTGGTGCCTCCCCACATGCCAGGCCAACGTGTGTGGTGACGGTTTTCTCTCGCCCGGCGAAGGTTGCGACGACGGTAATCTTGTGGACGACGACGGCTGCAGTGCGCAATGCGTGGCCAAGAAATGTGGTGACGGCGTGCTACAGCCGGACCTGGGCGAAGTCTGCGACGACGGCAATACGATTGCGGGCGACGGCTGCAGCCTCTGTAAACTTCCATTTTGCAGCGACGGCCATCTCGACGAAAGCCTCGACGAAGCGTGCGACAACGGCGCAGATAACTGTGACAGCTGCGACTGCACATCGAGTTGCCACGCCGCCGTCTGCGGCGACGGGCTGAGGTGGGCACAGCACGAGCAGTGCGACGAGGGGGAGACCGATGGTGATCTGGATGCCGCGTCGGTGGAAGCTTCGGACTGGCATGGCAGCCTCGAGAATCTCTCGACCATAGCGAACAAAGTCTCCGATGACGTGTGCACCGACGGTTGCCTGCACAACAGATGCGGAGACGGCATCATGGGTCCACATGAAGCCTGTGACCTGGGCGAGCACAACGGGACCGGCGATGTGGCTTGCGACGCGCAGTGTCAGCTGGTCGATTGCAACAACGACGGGAGTCGATCTGGGCTCGAGGAATGCGACGACGGCAACGCCAGCGACACCGACGCCTGCACGACCACATGCCGCCGCCCGCGATGCGGTGACGGTCACCACTACCTAGGTGACGGGGTCTGGGATAGCGATGGCGACGGCATGGGCGACGCCCACCCCGACGGCGTAGAGGCGTGCGACGACGGCAACGCCAACGACCGCGATGGGTGCACACGCGCTTGTACCCTGGCGGTGTGTGGTGACGGGATCGTGCAGAACGACGAGGCATGCGATGCCGGAGACGCCGCGCACTTCCCAGTCGACGACGCGGCGGACCTCAACGGAGGCATCAACACGAGCTGCACGGTGGACTGCCTGCAAGGGCCCAAATAGCCGGGGCTACGGGGGCCACAACCGGCGAAAGCCATCCCAGCCCCGCGCTCGCCCCCGTGCGTGCGGTGGGCATTTGCGCGGGTTGCGCGGGTTTCCCCGCGCAGGCTTTTCGCTAGTATGCGCTCCCGCTGTGATCAAGCGCGCCCTACAGCTGCCTTACCTTGTCCTCGTGGGCACGCTGATCCTCAGCGTCCTCGGGGCCATCTCCTACAACAAACTGGCCGCGGATCTGCTGCCGACCTTCAACACCCCTGCGGTGCAAATCGTGACCTTTTATCCCGGCATGCCGCCGGTGGTCATGGAACGCGACATCATGAGTCGCCTGGAGCGATGGACCGGGCAGTCTGTGGGTATCGAGCACCAAGAAGCCAAGAGCATGCTGGGTGTGTCGATTGTGAAGGATTTCTTCCGCGAGGACATCAGCTTGGACACCGCCATGTCCCAGGTCACCTCCTACGCCGTCAGCGACATGTTCTATCTGCCGCCGGGCACCATCCCCCCCATGGTGATGCCATTCGATCCCACGGCATCGGTGCCCCTGTGCCTGGTCACGGTCTCGTCGGAGACCATGAGCGAGAAAGAGCTCTACGACGTCGCGTATTTCGAACTGCGCAACCGTCTGCAATCCATCTCTGGCGTCATCGCCCCAGCGGTGTACGGGGGCAAACTGCGCCGAATCCTCGCCTACGTCGACCCCGAAAAGCTGGCCGCACGCGGCCTATCTCCCATGGACGTGGTCCGAGCGCTCCATGAGCAGTCGGTATTCGTGCCGGCGGGCAACATGAAGGCGGGCGACACGGACTATCAGATCTTCGCCAACGCGATGCCCGAGCGGGTCGAAGAGCTCAACGACATCCCCATCTCGGTCGACGGCGACCGCACCGTATTCCTACGCGACGTTGCCCGTGCCCAAGACGCGTCGCAGATCCAAAGCAATATCGTGCGGATCAATGGCCGTAGGCAGGTATACATCCCCATTTATCGGCAGCCGGGTGCCAACACCATCGAAATCGTTGACGCGATTCGGAGCAAACTGACGCGTATCGGGGCCCGTCTGCGTGAAATGGAGGAAAAGGCGCAGGATCTGGTCCTCGAGGTCAATCTCGACCAATCGGTGTACGTACGCGAGTCCATCGCCGGCCTACAACGCGCGGGCCTGATCGGGGCTGTTTTGGCGGGGCTCATCGTACTGGTCTTCCTCCGCAGCGTCCGCTCCACGCTGATCATCGTGCTCGCCATTCCTTTGGCCGTCTTCGCCGCCATGATCGGGTTGTTCTTCGCCGGCCAAACCATCAATGCCATGACCCTCGGGGGCCTCGCGTTGGCCGTGGGGATCTTGGTCGATCAATCCATCGTCGTGCTCGAAAACGTGGTGCGGCACCGCAGGTTGGGGAAAAACCCGTTCGACGCTGCACTCGACGGCACCCGCGAAGTCGGCGGGCCGATCTTCGTGTCCACACTGACCTTTGTCGTGGTGTTTTATCCCATCGTGTTTCTTTCGGGCATGGCGAAGTTCCTGTTCACGCCCCTCGCCCTGGCCGCCACCTTCGCTATCATCGCCTCCCTCATTCTCTCCGTTACACTGCTCCCAGCCTACTGCGCTCGCTTTTTGGTGATCGCCGACGCCCAGGGAGCCGATGCGGTGGGCTGGCTCGGTCGCGCCTACGGAAAGCTCGTACGTGCCATGCTGCGTGTGCGCTGGCTGATCGTCGCGGCCGCGATAGCGGGCCTTCTCGCGGCAACGCAATTGATGGCGGGACTGGGGACAGAACTGTTCCCCCGGGTAGATGCGGGACAGTTCCAAGTCACGGTACGACTCCCCTCCGGCACCCGCATCGAACGCACAGAGCGGCTGGTCGCCGCCGTCGAACAGGAAATTCTGGCAGAACTGGGCCCCGCCGACCCCCAGTATCCCGCAGTTGAGCACCACCCCCATTCGAATACGCGCATGCTGATTTCGAATATTGGGGTGCTGATGGACTGGCCGGCGGCCTACACCCCCAACTCTGGCCCGATGGACGCATTCGTGCTGGTGCAGCTCAAGGGCAAAAACGGCATGCCCGGTGTGTTCGAGACGGTGAACAACTTGCGTGAACGACTGACGCAGCGTTTCCCCGAGGCCGAGTTTGCCTTCGACACCGGGGGCATGCTCAGTGCCGCCCTCAACTTTGGGGAACCCTCCCCCATCCACTTGCAGGTCTCCGGTAGCTCGCTCGACACCCTAAACGAGATCGCGCGCGGCGTTGCGAATGGAATCCGAGAGGTGGAGGGTATCGCCGATGTGCGGGTCATGCAGCGCACCGACTACCCCACCGTCCGATTCGAGATCGATCGCGCAAAGGCCAGACTGCTCGGCATCACCGTCGAGGAGATCATGCACAATCTGGTGACCGCCACCAACTCGAGCATCAATTTCAAGCCGGCCTTTTGGCTCGACCCTCGCAACGGCAACCACTATTTCATTGGTGCGCAATACGCCGAGGCATCGCACGTTTCGATCGATACCCTGCTCGACATCCCGATCTCCACGGGCGCAGGGCAAACTGTGCCGCTGAGGACCCTTGCCACCGTGGAGCGCGGCACCGGGCCGAACTTCGTCAGCCATCGCAACATCACACGCGTATTCGACGTGTACGCCAATGTCGACGGCTCACGCAGCGTGGGTGAGGTCATGGCGACGATCGAAACGACACTCGAGGCGAGTGCAAGCCTTGCGTTGGTGCGCACCGAGGAGCGCGGGCGCCAAAGCTACGACATCGGGGGCGACTACGAGGGGCGCGGCTACACCCTCAGCGCCACGGGTGAAGTGCAGACCATGCACGAGTCCTTCGACCAGTTTCAAAACGGACTCCTCATCGCCGGCCTACTTGTATACCTGGTCATGGTAGCGCAATTTCGATCGTTCACCGACCCCTTGATGATCCTCCTCACGGTCCCGCTTGGCTTCATCGGTGTCGCGCTGATGCTCAGTTTCACCGGCACCACCCTCAACATCCAAAGTTTCATGGGCATCGTCATGATGGTGGGCATCGTCGTCGAATACGGCATCGTGATGCTCGACTTCGCCAATCGCGAGGTCCGCGCAGGCCTGAGCCCCCACGACGCCATCGTCTCGGCCGCCTCGGTACGGCTGCGTCCGCTCCTGATGACCTCGCTCACCACTGTGCTCGCTTTGGCCCCGATGGCGGCGGGTTTCGGTGGCGGAGAGGCCAATATTCCCCTGGCTCGAACCATTGTGGGAGGGGTATTGGGCGCCGCTGTCCTCACACTTTTTGTCCTCCCTTGTCTCTACTCAATCTTCAAGCAGCCCTTCGGGCTGCGTCGGCACACGGACGCCTAGGAGTCGAGCATGCGCTCCCATAGTTGTGTACCTCTTTGGTCGGTGCTGGCGACTCTCCTGACCGGCGGCATGTTGGCTTGTCAGCCTGCGCCATCGAGTCCGGGCCACCGAGCCCCCCGACGCGAGGCCCAACCCGAGGCCTTTCGGGTTTCCGTAGTTCATCCACAGCCTGAAGGCTTCGGCCAAGCCTTGGTGCTCCCAGGGAACCTCGAAGGCTACGAAAGCGTCAAGCTCTACGCACAAGTCACGGGATACCTCAAGACCATCACAGTGGACATCGGTGACGAGGTCCAGTCGGGCGCCGAACTGGCGACGCTGCGGGTACCGGAGGTGCGTGCCAGCCTGCGGCGTGCCACGGCGGAAATCGCCAGCGCCCGCGCTGAGTTCGAGCGTTCCAAGGTGCAACTCGAGCTCGCCACCGTGAAACAAGAGCGACTCAGTGGCCTTCACGCTCGAGACAGCGGCGCCGTGGCCAAACACGATGTCGACGTCGCGGCCGTGGAGCGCAAGGCCGCGACGGTCGGGGTGAGCGCGGCGGAGGCCAGCATCCAACGCGCCAGGGCCGAACGCAGCCGCCTTCAGGCAATGCGTGACTTCAGTGTGATCCGAGCCCCCTTCGACGGTCGTGTGCTTCGGCGCTACCTCCATCCGGGAAGCTTGGTGCGAGAGGGCACCGCATCGGGAGCCGAGCCCATCGTCGAACTCGTGCGCGTCGATCCGCTCCGACTCGTATTCCACATCCCCGAAAGCCTCGCTGGCTACCTCGAACTCGGCCACAACGCGAAGCTCAGCTTCGACGCATTCCCCAATGACCAGATGACGGCAAAGATCGCTCGGATGGCGGGCGCGCTCGACCCCACGACTCGATCGATGCGCGCCGAGATCGACCTCCCCAACGCCGATGGCCGATTGAAGCCGGGCATGTTCGCCAACGTATCGGTCTCGATGATGACCCTGCCGGACGCCCTCGCCATCCCCTCCAAAGCGGTGCGCGGGGCATCCGCGGCGCGCTACGTGCTCCTGGTCCGCGATGGCAAAGCGTCTCGCACAAACGTCATCGTGGCCGCTGACGATGGTCGACGCGCCATCGTTTCAAAAGGTCTCACCCCCAGCGATACGGTGATCGTCGCGGGCTCGCCACTGGTCCAAGAAGGCTCCGATGTCGCTGTCTTGGAGCCACGCCCATGATCACAATGCTGCGCGCCTGTGCCTCGTGCCTGCTCTCGCAGCCCATGATCGCGGCCCCCGTCGTTGCAACAGAAGCGACAACAACAGAAGCGACGGCAGCGACGACGGCCGCAACGACGGCCGCAACGACGGCCGCAACGACGGCCGCAACGACGGCCGCAACGACTGATCGCAACACCCGGCCTGTGACCCTGCACGAAGTCTTGTCTCGCGCAGCGTCGGATGGCTCGGCTGTGTTGGCAGCGCAAGCGCGACTTTCGCTCCAGCGGGCGCGCAGGCAGACAGCCCGGACGCGGCTCGGACCGCGAGCTGAGCTTTCGCTCGGCGGTCGCTACCTCCGGGGTCGCGAGCAAGCTAGCTTCGGCGAAACGGCGGATGTTGGTTTTGGGCGTTTCGACCCGTCCGTCGCGTTTGTCTACAGCGCCAATATTGGGGCCGCACTGCAACGGCTCGAAGCGGGAACGCACCTCTCCACCGCGGCGAAACACGACCTCGCCGCCGCGCGTCTCGAGGCGATGCTCCACACCGTGGAGGCCTATCACGACCTGGCCCTCTCCGGTGCTGCCATGGAGACTGCTGCGCAGCGTGTGGCCGACGCACAGCGCTTCTCGAGCATTGCCCTTGCCCGCTTCGAGGCGCAGGTGGCTTCAGAAGCGGACGCCGTTCGTGCGGACGTGGAATTGGCCCGCGCGCAGCAGGGTTTCATCCGGGCAGAAAGAACCTGGGGAGAAACGAGCGTGGCGCTGGCGAGCCTGATGCGCTGGGACCCCGCCGTACGAATGGCACCCGCAGATGACCTGAGTCCACCCGCGCGGCGTTCCGACACCGTTCAAGCCACGGGTGGCGAAGAAGCAGAGCGTGCCGACTCGGCACGTCAGCAAACGCGAGCCTTTGTGCAACGACCCGAGCTGAAGGCCGCATCGCGCAGGGTGGAGGGGGCCGAACATCGGGTCCGCGCCACGACATGGGATATCTGGGGTCCCGCATTCTTCCTCGAGGTGCGAGCGCGCCTGATCGGCCCCACCTTGGATGACTTGGGGCCCACCACTATCGCGCAAGCGATGGTCGGCTGGAGACTGGGGCTCGACTCATTCGCCCAGCGAGACGTGGCAAAGGCCGAGCTTGGTGTGCAGCGGGCCCGCAGCGCCTCGCTTCGGATCGCGCTGGCGGCCGACGTGGAGCGGGCTCGCCTGCGACTCGATACGGCACAACGCGCCATGGCCCCGGCGCGTCGTGCTTTGGCGTCTGCGGAGCGTCATCACACCATCCAACTGGTTCGCTTCGAAGCGGGCACGGGTTTGGGGCTTGAGGTCGTGGAAGCCCAGCAGACCACGGCGCAGGCGAGGCTGGACCTCGCGGCGGCGCTTCTTTTGCACGGTCTGGAGCAACTTCGACTCCTGGCGGCTCTCGGTGAGCTGGAACCATCCGCAGTGAGGGGCGCCACGGGCCCCGTGCTCGCCGAGTAGGTGACACTGTCGGACAGCTCTGGGCAGGCCCGCGTGGCAAGCCTGCGCGGGTGCACATCGTAAGGACGTGCAGCGCACTCGCTGCCTAGGCCTAAAACAAGCGATAGGGAGGAGAGACTATGATCGGCTCGATGTGCGCGAGGCGTGGACGCAGATCCCCCGGCGACGGCGGTAGCCTCGCTCTGGCTGGGTCGGATTGTTGGGGATG
>JAZGFE010000135.1:0-4591 GCA_036479215.1 Nannocystaceae bacterium | reverse complement strand
GGGGACGTTCGCAAAATACGTAGCGAACGACTCCGCGCCAAGTGCGGGCTGCGTGTTTGTTTCAGGTCCGGGACAGATGCGTGGCACACGCTCAGCTGATCCGAGAACCGTTGACTTCGCAAGTCCGCACGCTAAGTCACCGAAACCATTGATATTTCGGTGCGATGGCCCTGCTCTTCACCCCCTTTCGGCTGACACGTGTTGCGGACGATCCCGCTGAGCGAGTTGAGCAATGTCCGAAAACTGTGGGCAGGCTCAGTCAGCACCACCTGAGCTGAGCTGCGGTCTGTTCGCGGGAGGCTGGTTCGTATGACAAATACGCCGTCGGTAGCGGATTCCTTCGCTATCCTGGCGTCGTCAAATGAATAGTCGAATGTCCCCTCTCCGATGTCTGTTTGCACGTGCTTGGACATTTTGTACTTGTTGGCAACTTTTCCGACCTGTACGCCGATGGCCGAGGCACCTCGAAGCCGTCCATTCTTGACCTACCCCGGATCTTGTTGAGTTCCGACAGCGATGACAGCGATGACAGCGATGACAGCGATGACAGCGATGACAGCGATGACGACGACGGAGACCACGACGACGCCGAGAACGAGGACAGCGCCGCGAACGACAACAGCGCCGCGAACGACAACAGCGGCGCCGATGACAACGACGATTCGGTCCCTGCCGCCGACCCCGTCGATGACGCGATCGACGACGGATGCGGCTGCGCGAGCGGGAACACTGGGAAGACTACCCTCGGTCTGCTGTGCCTTTGCCTACCATTCCTGTCTCGGCGGAAATGCTGGGCCTGAGCGCCTCGAGGAGCGTGTTCAGGAGCTCCCGTTCCCCCCGCACGCCCACCCCAGATAGGGCAGCCGCGCAGCGGTGGCTTGGGCTTCAGGAAGCCCCGCGAGCAATTCTCCGGTGGCATCCCAACGGCCCGTGAGCATCTGCTGTCGAGCACCGTCTGGCATCTGCGCCGCCACCTCGACGGATCCTGCCCGCACCTGCATACGCTCGAGATCGACGGTGATCGCCAAGTCCGGCGCCGACTTGGATACCGCCATCAGTCGCTCCATGTCCGCAGGCGCGACCGCCACGCACGGGATGCCCAAGGAGACGCAATTGCCAAAGAAGATGTCCGCAAAGGACTCGCCGATGATGGTCGTGAGGCCATCATTCCAGCGCATGAGCGCCTGCGGTGCGTGCTCACGCGACGAACCACAGCCAAAGTTCCTGTTCACGAGCAAGATCGTCGCGTTCGACCGTGTGGGATCGTCGAAAGGATGGAGCCGGCCAGCGTCGCGCAGTTGTCCGCGGTCGTCGGCGAAGGCGTGCTCGCCGAGGCCGGAAAAGCTCACACGCTTGAGATAGCGGGCAGGGATGATGCGATCGGTATCGATATCGTTGCCGGGGACGGCGATGGATCGTCCCACCAGGGAAACCCGCGGAAGTCTGGCGGTACTCATGGTTGACTCTCCATAGCTTGATCAGGCCCGATCGAAAATACTTCGCGCGCATCAGCGACCTCGCCACGGATAGCGGCGGCCGCCACCATCACTGGCGACATCAATAGCGTCCGGCCCACGGGGGAACCTTGACGACCCTTGAAATTTCGATTCGAGGAGGACGCACAGATCTCGCGGCCCTGAAGTTTGTCGGGATTCATAGCGAGGCACATCGAACATCCCGCCTCACGGAATTCAAAACCGCTGTTGAGAAAGACATCATCGTAGCCGGCATCGACGAGCTCACGCCGCACTGCATTCGATCCGGGAACAATGAGCGCGCGCACGTGGTCCGCGACCCGATACGATGCCGACCGCAGCAGCTTGGCCACGACCTCGAAATCGGAAAAGCGCCCGTTCGTGCACGAGCCGATAAACGCGACATCGACCTTCTGCCCCTTGATGGGTTCACCCGCGCGAAATCCGGTATAGCGATAGGCTTCCTCCACCAGCTCGCGATCGCGCTCAGGGAAAGACGCCGCCGAGGGCAACGTGCCTCCCACCGGGAGCGACTGGGCCGGAGTGATACCCCAAGTCACGACGGGTTCAATTTCGGCGGCTGAAAATCGCACGACGTCATCGTAACTCGCGTCGGAGTCCGATCGCACAGACTCCCAATACTGCACGGCCCGGTCCCAGTCGGCGTCCGCTGGCGCGTAGACCCGCCCTCGCAAATAGTGGTAGGTGGTGGTGTCGGGGTTGACGTAGCCGCAACGTGCCCCCCCCTCGATGGACATATTGCAGACGGTCATGCGTTCGTCCATCGACATACGGTCGAATACCTCGCCCGCATATTCATAGGCAAATCCCACACCACCGTTAACGCCGAGGCGAGCGATCAGGAACAAAGCGACATCCTTTGCGTAGACACCGGTCCCGAGTTTGCCGTCGATGACGATACGCCGGACCTTGAGCCGGGCCATGGCCAAGGTCTGGGTGGCCAGTACGTCACGCACCTGCGACGTCCCGATTCCGAAGGCGATGGCCCCAAACGCACCGTGGGTGGAGGTATGGGAATCACCGCAGCAGATCATCATACCGGGCTGGGTAAGGCCTTGCTCGGGACCCACCACGTGCACAACACCATGTTCCCCCTCCACCGGTGAAAAATAGCGAATTCCGTGTTCTCGGCAGTTGCGCTCGAGCTCAGCTATCATCTGCTCGGCGAGGGGATCGCCGAAGGGCCGCAGCTGGCTCGTTGTGGGAATGATGTGATCGCAAGTGGCGAAGGTACGATCCGGACGCCGCACATCGAGACCACGCTCTCGCAGCATCGCGAAGGCCTGCGATGACGTCACTTCGTGAATCAGCTGCAAGCCCATGAAGAGTTGATAGTGCCCGGATGAAAGTCGCCGGACCGTATGTACATCGAATACCTTGTCATAGAGGTTTCTACCCATAGTCTACGTTCTCCCTGCGGTTATGGCCGCATATGCTTCGATGGAGTTGGCGATGACGCTGCCCGTGCCCACAAAACGGCGCAGCTCCACCTCGTCAAGTTGCATCCAGACTGCATCGATCGCCCGCTGCCGCGCGCGACGCAATCGGGACATGGTGGATCGACCGCTGGCCGTCAGTCCATACTCGCGTTGACGGCCGTCGTTCGATGAGATCGAAACGCGGACCAACCCCTTGTCGAGCAGCTGACGGAGGATCTTGGAGACAGCGGCCGCCGTACTCTCCCTCGCCTTGGCGAACAAGGAGGGCATGAAATGCTCCGTGGAAATTTCCTCGAGCACGCTCCACTGTTGCTCGGTGATGCCAACGGCGCGAGCGAGCTCGACACGGCGACGATGAAACAGCTCGGTCAACCGTTGCAACGACGCGATTGCGTCGAGCACCAGCGCGAGTTGGGTCGTCCTTTCCATTTGCAAATAGTTGCCCATGGTAAACTATTTGTCAAGCGCGAGGCCGCGGGCGCACCCTCGGCGTCACGCCGTGCCCACCTCCGATCCAGTGTCACGCGCATACGGCGCCGCACGACCCGTTTCCACATCCGGCCTTGCCGGAAACGACAACCCGCGACTCGGCCGGCACCCCCGCCGCCGCTCGGTCCCCTTGCGCAGCTCAGCAGCCGGCGTGCTCGTCCGAGCCGTCCTCGCAGTCCGCCGTCCCGTCACACACCCACGTGCCGGGAATCACCTCGCCCGAATTGCAGTCGAAGGGCTCGCTCTGGCCGTAGCACTGCTCGCTGATCATCTCTTGCACGCCAGGCGGCGGATCAGGACAGTTTTCCTGTTTCTGCCACTGAACCTCGTAGCAGCGATTAAGGTCCTCCCAGGCCTCTTCCTCATCTCCCGGCGGCGCCTCCGTCTCGGCGCAAACCTCGACGATACACATCTGGCGGGCCCACGCGGCGTCGAGTTGGCACGCCAACAATTCGGTGGCGCCTGCTTGCACATAGATCTCCCGCAGGCAGGCCGCGATCAACGGCGACTGCCCCGTGCTCCACGCCGCGCCCTCTTGACACTCCTCAAGGTCGTCCCCGAACCATTTCACATAGCACACACACTCGGCCTGCCACGCCTTCACCTCGACCTTCCCGAGCTCGTCGAAAATGTCACCCGCGGCTGGATCGGGGGTATGGGATGGCTCCGGATCCGCCGCATTCGACCCGTCCGGCACGGCTTGGGGTGGGTCAGCGGGGGGACCTATCTCACTGGGCTCACCCACCTCCGTCGTCCCACCCAGCGGACCTGGTCCGCCGCCCAGCGAAGGCCCGCAGGCATGAGCGGGAATCGAACACGCGAAGAGCGCGGCACATCGAATCGAACGTTGCATAGAGAGCCTCCGCCCCAACATGCGAGATCTTGGGCCCGGCGTCAAGCCCCAACAACGCCCTGGAGACAATCGTAGTCTCCCCCCTCCGCATAGGGGCTGGGATCGGCCAGGGCAACGACATCGGCTCAACCAGCCCCGTCGACACCCGTCAGACGATGAAAAACTGCCCCATCATGCCGAGGTCTTCGTGTTCGAGAATATGGCAGTGGAACATGTAAGGGAAGTCTGCGTCCGCGGTTCCGGAAAAGTCGAGTATCAACCGGACGGTCTGGGCGGGCTCCACCAACACGGTATCTTTCCAGCCTGCCAAGTAC
>JAZGFE010000134.1:0-9500 GCA_036479215.1 Nannocystaceae bacterium | reverse complement strand
GGCATCCCAGCGGGACCCCGAGACCGAGAACCCGACCTTGAGCGACCTTCACCCCATCGGGGTCCTCGCCAAGGTGCGACGTATCGAAACTGCGGGCGAAACCGTCGCGCACGTCGTGCTCGAAGGTCTCGCTCGTTGCACCTTCGTCGAGCCGATCCAGTCGGATCCTTACCCCGTCGTGCGCGTCACACCGATACCGGACGCCGAACGAGACGACGCCGAAACCGAGACGCTTGCGGATGCACTACGAGAGCGGGTTTCGGAGCTCGCGCAGGACAGCGCGGGACCACTTGAGCCCGTACGCATACAAGGCGCGAAACCCGGCCAACTGGCCGATCGGCTGGCGGCCGCGCTTCCACTCAGTCGAGAGGATGAGCTCGAAGTATTGATGACCCTGCCCCGCCTGACACGTCTGCGCCTGGTGGCCAAGTTGCTCAACAAAGCCATTGACCTGGGTCAGATGCGTGCCAAGGCCGACTTGGAGGTCCGCAAGCGCCTGAGCAAGCAGCAGCACGATGCCATCTTGCGCGAACGCATTCGAGCCATGAAACATCAGCTCGGCGACGGTGAAGGCAACTCCCAAATCGACAGCATCCGCGCCCGCATCGGACAAGCTGACCTCGACCCCGAAGCGCAAGAAGCAGCCGAGCGGGAGCTCAGCAGGCTCGAAACGCTGAGCCCGGGGCATCCCGAGTTCGCCGTGGCCCACACCTATCTCGAGTGGCTAGCCGACCTGCCGTGGAAGCGCCGAGCGGAAACGAAGCATGATCTCGAAAAACTCGGGGAACACCTGGAACGGGATCACTACGGCCTGGACGCAGTGAAGCAGCGCATACTCGAGCACCTGGCGGTCCTCGAACTCTCCGGCAGCCAGCGGGGTACCATACTGTGCCTCGCGGGCCCTCCGGGGGTCGGCAAGACCTCCATCGCCCGGGCCATCGCAGAAGCGAGTGGGCGTCCGTACATCCGAATCGCCTTGGGTGGTGTGCACGACGAAGCCGAGATCCGCGGCCACCGACGCACCTATGTGGGCGCGCTGCCGGGGCGAATCATCTCGGCCATTCGCAAAGGCGGAGTCAAAAACCCGGTCGTGCTTCTCGACGAAGTCGACAAGTTGGGACATGCTTGGGGGCGTTCGCCGCAGTCCGCCTTACTCGAGCTCTTAGACCCGGAGCAAAACCATACCTTCACCGACCACTACCTCGCAGTCCCCTTCGATCTCTCCGAAGTCATGTTTATCTGCACCGCCAATGACCTCGGCGCAATGTCGGCGCCGCTGCGCGATCGACTCGAGGTGGTGGAGATCGGCGGCTACACGCCCGATGAGAAACTTCACATTGCGAAACGCCACCTTCTGCCCACCAAGCTCACAGATCATGCCCTCCCGGAGGGCTGTCTATCTTTCTCGGACGAGGCCATGCGAACCATCATCACGGGATACACTCGAGAGGCCGGTGTGCGGCAGCTCGGCCGTAGTCTCGCCAAGGTGTGTCGCGCCGTCGCTGTCGATGTGGCGCGAAATGTCGACCATCGTATCGCGCCTGTGGCTGTCACGGCGGACAATCTTCACGACTACCTCGGGCGGCAGCGATTCTTCGATGAAGTGGCGGAGCGGACAGCCGTACCCGGCATCGCTACGGGTTTGGCCTGGACGCCTGTCGGGGGCGACGTCTTGTTCGTCGAGACCTCCCGGATGCCTGGAAAGGGAAAACTGGAGTGCACGGGCCAACTCGGCGATGTGATGAAAGAATCCATCCGCGCGGCGTTGACCTTCGTACGCAGCAATGCGGACGCCTTGGATGTGGACCCCGACTTCCTCACCCGCAACGACATTCACGTGCATATCCCGGCGGGGGCGGTACCCAAAGACGGACCATCTGCCGGCGTGACCATTTTTTCGGCGCTCACGTCTCTCCTCACCGGTCGGCGGGTGCGGCCCGACACGGCGATGACGGGAGAGGCAACGTTGCGAGGCCGGGTGCTCCCCGTGGGCGGCATTTCTTCGAAGGTCCTCGCCGCCCATCGGGCCGGTATCTCGAGGGTCATCTTACCGCTCCGCAACGAACATGACCTTGAAAAGGTGCCCGCGGAGGTACGTAACGAGATGGAGTTCATCTTCGTAGAGGACATGAAACAAGTGTTGTCGGCGGCCCTCGAGTCGAAACCGCACGACCCGGCCCACGCCCCCACCTGGAACGCCGGACTCCGCCCACCCCACGGGTCTCCTTCGGTGTCGACAGGCTGATTCCTTGCATTGGCTCCAGTCCACTCGGTTCGCTCCCGCAGTGGCGACGACGCGACGCTGCGTGGCTGGGAGCGGTGTCGATACGACGCTCGGAAAAACTTGCAGCCAACGCTCCCCGCATCGGTTACCCTGCGCTTCAGGAGTAGACACATGAGCACACGCGGATCCTACCCACCCGGCGTCTTCTGCTGGGTCGACCTGATGACCACCGATGCGGCGACCGCCAAAGTTTTCTATACCGGCCTGTTCGGCTGGGACTTCGTAGACGACGCCAGCCAGCCAGGAGGAGTCTACACGATGTACCGCCACCGAGGGCACATGGTGGCAGGCATGGGCGAGATGAACCCAAGCATGAAGGCGAGCAGCGAAGCCCCCGGATGGAACAACTACATTGCCACCGACGACATGGACGACTTCGCGGCCAAGGTCACCGCGCAAGGCGGCACGACGGTATTCCCACCGATGGATGTGGGCCAGGCAGGAAGACTTGCGTTCTTCACCGACCCCGAGGGCGTGAAATTCGCGGCCTGGCAAGCGGGGGAGCATTGTGGCTCGACGCTGGTCAACGAACCTGGCGCGCCGCTGTGGACCGAGCTGGCCACCCGCGACCTCGCGCAAGCTGAAGCGTTTTACGGTGGCCTATGCGGATGGTCTTTCCACACCTCCACCGCCAAGGAAGACACCTATACGCATATCAAGATAGGCGGTCGCTCGGTCGGCGGGGTTCGCTGTCTCGGAGGCGGCGAAGAGGCCAATATCTCGCCCCACTGGGTCCCCTACTTCGCAGTCGCCGATCTCCATGCCACCGCCGCGAAGGTTGGCGAGCTCGGAGGCCGTGTGCTCGTTGGGCCCGTCGACATCGACGTGGGCACGTTCATCGCAATCAGCGATCCGCAGGGTGCGGTATTCATGGCCATGCAACTCACCGTGGATGAGGAGCCGCTCTAATGGTCACGCGATCCCGTCCCAAGGCCCACTCGGGAGCACAACGGCGAGTTCGCGTTGGGTCCCATCCGAGCGTATCTTCGACCTGCGCCCTGCTGTTTCTCCATGCCGCCTGCTGCTCGACCCACTCCCCGCCCCCTGAGGACACACGAATCACGGGTCGCTGCGAGGATGGCTCCTCCTTCCCCTCCGACAGCAAAGACTCGGCGCGAGTATTCGACGAGGATCACCTCGCAACCTATCGTTTGGTCCTCCCGGCGGCAAAATGGAACACACTTCAAGATCAGGCATTGGACGAGGAGTACGTGCGCGCGCAGCTTGACGTGGACGCTTGTTACCTGGGCGAAGTCGGCCTGCGATTCAAGGGAGCCGTGGGATCGCTAGAAATGTGTTTCGACGAGCACGGCAAACTAACTTGCGACAAACTATCGATGAAGATCAAGTTCAACAAGTACGACAAAGACAAACGATACTACGGCCTCAAGCGCCTTAATTTCCACGCATTAACGCACGACAAGAGCTTGATGCACAATAGGTTGGCGTACGGCATCTTCCGGGAGATGGGAATTGTCACGTCTCGCGCAACACACGCCAAACTGGTGGTCAACGGCGAGTATCGCGGGGTTTTCTCCCTCGTGGAGCAGATCGACGGCCGTTTTACCGCGAACCGATTTCCCGAAGGCGGTGACGGCAATCTATACAAAGGGGTATGGCCCGACACAGACTCACCCGGCCACTTCGACTGGGGCCTCAAGACCAACAATGACAATCCAGATCACTCGCAAATCATCGCCCTGTACACCGAGATTTCATCCGCTGCGCAATCCGAGCTCGCGGAAGTTGTGACAAGGTGGTTGGACGCGGAGTACGTCATGAGGTTCATGGCCGTCGACGACGCGATCCACAACTTCGATGGCGTAACCGCGTTTTGGTGCGGCGACTGGGGGTGTGGAAACGGCAACTACTACCTGTACCAAGACGAGTTCGCGCCCAAGTTTTCGCTGCTCGCCTGGGACCTGGATGGAACCTTCGCCGCCGAATCCCCATTTTCCCACGTTCCGTCTTGGGATATGCCTCCGAGAGACTGTGACAAGCTGTATCGGGTTTTTGACAATTCAGGATCGCTCATGGCGGCGAATTGCGACCCCCTCCTGCACGGATTCGGGCTCGTCCGACGATCGACGCCTCACTACGATGACGCGGTGCAGGAGCTGCTGTCAGGCCCCTTCTCTCTCGACGGCTTGAACGAAAAGCTCACGCGTTGGTCGGACCAAATCCGCGAGGCTGTAACGGACGACCCCTACGGCCCGGGCCACGCAGACTGGGCACGCGCAGTGTTGGACCTGAGGGACAATCTCGAAATACTGCACGCCAAGCTGTCCGACAGGCGAACATCGTTTCGCCCCCGGGTGGACCCCTAAACTCGCTCGCCCACCGTCCCACGCCCCCCCCTGTGTCAGCGTAGTTGCCACCGCATACTCCACATCTATGCCGAGGTCACGGGCGCAATCGGGATGACTGCGATTACTCGGCCGAACCGTTACCCTGCTCACATGGGCCGTCCTCGCCGCATCCGCCGCCAGCTCGGCCCACAGTTCCGCGCCCTCGCACGCCTCACCGCCTTGGTGCCGGCCTGCTCGGACAGCGACGGGAACCTCGACCAAGCGGCAGGAGGCTCGCAGAACACCGTGGCCTCCGACGGGTCCGAGAGCGAGAGCGAGAGCGAGAGCGACGCGTCGGACCCCTCCGACGCGGCACCCGCTTCATCCGAGCCCGAGTCCGCCGAGCCCGAGTCCGCCGAGCCCGACATGTCCGCAGGCAGCGAGGATTCGGGATCCGGCCCATCGGACACGGCCACCACGAGCACCGGAACCGGAGATGCCGACACCGAGCCCATCGACTGCCGGAGCCAGTTGAATATCGATCCGGATTTTCTCCTTCTCAAGCTCTCGGCCCTCTCCGGCGAGATGCCGGTCATGGTCGACGGCCAGATGGTGACGATCCAAGATCGTCGGTCCGGCGAAAACCGAGCGCTCGCGCGAGCGTACATGCGCCAAGAGTACGAAGCCTTGGGCTACGACGCATGGGAGGAGCACGACTACGGCGGCATCAACTTCATCGCGCATCGACGCGCCGACTCGAACAGCAACCAGTTTCTGATTATCGGCGCCCACTACGATTCGGTCGCCAACGCCCCGGGTGCGGATGACGACGGGGGTGGCGTCATCCAAGGGCTCGCCATCGCCCACGCGCTCCGCGACTGCCAACTGGGGCACAATCTACGCATTCTCGGCTTCGACCAGGAAGAAACGGGCCTCAAGGGCTAGCGAGTATACGCCAAGACCTTACAACAGGACGGCGAATTCGAGGACTTCATTGGTCTGATTCAAGCCGAGATGCCAGGTTACGACAGCGATGGAGATAGGGTCTATCAGCTGATCGATTGCGAGTACGAGCACTCTCGTCACCTCCGAGAAGCGGTATTGCACGCAACCGACTCCCCCTCCGTTAACCTGACGGCGGAGGTCCGCTGCGAGGGCCGCAGCGACCACCAGAGCTTCTGGGACATCGACCAGCCGGCGGTCATGACGCTCGAACGATTCTTCGGAGGTCAGTCCGATGCCAACCACTGCTACCACAAGGCATGCGACCGGGTAGACATTCTCGATTTCGACTACATGCGCGACCTGACTCAGGTCCTCGCATTGGCTGCGATGGATCTGCTCGAGGTGCCCTGACTTGATTTCGATGGGAGCGCCTGGGGCAAGCCAGCTCAGGGGAGCTGTGAACCCACATCACCGTGGAAGTCGATGCGTTCGCGGGCCGTCTGGTTCACGGGCCGTCTGGTTCACGGACCGTTTGGGCGGCGGCTTCGATCTTCGTCCGTGCCGAGAGGAACAACCCCACGCTAGGGGTTGGCCGTCGCCACAAAATCCGCATCCGACGACACGACGGGCAGTGATAGGGTCCACCGCCTCCCCGACTCGAACTCGAACGTCAGGCCCATGGCCGCGCCCTTCAGCAGGCGCTCTCGAGGCCGTTGAAGCATAAGATGCTTCCCCCCCCGCTCCAATCGGAGCTCTCCGCCAGCTGGAACACGCAAGTTGTCGAGCGCGCGCATCGACATGCGACCGTTGGCCACAAACGTCTCGTGGAACTCGATCTGATCGAACGAGGGGCTCGAAGCCCCGATGAGGACGACGTCCTCCCGCCCCGAGTTAAGGAGGGTCAGATATCCCGCGTTCACGGCCGCATCGGGATGGGCCTCGCGGACCCACGCGCCCTTGGCGGCCAAGCTGCCGAAGCGTGCGGTCACCCGTGAAAGGGCGGGGCCCGGGAGCTCCCCCGCCTTGCTTCTGGCCGAACCCACGGGCTTCGACACGTTTGTCAGTCGTTGGCTCTCCGTCCGCATGAACTTCATCACATCCGCGACATCGCGCTTGCCAAGTCGCATGTTCGGCATCGCCACCTTGTTGTACCTGGCGTAGAGTTCCATGGCGGTAGGGTCCCTCTCCGCCAGCATCTTGTCAGGCTCGGCCAACCACCGCGCGAGCCATTTGGGATCGCGTTTTTCTGTCACGCCGAGGAGATCAGGCCCCATGCCCGTCGCATCCGTGGCAACGGCGCCACCGACAACGGTACCACCGATGGTGTGGCATGCGGCACAGCGCGTACGAAAGAGGCGCTCGCCATCCGATATCGACCGCAACTTAGGAGCATTCCCGTAGTCACGCCGAGATTTGCTGGGCAACTTCCAGTTGTGCAACCAGCTCCCGACATGGGTGGCCAGGATATGTGGATTTTCGAAAGGTGACCGTTTCATCCACTGCCCCGTCGCTTGATTTCCAATGATGAGGCTCAGATTGTGGTTGTTGGACGTGTCGTTCTGGATTTCCTCGATATATAGGCCCAGTTTCTTTCGGAGGTTGACGATATCGTCCTCATCACCGGTAAGAAACAGCCAGCCTGGGCCCGCATCATAGCGTTGAGAGTAGGCCTTGAGTACCTCGGGGGTATCGTTTTCAGGGTCGATCGTGATCGAGTACATGAAAACATCTTGACCCACACGGTCGCCGAGGATCTTCTCCAACTGTGACATCCGGGCGGTCTCCAGCGGGCAGCTGTCCGGACAAGATGTGTAGATGAAGTTGATGACGACGACCTTGTCCTTGATCAGATCGTCGAAGAAACGAACGGTATTTCCCTCGTGGGTGACAAGGGCTACGTTGGGGAAATAGTCCGCCCCCCAACGGGATCCCCTACTTTTTTTTCTCCCCCCAGGATGCGGATCCGCTCCGGGCCCTCCGGCAGCTTGCCCTCGTGGAGCGATGCCTTCGGAAGCCGACCCACCCGAAGCGTGTACATTCGCTCCCGAAGCTGCGACGTCTACATTTCTGGCCGGGCTATCCCCCATCCCGGCGAACGAAGCGACCGCGCCGAGTCCGACCAGACCCAGCGCCGCCGCCGTCCAAACAACTTTCGATGTCCGCATACCGATCTGGGCTCGCTTCCTTCCACCTTCCTAGCGCGTCGCACGAAGCAGCGCCACGTCCAGTGTAGCGGGCACCGGACAGTTGACGACATGCGCGGGCATGAGGTGGGCGACGTCATAGTCACCGCCCGGCGGCATCCCCGGATCGGTCACCCGTGCCGGAGTGGGTGGGAACTCGAAAATCGAGACTCTGCCTTGTGCCCGCAATGCGAGAATGTCTTCATAGGAGGACACAAGGGGCATGTCCGCATGGGATTCGTTCCAGGCAGTGAAGCCGATATGCCAAAACGGCGTGTAATCGGGGCCCGGCATAAAATAGGACGGGAGACCCACCTGACCACCGAGGGGACCGCCTCCGTCCACATTATCGGCGTCTTGGGTGGGCGGAAAACCCACTCCATCATCCGGTGCGGCACGGTTGACGAAGGCCGTCTGCGGCAGAAACTGGATCAACGGTCGCGCGCCTAGTGCGATGAACTCGTGCTTCGGCACGCACGGGACCCCCATTCCATTGGCGGGACCGCATGGCCAAGCGTCCGTAACCGTGTAGTACGGCAAGTACTCCTGATTGAACCAGGCCTTGTGGAGTTTCATCGTTACAGATGGGTCACTTCCGATGTCGAACGCGAGGATCTGCCCCGACAAGTCGGGATCCGTGAGGTCCTTTCCTTGATAGCGACAATTCGTGTTTGCCGGGGAGTCAGGGAACGTACACCCGGTGTCGATTCGCAAATGCTCCCACGCATCTGGACCCCACGACACGAACACAATGTTGAAATACACCGTCTGACCGTCGATCTGAACCCGCCGCAACGGCGTGTAGGTGTTGGCGGGATCCTGACTTGGCGCACCCACGGCAGGGATGGGGTTGGGAAGGTCGCCGAAGAACGTCCACTGCCCGTTGTCGAAGGTCGCCGGCCCCACAGATGCCAGTGGAGGCGGCGTCGCGTCGAGAATGCCCGCGTACCCCACACCGAACTCCCCCGCCAGGTCCTCGTCACTGACCTCCGAGATGAAGAAATGTACCGTGGTCTCCGCTCCACTATCGTCGTTGACCCCCTGCTGTAGCGGAATCCTGATATTCCCCCGTTCTTCGTTGCCGCCAGCTTCGACCGCCCCCGTCGTCCAGTCGACAAGACCACCCACTTGAGTAATATCCAGGTCGTGGACAGTAGCCCCCTCCGACCAGATGACCATGGGCTTCAGATCTGGCCCCATTCCGGTACCGTCCCCTGTCCGAAAGGTCGGCAGCGCGACCGTGTCTGCGTACTCCACTCCATCCCATGTCGGCATCGGCGTGGGCATCACAAGCGTTTGCCCCGGGTTCTCGATATCCCATCGCAGGAGCATGGCGTGATCTTCATGCTGCGTGTTGTGGCAGTGCTCCATAAACGTGCCGGCAAACTCTCTGAATCTGAGCGCAATCTCCACAACCGCGCCGCTATCCGCCTCGGGCCCGATTCGGTAGAGATCCTTACGCGCCCATTTTTCATGCTCAGGAGGCGGCTGATTCCCGCGACTGAGGATGATGCCCTCTTCGAAGTGAATGTGGACCGGATGACTCCAGTTCCCCCCATTGACGAGTCGCCAGATTTCGAGGGTGCCCGAACCCTCGTCGCACGGACCTTGGCTCGGGTCACATGACAGCTGAGGCGCCGCGGACACACGACGTGGGTCCATACCGATTCCCTTCCCGCCGTCGGTCTCGATCACCCACGGGGCGTCATCGGTCGGGTTCTTCTCGAACTCGAAGTTCCTGTGGCGCGCGTTGGCGATTTGCGCGCTCGTCGGACGACGCAGGGGGATCATGGTGTCCCC
>JAZGFE010000133.1:0-6152 GCA_036479215.1 Nannocystaceae bacterium | reverse complement strand
CTTGCACGTCCAGCGAAGCGGCGACTGTGGGTCTCCACGCGTCACGGGCTCGAGCAAAGCCTCCAAATCTCCCGTCACTCCCGGGTCGCTTTCCTCCTTCTTCTTGCGACCACCACCGGGCGCCCGGACTCGCCTTGCTACCTCCGGCTCTCCCCCCCCATGCTGCTGTGCTTTCAGTTCACGGATGCCCTTACCTATCGTCGACGGCACCATACCTGTCGCTCGATGCACCTTCACGATTCCACCGTGTCCAAGCGCCATCGCTTCAGACGCCCCCCACTCTCGCCGCCCACCTTCATCCAATGAAACACGTAGTTGACCGAACTGATCACTGATTTCGGCGATTGTCTTGTGCATTTGCCGCACCATGATCCCCTCGATTCGAAAAGTCAAGTTATTTTGTTACGGGCCTTAAGCGTTCACCGCGAGCCAGATCGTCTAGGAAACTGCGGATCATGGATCGCTCGCGGGGATCGATGGTGCGATTAGGCCTGGCGCCCCAACGAGCTGTGACTCTCGCCGCGGCGCACGCTTTCGACCACGCCGATCCGCGCCTGGCTCTGGTTGGCCGGCGCTGTCGCTCCGCAACGTCCGGATTTGCTTGATGAGGAACGTCCCATCGTTTCGCTGCTTCCATTCCGTATCCAACAGCGCCAGCATCTCGCCCATTGCGCCGACGTCCACCGGATAGGCAAAGCGAATTGCCGCGAGTGCGCGACCGAGGTACTCGAGCTCCGCATTCGTAAGGATGTCGTCGTTCAGCGAAAGAGAACTCCGCTCGACGCGAAAGATCTTCCGGACTTCACCATCGTCGCTCATCTCCAAGAAGACGCGTTCGGGCGTCACGCCCGGAGGTGGAGATACAACCCCGACACCTCCGATCTGAGCATTGACGAAGAACCGGCGATCGCCTGCGTCGGAGGGGTTGCCTGACGTCATCACAATATCGGCGCGTTCATTCTTGATCCGCGGGTTCAGCACGATGCCCATCGCAACCAT
The DNA here is from genome assembly GCA_036479215.1 of Nannocystaceae bacterium. Classification (GTDB taxonomy): domain Bacteria; phylum Myxococcota_A; class Polyangia; order Nannocystales; family Nannocystaceae; genus FL481. The sequence goes on along the minus strand of JAZGFE010000133.1, from coordinate 5,153 downwards.
CTTGTGGTCCATTCCGTACCATTCCCGTTCCGAGTAGGCGGCGGAGCTCCACAGCGACGCCCACACTTTGGGCAACGCCTCCTCGATCGGCGCGGATTCCTCCGCGGCATCACACATGCTATTTGGACTCGCCCCGGGGACGTCGCCGAGGCAGATGCGCGTAGAGGTGTGCAATCCCGCTCCGTTGAAGGCCGCAGCATCTTCCGTGTTGCTGCTACTGCGAGCGCGCAACATCACGTTCGCCTGACCGGACGCACCTACCTCTGCCAGCCGGATGCGTTGGACCCATTCCGGAGCCACCGTTGCTTTTGTCATCGCTTTCGCCAACCGACCGAGATAGGCCGCACGCAAGGCGGGTTGCGTCCCGAACGAGGGCGAGTGCAGCCAGGTTTCTATGGACTCGGAAAACGACAAGATACGAGGGCCCTCTTCTGTGGGTGCTTCCCAATCGTTTTGGTCCATGAACTCCGCATACGCCGAAAACGGCACAAGAGCGGCTGCCTGTCGATTGGCCGGCCCGATTCTCTGATAGAGAGTTGCGAGATTCGCTCCCTTATGGCCGAATCGCCGCGCCGCGATGTGACGTGCGGTCGCGTCGGAGGTGTCCACATCATCTACTGCTAAGATCGCGTCACTCGCCAGGTCCGGCGCGGGAATCATCACCGCCGCTGGCCTGATGCTATTCCATCCCGACCATGCCTCCTCTTGAGAGATGGCCGAAATGCTCCATGTCGCGGGCGTACACGTCAGCTTCACCAGGGCCCCCTCCCAGCTCGAGAGAAGCCGATGAGCGTCTCGAATGTAGCAGCTTGGCGTTCCACGGCCGATGAAGCGTACATTCAAGTGAGACAGAGGCGTCTGCGTGGCAGCCGACACCAAACCAGAGACCACCGCAGGAAGGTCATGGGGCGCACGATCCAATACCAGTATGTCTTGCCAAGATACCCCGGCACCGGCGGGGACATCCTCCCCAGGTGTTCCCCGCCGCAATGTCCCCCATCCAGTGCCCGCAGAATAGACCTCATAGGGTGTCACCGTACCAGGTTCAAATGAACCAACGGCGCACGACGCAGCGGCATCACGCTCACTCTCAGTCGCCGGGACCAGCAACGGATGTGCAAACACGAATCGCTGTTCCAATTCGGCCTGAATCAGCCGGAAAGCCGCACAATCATGGGCGTCGCCGGCGCTCGCGTCGCGGAGGATGTGATATCCGTAGACCCTGGTGCCGTTCAATCGATACTCGGCTATCGATCCCGAGTAGAACTCTGCGCTCTCCTCTCGGAGTACCAAATCCGCATACTGGCCTGGCGTCAGGTCGGGAAAAATCTGAGGGAAGGCCCTGGTCAAGAAATGCTGGTGCAATTCATACCTCGAAGATATGAAAACCGTCGCTAGTCGGGAAGCATGAGACTTCGCAACAAGAAACTTGGCCGAGTAGGGTCGATCCGGCGACACCGAAGGCACGCGTACGTCCAGCCATGTCCCACGATCTAGCCACGCGTAGCATGGGGCAAATCCGAGTCGGTCCCCCGCCTCTTCGCAGGATCCGCGGATCGTAGCCGTGAAGCCAGCTCCGGTGCCCGATCCTCCAGAAATCGCTGCGTCCGGATGGCGGCTACAACCCAGCACCGACGCCGCGCACACCGACGCCGTGCACGCCATGCGGAGGGAGATGCCTAGCATCCGCTGTTTAGGTCGAGTGGCGGCTCGACGCGGCAGGTGACGTCTCGAATATCTAGGTCTTCCCATAGGGGGACGCCCGACCGAATCGCCCGAATGCTGGCGAGCATCTCCGAGCCGTCGTCAGGCAGAAAATTCATGTTGAGCGTGTAGGTCGTGTCCCCGACAACTATCTCGGCTGTATCATCTGTGTTGTGGAGCGCACCATGCCGATAGGTAAAAGTCACCGAATCCGCGAAGGTCACGCATGCACTCTCAAACCTAGCGAACCATGGTGCTTCGTCGGTGAGCCTCCAGCGATCGTAGGCAAAGCCTGCGACCTCCCAGGCGTCCTGCTCGCCGATCACTTCGCTATCTCCGATGTAGAGCGCCAACAAGATCCGAAGGTTCGGTGCCGCGGGCGCGCTCGTAAGCGTGGACTTCAACTGCAAGAACGACCACCGTCGAGAGGGCCATTCCTCCATCATCAGATCTTTGTCGAAGCAGCCCAGAATGGACGCCGCGCCCGATGAATCGGGCGAGGATGGGCCTTCCGGTGGAAGCGATCCTGTCGCGGGCGGCGCGGTGGACGGGCCCGAAGGCATACTGTCGGATGGTCCGCCGGTTGCGGAAGCTGCCGAGCTCCCAACCGCCGAATCGCAGTCGTCGCCATCGCCACCGCTGTCGCATGCGATCAACATCATGGCGATTGTGCAAACGCCGAGGGATCCCCACGCGAAAGAGTGCGACGCGGGGGAGGCCCACACTGGCATGTGCGGCCGATGTGAGCGCTCCTTGCCACGAAGGGGCGTGGCGCGGGGGGAACGGGAAACATGTGTGACTGTCATCGAATATCGTCCCCTGCGTATGATCTCAAGATCGGTGAGGCAACCTGAAAAGCTCAGGGCTCAGACTTCCTGCCGCGACAACCGAGCTAGCAGGCGTTCGCGGGATAGTCGCTCTTGACGTCAAGGTACATGTTCCAGAGGCTATTGTGTAGCCACACGCCAGAGTTTGAGGTGCTTGATCCGCTGGTGTGCACACCATGCAGCGTTCTCGTCCCCGTGAAAAAGTGGTACTTGTAAATGCCAGAACCACTCTGGGCTGGCTGGGTATCGACAGTGTACTGGACGCGATAGGTGCCCGTACTCGCGGGTGTAAAATCGTCGCCATAGATCGACCCTGCACACTTGCCGTTGCTCAGGGGCGAGGCAGCGCACTGGAGCGTTTCATTCGGGTAGCCGTACAAGTGGTATATTCCCGTCAGGTTGGAGTCCTGCGCCACGCCACGCCAGGGGATCGAGCAGCTGGAGGCGTTGTCGTATAGGGTGAACACGCCAAAGTCGTAGTCACGGTTCTTCGTATTCCAATACGTCAGCCTGAGTGTGCGAGCGCGGGCGTTCTTATGTCCGTTCGGCGACGCATCCCGATTGTTCTCCATGTGGTCTACACCGTCGGCGCCGAATAGGATTCGGTTCTTGTTCGACCATCCGATGGGATCATTATTTGTGTCGTGGTCCATGAGACAGTGGCCAGCCGTCATAACCCAACGTGCTCCCACTTTGGTACCAGAACATGAGACATCTAGCATCGTACCGTTCGCCGGGTTGATGTTTGTCGTGCTTTTCACCAACGCTCCAATCGGGCCGCTGGTGTTGCCTGTCATGCTATGTCCGTTATCTCGGCTCCTCAACGTGCGAGTATCCACGCCGATTATGCCTCGCATCTGATCTGCGGGAGACTCGGGAACCGAGGCGAGCACTTCGCGATCCTCCCACGGAACCACTCCAGAGCCGTCTACCGAATCGGAGGATCCTGGTGTGGACGTGACCGCCGGACGCGTCCAGCCTTGGGGCTTGAGGCGCCTCCACACGGTATCATCGTCATTGATGAGCACATAGAGGACCTCACGCGGAGATATTTCGCGCCCCTGGTACGCGCGCAGCAGGGCGCGCATTTCTCCCGATATCTTGTCCTTGTCAGCGAAGTACTGTGTGCGTTCATCTTGAGGTATCCCACTCAGATCAGCTTCTCGGACGCGCAACTGCAACGTCAGCTCCGCGTTCACGCTCGGGCCGAAAGGCCTGTAGAAGCCCTCGAATTCCCAATTGTTCTCCTCCGAGAACTCCAAGAGCGAATCGGGGACATCAGGTGCGGATCCGACGGGCGGCTGAGCTGCCAGACGCGCAAGAAACAGCGCTTCGGTGTAGCTTCCCGCTCTCTGGATCATTTCCAGGATGCCCGACTGTTTTCCCTCCTGGCCGCCTGGCGCCTCCGCCATCGCCATGGCAGCTAGCATTCTCGCTTCAAAGTCAGGGGAGACGTCTGCACCTACCGGCCGGAGTCGAGCGATATCGGCGTCCCAGGGCGAGTTCTCGGCGGTAGGCATCTCCTCGGAGGACTCCTGCTCCAAAGGGTCCCCACATGCCGTAGCTGCTAGACCGAGCACCGAAGCTGCGAGCTGCGGATACGCTCTATCTCTCAAAAAGGACGGAAGACGGCAGACGGAAGACGGCAGACGGAAGACGGAAGACGGAAGACGGAAGACGGAAGACGGAAGACGGAAGACAGACATGCCGGGATCCTAGACGGTCAACTGAAGTGTGTCAAGCGTCGGGGTCGCAGATCGTCACCGCGAACTAGGTACAACCGGTGTTCCACCGTTCCCTCTCGACCCCCAATAGCGCGCTCTGTTGCGAGCGAGCCCACTCGGCCTGAGCATGCTCAGGCCGACGCATCCCCGCATCCGAACATCGTCGAGACCTGAGGCGGACACGACAGTATCCATGCGCGGCATCAGAACGTTCGCCGGCGGTGTACGCCTACTGCGATGCTCGGATCGACACGGGCGAATCCGCCCCCTGTGTCAGCGACCACAACGCTTACGTGGAGTCCATCTTCCGCACCTGCAAATACTGCCCCGCGTTCCCCGCCCGGCGTCTTTGCGTCCCTCGATGCCGCGCAGACTTGGGGGGTGGGGATCCCCCTCGGAGCACGGCCCAGGGCGCGAGCGGTGGATATCAAGGTAGTTGCCGCCTAGAAGTTTCTCAAGTTTGGTTGGGCTGAATCTCCTCTTGCGCGGCGATGCTCTCGGCACGCCTCCCGCATCTTGGCACCGGGAATGGGGGAAGCGTCTTGCTCGTCGGCTGCCTACGTCGCGCGACAGACGGCAGATTCCGACTTGGCGAAAATCGTACGCGACCACGCGCCTTCGTTTTTCTCAGAATTGTCCGAGGCGGGCGTCGAACTGCCCGCCTTCGTCCGCAAATCCTTCGACGCCTTCGGTCGTTGTGGCGACTTGGCCTACGGCTTCATGCACCTCGGATGCCTACGGTGTGGTCACAAAATATTCGTCTCCTTCTCCTGCATGTCGCGCGGATTCTGCCCGTCCTGCATGGGCCGCAGAATGTGCGAGACCTCGCTGCGACTCGTCGACCACGTCCTCCCCAGCACCCCTTACCGCCATATCACCTTCACTTTTGCAGGACATC
>JAZGFE010000132.1:0-7140 GCA_036479215.1 Nannocystaceae bacterium | reverse complement strand
CAGCACCATCGTGGACGGAGGGGGTGGCGGGGGGGGGGGGGCGCCCCCCCGCCCCCCCCCCCCCCCCAGGTCGCGCGTCGAGATCGGACTCGCGAGGCCTGCGTCCGCTCGCCACCGCCCGGGGGTCTACGGCATTTGGACACCGGCGCAAGTCTCGTCGCCACAGCCGATGGTTGGCCACCGCAGACGACTTAAGCAACCGGCAGCAGCGTGGACACACGTGACGTGCGCAGCCCTGCCGCGGGGCATCGGAGACCGGCGCCGAGCCATTTGCTACCTTCGACGCCTATGTCGCAAGATCACGCAAGATCACGCAAGATTCGCTCCGATATCGATGCCGGGACACGTCGTTCACGGTCCGCGACGATGAGGTACAGCAGCAAGACGGTTCGCATCCGCGGGCGCGTCGGCGCACTTCAACGCGCGTTGGCACCACGCGGTCGCCTCAGCGCCTCGATCGTCGCCCGCGCTGGAACGGCATGATGCAAGCGCCTCACGACATTCTCGGCGTGCCGCCCGACGCCAATCGCGAGACCGTGCGCAAGGCGTACCACGCACTCTTGCGGCGATACAACGCCGGGCGCGAACCAGAAAAACTCAAGGAGATCCGCGCCGCGTACGAAGAACTGCGGGCCCAAACCGCGTTCCTGGCCCAGTTTCGGGAGGCCAAGGCCAGATCGGACGAGACCCCCCCGCGGCCTGTGGACCCGGCGACTCCCCAGCCAACCCCGCGACCTGGCCCGGAGCGTGCGGCCCCTGAGCCCAACACCCTCGTGCCGCCCGCCGCCACGCCGCGAAGTCCGACGCAGTGCACCTCCGAAAGCGGCGGCCACAACTCCGCTTGGGCTGGGTTCGACCTCGATGCGTTCAAACACCGGATCCTGCGCCGGGACTTCCGCGGCTGCCTAGCCGAGTTGCGACGGGCGATAGAAGCGGATCGCATGCTGGTCGATCGCGGCTTGCGACGCGGTTTTGCTCTATTTGCGTCTGTCACCGTATGGGCAGCGCCATCCTCGTTCGACAAATTGTCGCGCGAGTTCGGTGACGTCGTCCATGATCTCCAACGCAACGACCCGGGCTCCGCGATCATGTACCGCCGCGCGCTGGCGGCACAGTGGCGAGAATACTGCGATGAGATCCAACCGGTTGCCAGCCTCGTCGACTTTATGGAACTCCTGCCACTGGCCAGCGGTGCCACCAGCCTCGCCCTCGCCGAACGCCTCGCCACGAGTGCCGAGCGCGACCCGGTCGGCACCAGCCGGAGTATCGACGGGCTGTTCGCCGACGAAGGCTACGCCTCAAGCTCCATCTTGGGCTACTTCGGCGAGGCCCTCGAACTGCTGCACCAAGAGCTCGAGGATCTGGGCATGGCCGACGCCCCCCCCGAGACTGCCCTCGTTGTCGTCGAGACCGACGCCCCGCCCGCCCAACGCGACAAGGTCAGCAACCTCCTGGGCCTCACCACCCTCGACAATCTCCGGTGGCCAACTTACGCCGTGCTGGCAGCGAGCAGCGGTTTTATCATCGGCTGGCCCATGAGCCTGCTTGTCGCCGGTGTCGTGGCCCTCGGCTTTATCCCCAAGCTGAAACGATTCACGCCAGCGGCGGCCATCGAACGCCGTTGGGACCGACAGCTGGACGAAACTGCATGGGGATCGCAGCTCACCTACGCCGAACTCGCCACCCAACTCGGCTACATGAAGGGTCTCGCCGCGAAACGCTGCAAAGCCTGGGTCGACGAGGAATCTGTCGACCCGACCTGGGACCACTACTACCGGGTTCTAAGGCTGGTCAAACGCCATCAAGAACAGCGCATGTTCGGCGAAACAAGCTAGCCTCGCCTCGCCTCGCCTCGCCTCGCCTCGCCTCGCCTCGCCTCGCCAGCCGCGAAGGCGGCCGGCGTGCGCGAGGTCCGACTACCCGCCAGATCCAGATCCAGATCCGGAGGAGGGCGTTGGCTGCACACCGAACGCACTGCCAAGACGCAGAACTGCCCCTGCCCGCAGGCTCAGCGCGTCAACATGGGCTGAAAGTTTGCTCCCGGGATGGATCACATGAACGTGCAGGTTTTTTCCCATGTGGGTGAATACTCCCTGGTGCTGCGTCGATCGAAAACCAACAAGTCGCACCGTCTCGTCCGCCAGGGTGCCTTTCACGGAGGCCTCTTGATGTGCCTCGTGGCTTGACGGGCCTTCGGGCAAGCGACTGCCGTCGATGACATGCCAGTCGATGCGCTCGAGTTTACCCTCGATGGTGAAGGGACGGGGAATGGATGGATCGAGACCTAATTCCATCATGACTGCCTCCAAAGATACGTCCAATGTGTCGAGGTCAACATCTTGTTTGAGCTCGGCATCCATCCAACCCGTGACACGGGTGAACACGAGCAAGGCGGCCCCTTCCTCGCTCTCGTCGGCGCTTTTCGAGGTCACCTTCTCGGGCCCGTCGGGATAGCTCAACCACGCCAGGTTCTCTGCGATCGTGATCTCTCCGCGGAGACCCTCCACAGCTCCTATTCCGAAGCCGTGATCTGCGAACGCCAGATCGTCCAGCGAAACCTTGCTGCCCAAGTCCCCCTGATGCATAATCGCCATCAGCGCGCCGTAAATCGCAATGTCTCCCCCGTCCGCATCGTCCGTTGAGGGGAGGTCGGAGTTCTCGGTCGCGTCGGAGTTCTCGGTCGCATCGGAGTTCTCGGTCGCATCGGAGTTCTCGGTCGCATCGGAGTTCTCGCTCGCATCGGAGCTCTCGCTCGCATCGGAGCTCTCGCTCGCATCGGAGCTCTCGCTCGCATCGGAGTGCTCGCTCGCATCGGATCCGTCGGGAGCCTGACTGCCGACTTTGCTCAATTCGGCCTGACTCGACCCCGAGCCATTGGAGGACGGTCTCCCGCAACCGATGACAATCAGACCGAGAGCCGTGATCCACGGGGCCCGGACACTGAACCGTGCCGCGCGAGACTTGTGATCTGCGGGCGCGGCGCTTCGAGGATGATCTGCTTGTAACATGGGTGTGCTCATTGCGGATTACCGTCGTTGTGATTGTCGTCTCGTCGGCCTTCGTCTCGTCGAGCTTCGCCACACAGGTCCGTGGCGCTGCGCTCCTCGCCACACAGGTCTTCGTCGCGCTGGTCCAATACGGCAGCCTGGAAACTCAAGAATGCTTGAGCGATGGCTCGGCTCTCGCCCCCCAGGCGCCGGGCGATCCGGCCGAAATGGGCCGAACTACTCTCGTCAACATGTCTCGCTAACTTCGTACCGTGGGCGGTCAATCGAAGGAGGCGTCCCCGGCCGTCGTGTGGATCGTCACTGCGTTGGAGCTCGCCGGCAGCCTCCATGCGGAGACAGAGGCGCGATACGTTGGTGCGATCGATGCTCAGCTTCTTGGCCAGCGCGCCCACCGACATGGGCGTGCCGTGTTGCAACAGCTCGAGCAGTGCGTAAGCGTGCGGCAACGGTAGCTGGGCTCCGCAGGGCCGACGCGCTTCCTGCAGTATCTGCTGGGCGAGTACGCTGCGACGAAACGCATCCCGCAGCTCGCGCCCCTCATCACTCAAAGCCCAACACCGATGCTGACGAACCCGCGCGCACGCTCAGACTAGTAACGTGCGATCGCACGCATGTCAATCCAGCCCGTGCCAGCGAAGATCTGACTTCCCCGCGAATCCGCCAGACCACCGGGAACGCACTGCATCGCAATGCGCCCATCATGTGGCGACGCGAACATTCCCGCGCGCCCCGACACAGGCGAGTCACCCGGGACACGGCAAGTGCCTTCTTTTGCTTGAGTACGCGCGCAAGGCTGCATTGGGGGTGCCGTCCACGAGCCTCTTTCAACCCCTTGCGCAAGAAAGCGCTTTGTACGCTCCGACAGCCGATGGGTCCACGCGGTTCGGTGTCCACCAAACTGGGCGCAAGGTCACTCGACTGGGTCGCCTCGTTGGCAGGCGTGGGCGGGTGAACCGAAGTGGTGGCAGGCGCGTCGGCGGTAGCGGGGTCGCAGCCGGTTGTGCAGCGGCCGGCGGATGGATATCCGATGTCTGAGGCTGTTGTAGGGGTGCGGGAGGTTGTTGTTAGGCCGATGGTTGTTTGGTGTGTTGTTTGCCCTGGGGGCGGGAGCGTCGGTGGCGTTCGGGAGCGTCGGTGGACCCAAACACAGCGAAGTGACGAGGTAGCCGGAAGCCAGGCTCATGTCGTCGAGCGTAGCCCAATGGCGCGGTGCCATAACCGCGTTCGCCACAAGGCGATCTCAAGCCCGAGATGGCGGCGGAGGGCTCGGCCGCCAACAACTTACAGCTTGACCACGCTCGCTTAAACGGTGCAGCGTTCGCCGTGGCGCCCAGGGGATAACCGCATGGCGCCAATGATGAACGTGGTGGCATGTCACCACATCGTCACGTTGGCGTCACCCGGGGTGGCTAGGTTCGGTCCGTTCACCATGATGTACACACCAAGATCGTTGCTCACCCTTGGCCCCTTGTTGGCCGTTTGTGCTGTATCCTCCGTCTCGGGCCCAGTTCACGCCCATGGCATGACGGTTTCCCGCGGCCACACGGAGGTCCCGACGGACTCGGAGAAGCAGGTTGCCACTGAGCCATCGACCGATCCCACTACTGAGACCCCGCCAGCGAAAGTGCCGGGCCTAGGCGCATCAGTATCCCTTGGTCCCGTCGAGGCTCGGGACCCGGAGTCTGAGATGGGAGAATCGACAGCCGACGTAAATAAGCAGCAAGATAGCGAATCTGGCCAAGACTCGAGCGTTGCCGCCACCGCCGAGACCCACGATGGCCCCGCTTCGGCTGCGACGACCACGCCTGCGCCATCGTCCGTGGGCGAGGGTCCGAAACCGGGCTCCAAATGGCGACCAGCCGGTGAGTCCGACAAGACCTCCCGAGCCAACGTCGACAATAAGGCCGGACACTATAAGCCTGGGACCGGCCTTACCATCGCTAGCAAGGACGGTCGGTTCTTGCTAGCGACGCGCCTACGGGCCCAGTTTCGCTACACACTCAATAGTGATGAGGAGCAGCTCCAGCACGGCTTTCAGATCCGTCGCGCACGTGTGCAGTTCAAGGGGCATATGTTCAGTAAGGACGTGAAGTTCAAGACCGAGCTGGCATTTTCGCCCAAAGACCTTGGCTTCGATGGCACACCCCATCGAACGCCGCTGCTGACTTGGTATACGGAATTGGCCCATCTTCGTGATCTCACCGTGCGCATGGGCCAATACAAGTTGCCCTTCAGTCGCCAGCGCGTGATCTCTTCCGGAAACCTCCAGATGGTGGATCGCTCCATTGCCAACGGGGAGTTCAATATCGATCGCGATATCGGACTCGATATCCGGTCCAAAGATTTTCTGGGCCTTGGCAAACTCAAGTACTACGCTGGCGTTTACATGGGCGAAGGCCGTGATGTATCGGCCCCCAGTAACTTCGAGATGTTGTATCTGGCGCGGGTCGAGGTCTTGCCTCTGGGTCTGTTCAAGGATTACTCGGAGGCGGACTTTGCCCGCACCAAGCCACGTTTGGCGCTGGGCGCGGCATACGCATATCACGACGGTGCGCTCAATAATCGCGGGGTGATCGGCAAGACGCCCACGGATGGCGGCACCACTGATTTCCATATCGCTACCGCCGACTTTCTGTTCAAAGCCTACGGGTTTTCAGCCACCGGTGAGGCCTTTGTCCGCGATGGCACACGTAACTTCGGCACAGTCACCATGGCAGACAATGGCCCGACGACCGCGCCAGCCGAGAACGAGGATGTGCGTCGAGGCTTCGGCTGGCATGGCCAGGCGGGCTACCTGATCCCACGGTTGCCCCTGGAGTTTGCAGGGCGCTACAGCCAAGTTCGGAGCTATCGCACGAGTTCATTGTCCGATAGGGACTCTGCCGGGGGCGCCGTGAGTTGGTATTTTTCTCATCACCCGCTCAAGGTCCAGGCCGACTTCTTCCACCAATGGCAAGCAAACCAGGCAAGTGATCACTTCAGGGTCCAATTCCAGGCTGCATTCTAATCCCCGCGCCTGGCCGCAGGCGCCCCGCTTGTGCGGCGCAGCAGCGTGAGGTCGCCGTAGTTTGCGACGGGCGCATAATCACGGGCCGGTCGTTGAGATAGGCCCATGAAGTGGGTTAGGGGCTCGGACTTGGCGCCGAAGGCGTTAGTGAACGAGGGGCTGAACACGAAGTAGGCCGGCGGCGCGTATCCGATTGCTGAAGGACGTCTGGCCTGCTCGTCCCTCGACGGGATAGAGCACTTCAGTGCATCGCGCGTACTACTGCGCAGCCGGGTGCGGCGCATCGGCCCGAGCGGCAGCCCGAGCGGCAGCCCGAGCCGCGGCCCATTCGGCGGGCATGAGTTTGGCGAGGCGAGACTGCTTCCAGCCACCCGCGATCTTGCTCAGCACGTCGTGGAGGTACTCGCGGGCGACCCCGAACGACTTCGCCGTCTCGAGCATGCTCAGGATCGTTTCCGCGGTTTCCGCTCCGCCGTCGGAGCCGGCGAAGAGCCAGTTCCGGCGACCCATCGCCGGCCCACGGAGCCGTCGCTCGGGCTCGCCGTTGTCCAGCTCGAGAACGCCGCCTTTTTCGACGACGCGGAGGATCTTCCAGTGATTGTCGAGGTAGGTGATCGCTCGGCCCAGCGGCTCACCGGGCGGGTCGATGCCACGATTCTCGACCCGCCAGGCTTCCAGCTCGTCGAGCAGCGGCGCTCGTAGATGAGCAGGGCCAGCGGCTCGAGCAAGAAAGCCACGGCCGCGACCCACTCGACGAGGCGACTGCGATGCAAGGGCACGCCGTCGCGCGCAAGAATCCGCGTCTGTCGTGTCAAAGGACAGTGGTCGAGGTACTTCGCCAGCGTGATCTCGGTCAGCAAGCCCGGACCGGGGATGCCCTTTTCGATGATCTTCGTCGGTGCCGGCGCCGTGACGATGTCCCCCTTGCCGTTGGACCACGTCTCGCGCACGTACTCGATGACGTGAAAATAGCCGGGCACGTATTCGAGCACCTCCGAGCGTAAACCCCTTAGCGACCCCCCCCACCCGGACGCGGAGTAGCTGATGCACACTCGGGGCGATGTCCCTCGCCTTCGATCTACTGGCCGGCTGGATTGGCCGTGACCGTGGTGGCTCGGGCAGCGG
>JAZGFE010000131.1:0-20580 GCA_036479215.1 Nannocystaceae bacterium | reverse complement strand
GTTCATGGTCTACTTCAAAGAACGACTTTCCCCGGTCGTTTTAAGTAGGCGCGACGCCCATACCAACTCGCCATGGATTGCTTTGAGCCCGACGACTGGCCCACCTTTGACGTGACCGTCCTATCCGCGCCATGGCCGTCGCGCCCCACTTCCCGGCCGCGCCATGCGGGCTTCCGCTCGCAACGGTGCCCGCCAAGCTCCTCGCTGCCGCCGGCCTACACCACAGCTTCTGCCGGCGTCACGGAGACGACGTGCCTCCCACCCGCCACGAGTTCATAACTAGAAGAAATACCCCTCCCAAAACTACACATCCCTCCACAGCCTCGCTCCACCTCTAAACAAAACATTCCTCCTCCTGACCCCGTCTGCCTCATACACAAACAATCTGACACCCTCTTTGTCCGAACACGGCCTGGGCAACACTCCATGTGTTCTCGTAGTCCCGGCTGATCGCTAGCTTGCCGCTGCTCTTGAACTTGTATTCGTTGGAAACCGCGAGGATGAGGGCGTCAACGTGGACCATCGTGAGCGCCTGGATCAGGTCTCGGTAGACCGCGTTGCTCATCCACGCGCGCCCCGCCTCCACCTCCAAACCACAACGCAACTCGGGGTGGTAGGCATCGATTTCGTACTGGAGGGTGGGCACGCCGTTCTCGCCCAAAAACACGGGGCGCAGGATCTTGTCGTTCTTCTTCTTGCTGACCTCGACCTCAAACCCCAAGGCAGTCAAGTCGCTGCGTAGGACACGCAGAACCTCATCGCTCGTCAGCCCCCTTGGTGCGGCTGACGATGCTGATACTGGCCTCATGCTGCCGGAATACACCCTCGACATCCGAGACGAACGCCGGAGCGGGCCCGGTCCTCGGAAAGCTCGTGAATCGAATCTCACTCGACCCCGGAGTTTACTTACTTTCTCAGCTCGTCCGCCCGTACACAAAATTTCTGACACTCCCGACTGTACTGTGGGTACGGTCCGATCGGGCTCCACCCGCCCTGAACCGACCTGGACCGACCCCAACCGCCCCAACGCCCTGCGGCCTAAAACCGCCCCAAAGGCTCCAGTCACACCCGACTCAGCCCGCAATCGCTCCCCACGCCCCTACCCGAACCAAGCCAGCTCCTTCCCCAGGCTTCCACTTGATTTTCAAGCCGAATCGCGCAACCTTTGCGGCCTCGGAGACCGTATTCCATGCCCTACGAGTTGTACAAAGTCGTCCACGTTCTCGGTATCGCAATGGTGTGCGTGGGCATCGGCGCGACGGCAGTCGCCGCTTTGCTGGCTCAGAATCAGCACCCCGGCCTGCCCCCGCTCAAGAAACTCAGCGCCATCACCCACGGGGTCGGACTCTTGCTGATCCTCGTCTCGGGCTTTGGCATCCTGGCGAAACTGCACCTCTCGTTCACGTCGCCGTGGCTGGTGCTCAAGCTCGTCGTCTGGCTCCTCCTTGGGGTGGCCCCTGTGGTCTGGCGCCGCGTCCCCCAGTCGGCGACCATCATGTGGTGGGCCGTCCCCGCATTGGTTGCCCTCGCCGGATACCTCGGCCTCAGCAAGCCCATGTTCTAGCTGGTCTCACTCACGTCTCACTCACGTCTCACTCACGTCTAGCGGCGAGGCTCCGGCGGTCGCCGCCCCATCTCGCGCAGGAACTGGGTGCGGCGCCCTCGTATCCGCCACACGAATACGGTCGGCAGGCCGACGATCGAAAACACCATCGCAAGGACACCAAATCCCTCGTGCACCGCTGCAGCTCCGCCAAGCAACGCCAGTACGATCGCGTACCGCTCCATGACACCCCGCCCCATCTCGCTGCGACCGAAGCGATACAGGGCCTCATCGCAAGCCTCGCACCAACCTTCGTGATCAACATGGCCGGCGCAACGCGCCCGCCGGCAGGCTCCGCAGTATCCCGCGGCCGGCCGTTCGCACAAGCCACAGGGGGGCCGGGACGATGTGGTGCGATAGGGCATCGCTACGCTCGAGTATAGCCGCAGGGAGACGGGATTGCGCCGCTCGCTTCAGATCGGACGAATTGAGCCCGCAGCGTGCCGGAGCCGCCCCGAACGACCCATGGAGATCAATGCGAACCGCGGCCCAGAAACGCCGCGAACGCTTGTTGTGCCTCGGCCGAACCCAAACGCTCTAGAAAAGCCTCGCCCTCGCGCCGCATGATGTCACGCACCGGCTCCCGCCAGGCATCGAGCATCAAACGCTTGGAGACACGCAGGGCATCCCTCGGTTTCGCTGCCAGACGCCGCGCGACCTCAAGCGCCGTCTCCCAAGCCTCCCCCACTGGGCACAGTCGTGTCACAAGCCCAATCTCGGCGGCTGCAGCACCATCGATCCAGTCGCCCAACAAGAGCAGCTCCGCCGCCCTGCGTCGCCCCACGAGAAGGGGCAACAGCAAACTCGAAGCCGCCTCGGGGCACACGCCGAGATCGACAAAGGGCACCCGAAATCTCGCGTTGGGCTCGGCGTATGCGAAGTCGCAATGGAGCAGTACCGTCGTCCCGATCCCCACCGCAGATCCTTCGACTGCGGCCACAAGCGGCACCTCGCAATTCGCCAGGGCCGCCAGCATGCGGAACACGGGATGCTCGGCATCGGCGGGCGGACGATCGGCAAAATCTCGAAGATCGTTGCCCGCACTGAACACACCCTCGCTCCCGCACAACAGCAAGACCCGACACCCCCCATCGTCCCCCGCCTCGAGCAGCACGTCGGCGAGGCGCGCGTACATATCGGTCGTGAACGCGTTCTTCTTCGCCGGTCGACAAAAGCGAACAACGCGGATTCCGCTACCTGGTTCGCTCGTGACCTGAATCTCGGGTATCGATGGACGCATCGTAGCCTCGTGCACGCAAGGTGCAGCCGGCAAGCTAGCGGCAAAAACGTCACAGCGCCAGCTCGGCTGCACCCACGCCGCAGCACCCACGCCGCAGTACCCACACCGCAGCAACGGCAAACGACAACGTGCTAGCCTGCGCCGCGCCATGGCCCACCGTTCCGCCGCCGACACACGCCTCGAAACCGACAGCATGGGGGAGATCCAAGTCCCCAGTGACCGTCTCTGGGGTGCCCAAACCCAGCGTTCACTGCACCACTTCAACATCGGGCGCGATCACTTCCCGCGCGCGATGATCCGCGCGCTCGGCATCTTGAAAAAAGCCGCCGCACTCACCAACGCGAAGCTCGGTACGCTGCCGCAAGATACGGTCGATCTCATCGTACGCGCGGCCGACGAGGTGATACAGGGAAAACTCGACGACCACTTTCCGCTCCTCGTTTGGCAGACTGGAAGCGGCACCCAAACAAATATGAACAGCAACGAGGTCATCGCCAACCGAGCGATCGCGCTCGCCGGCGGGGTCGTGGGATCGAAGCATCCGGTCCACCCGAACGACCACGTCAATCGCGGTCAGTCCTCGAACGACACCTTCCCCACCGCAATGCACATTGCCGCAGTGGAGCAGATCACGCACCATCTCGTGCCCCGCCTCAGGTCGCTACGCGACACCTTCGCCGACAAGAGTCTCGAATTCACTGACGTGGTGAAAATCGGTCGCACACACCTACAAGACGCCACCCCCGTCACCTTGGGGCAGGAGATATCGGGCTGGACCGCCCAGATCGATCACGCCCTGCGAGCCATCGACGCCTCGCTCCCACACGTCCACGAACTGGCACTCGGCGGGACCGCTGTGGGTACCGGGCTGAACACACACGCCGACTACGCCGTCGAGAGTGCCAAGATCATCGCAGCGCTCACCGGATTGCCTTTTCGCACCGCCGACAACAAATTCGAAGCGCTCGCCGCTCATGATGCACTGGTCCAGCTGCACGGTAGCCTCAAGACCCTCGCATGCGCTCTGATGAAAATCGCCAACGATGTGCGCTGGCTGGCATCGGGGCCGCGCTGCGGCATCGGTGAGATCCGCCTTCCGGCCAACGAGCCAGGAAGTTCGATCATGCCAGGCAAAGTCAATCCGACCCAATGCGAAGCGCTGACCATGGTGTGCGCCCAGGTCATGGGCAATGATGTCGCGGTGACGGTGGGCGGTGCCAGCGGAAACTTCGAGCTCAACGTGTACAAGCCCCTCATCATTCACAACGTATTGCATTCCACGCAGTTGTTGGGCGATGCCTGTCACAATTTTCGACGATTCTGCGCCTCGGGAATCGAGCCGAATATCGAACAGATCGCGCACCATCTCGAGAACAGCCTGATGCTGGTCACAGCCCTCAACCCCCACGTGGGGTACGACAACGCGGCAAAAATCGCCAAGACAGCGCACGAACGCGGCTGCACGCTCAAGCAGGCGGCGACGGAACTGGGTCTCGTCACCGCAGAGCAATTCGACTTATGGGTCCGGCCCACACAGATGACCGGACCCAAGGTGTAGCGAGCGCAACGCGCCCACGTTATTAGCCGCTGTACCCGCCGTGGGCGGGCCCCTTTCCCGGCCCGGGCCGGGTACTATCCCCGTCCCCCATGGCCTACGCCAACCTTCGCGCGTGTGTATCCGACCTTGAACGCCACAATCGACTGATTCGCATCCCCGACGCTGTCGATCCCGACCTCGAGATGGCCGAGATCCAGCGCCGCGTCTACGAAGCCCAAGGGCCCGCCCTCCTGTTCGAGCGCGTCAAGGGCAGCCCTTTCCCAGCCGTCAGCAATCTGTTCGGCACATTGGAACGTGCGCGGTGGATCTTCCGCCGCACGTTGCCCCAGGTCACACGTGTCGTCGAGCTGCGCGGTGACCCGATGGCCGCGTTGCGGGCCCCGTGGCGCTACCTTCGATCCCCACTCACAGCCGCGCACGCGCTTCCCATGCGTACACGCGGCGCCGCCGTGCTCCGACACACCACAACCGTGGACCAGCTGCCGCAAATCCGCTGCTGGCCGCGAGATGGTGGGCCGTTCGCCACACTTCCACAGGTCTACACCGAGGATCCGAATCGTCCTGGCATACGCCGATCGAACCTCGGCATGTATCGAATCCAACTCGCAGGCAACAACTACACCCCGAACCGCGAAGTCGGCCTGCACTACCAACTCCACCGTGGCATCGGCGTGCACCACTCCCACGCCCGCGACCGTGACGAAAAGCTACGGGTGAGCGTGTTCCTCGGTGGGCCACCGGCCCACACCCTTGCCGCTGTGATGCCCCTTCCAGAGGGACTTTCAGAACTGGTATTCGCCGGCATGCTCGCGGGCCGTCGATTCCGCCACACCAAGAGAAACGGCGCCCTCATCTCCAGCGACGCGGATTTTTGCCTCGTCGGATCCATTGACCCCACCCGCACGCGACCCGAAGGTCCCTTCGGCGACCACCTCGGGTACTACAGCCTCGTCCACGAGTTCCCGGTGCTCGAGGTCGAAGCCGTCTACCACCGCCCCGATGCCATCTGGCCGTTTACGGTGGTCGGGCGTCCGCCCCAAGAAGACACGAGTTTCGGCGCGCTGATCCACGAACTGACGGCTCCGGTGGTCCCCTCCGAAATCCCGGGGCTGTTGGCCATGCACGCCGTGGACGCAGCAGGCGTTCACCCACTGATGCTGGCCATCGGTAGCGAGCGCTACGTCCCCTACCGACGCGAGGGCCCCCAAGAACTCCTCACCATCGCCCATGCCCTGCTCGGATTTGGCCAGGCGTCACTGGCCAAGTACCTCCTCATCGTCGCCCACCAGGACGCGCCGGGGCTCAATGTGCACGACGAGGGCGCCATGCTGCGCGCCACCCTCGAGCGCGTCGACTGGACCCGAGATCTTCATTTTCACACCCGAACGACCATGGACACACTGGACTATTCGGGTACGGGCCTGCACTGCGGATCCAAGCTGGTCATCGCCGCCGCCGGCGAACCCCGCCGCCAGCTCGCCACCGAACTCCCCCCCGTCGGCGACCTGCCCCCACAGTTCCGCCATGTCCTGCTAGCGGCTCCGGGTATCGCCGTCGTCGAGGCGCCCAAGTACGACGACGAAAGCACCGCACTAGAGCAAATATCCGCTTTCGCCGCAGTCTGGAAGACCAAGCAGCTTTCCGATACCGTCCCCCTCGTGGTGCTTGTCGATGATGCCCCTTTTGCCGCCCGAACCCTGCGCAATTTCCTCTGGGTCACCTTCACCCGCTCGAACCCCTCTCACGACGTGCATGGCGTGGACAGTTTCGTCGACCACAAGCACTGGGGATGCCGGGGCAGTCTCATCGTGGACGCGCGAGTCAAGCCGCACCACGCCCCGCCACTTTGTGAAGACCCACGCGTCACCACCCAAGTCGACAAGCTCGGCGCCACCGGGGGCCCGCTGCAAGGCGTGATCTAGGTAGGCTGGAGATGAACGCGACGCCACGATCCCGCCCCCTGCTCCTCGCGTTGTTTGCGTGCAGCGTCTGCGCATTCCCATCCCATGCCCATGCCCACGCTGTAGTACTCGCCGCCCCCCCTGCCTTGCCCCCGCCTCGAGCACCCCACGCGTCGGCGGCTCCCTCGGCGCCAGAGACTGCTGAGGCACCAGCGTCTCCAGCCCAAGACGCGCCACGGCCCGAGGGTGCCGCACCGCCGACGCGGGGCCCAAACGAACTCGCGCCACGGCCGGAATCGCTCCTCAACCCGGCCACCCTCAACCCGAACCAAGACCCGGCGACCACGGCTCCGCCACCTCCGCCATGGCCCCAGCAAGGGGGCACAGGGTTGGCGCCGGGGCCCGACTTTCCCGAGCTCGCCGAACCACCGCAACCCCAGCTAGAGGGCATCGCGCCCGCACCCGGCAACCATGGGAACCCGCCCAGCACCGGCACGACCGCACCGGCCATGAACCCGGCTCCCTACCCGCCATCCCTGAGCGCGGGCGCCCATCCGTTGCTCCCCGACCTGGAGATGCCACCCCGACCCGAGACCAAGGGCACCGGCGTCTTCATCACCGCGGGCGTCCTGTTTGGCACGGCGATCGGCGAGTATGTCGCCTCCCACCTCATGCTCGCACGACGCTGCGTTCGTCCCCTCGTGGGCACCGACCTCGAAGGCGACGCCGCCGACGCGTACCTGGCTGTATGCAGCGTCACGATGCTCCAAGCCGGCGCGCTCAAACTGCACGGCTCGATCAACGCCCTCGCCAGCATCGGAGCCGCGGCCGCGGCCGCGTCCATCCGCGCCCGCTACGACGCGCACATGGACGTCTTCAAACACGGACGCCACCGCCCCACCCAAAAACTTCGCACCGCGGGCACGGCCCTCGCTGGCGCCGGCTTGATGACCTGGCTGACCTCCGCGGTCATCACCTGGGCCGGTGCGGTGGCCTGCACCGACCTTCCCTGTGCCGAGCGCCTGCGTGGCATCCAAAACGGTCTCTCGTTGGGCAGTATGGCGTTCGTCGCCACCGGCACCGCCATGGTCACCTACGGCATCTTGTACGAGCGCCGCCATACCCAAAATGCCACCGCACACCGCCAGGTCCAGCAAGTCCAGCAGCTCAAGCAACTTCAGCTCACGCCCACGGCAGCCCGTGGCCACATCGGTATCACCCTCGTCGGGCAGTTCTAAATCCTACGGCGGACCGAACACCGAGCCGAACGCTCGCCCGAACAGGGCCTCCCCCGATTTCGTGGACACCTGAGCAAAGGAAGTGATACTAGAATAGACGAACACAGAAAAGCGAGAACGCAGAACTTTCACCCCAGAGCAGGGGGCGGAGGCCGTGAAAATGGTTCTTGAATCGGGGCAGCCGATCGCCTCGGTGGCCCGTGATCTGGACCTGACGACGAGCGCGCTGGCGACTGGGGTCAAGCAAGCGAAGATCGGCGACGGCCACCGTACTCCAAGTTCAGGGGGCAACTACGCTGACACATGGGGAAGACTCCACAGACGGCGCCTGATCTTCGGCTAGTCCTCATGCGCGGCCGCGTCGCTAGCGACGGCGAACAAACGAATCTCTCGAAGCAGGGTGGTTGCGGCTCGTTTGGATCGGGCGTCAGGCGGGCTTCGTTGGGCTTGCCGGAGCAACTGTCGGAGGTGTTGACGATCCGCTGTGGGGTGCTCCACCACAAACTCCGAAAGTGCGGTGTCACCTTCGCCAACCAGACGGGTGCGCCAGGCTTCGACGATATGTTCCCTCGCCCGGGTCGCGCGATGGGTGGGACTGTCTTTATCGAGCGCTTCACGAAATGCGGAGACCGGTCCCTCCTGAGCGAGGAGCTGAGCGAGTCGCCGAATCTGGCGAGGGCGTGCACCCTTAGCGAGGCGTCGCGCGCTCATCACTTCGTCTCGGAGCAGCCGGGTGAAAGGAGGGTCTGGAAATTCGCCTGCCCTACTTCTGGCGAGCTGCTCCGCCAACGACGCGTAGGCTTCGGCCTCGGCGCGGCGTTCGATCCGAGTCGGCCTTGGTGAGTTGTCGGTGGGATCGCGCGGGTGGTCGTAGTCGTGGGACATGGTCGTTGTGGCGCAAGGCGGCGACTCGTCTCTAGCCACCCGCCCGAGTCTGCACGCGAAGCGCCGGTGGCTCAACGCATGCCCTTGCGCGGCGATTCCTTCAGCGAAATGCTCTCCCCGCACCGGCAGACAAGGAGTGTACGGATATCGGAGTGCGTTCACACCGATACTCGCCGCGTAGAACAGCGGCGCACGAGCACAGGATCATGATTCGACTGAGCGCAACGATCGTCGATCGTCGATCGGGCGGGTCCCGCTGGTCTGTGCGCCGGGTGGGGCAACGATGTTGGCGCGGACCGAGCGCGGACCGAGCGCGGACCGAGCGCGGACCGAGCGCGGCTTGTTCTTCCACATGGCCGCGAGCTGACATGAAACACAGCTTCGCGCCTCACGTTCGCCGCTTGTCCGCCCACGCGCCAAAGCACGAAAATCCGCGGCGGCCAAGCCCATTTGCCCGCCGCGCACTTGACCTCCCGCGACCACAGTACCCCCGCAGCCGCGCGGCCCCTCTCGCGTCCACTCAAACGTTTGTGGACGCGCAGTCTGCCTCTACTGCGGCTTGATATTGCCCGAGCCCACCGGGTTATCCACCGCCACTTCAACACCTGGTTTGAGCAACTTATCCATGCCCCAGTAGTTTGCCGCCGGCCACCACTTGTTAACAAATGCGCCGTTCGCATCTGACACGATCCAAAATGTCGCTCCCAAACTGGCCCAGTTCTGCAAGCTAGATTGTTGCGGCACGTTGGTATCGTTGTCCTCGGCCATCAACGTGATCATCTCCAGGCCCTGTTCCTTGTATTGTTGGTAGATGGATTCCTGCCCGGGAACCTCAGTCCTACACGATGGTCACCACTCGGTTGTGCCGTATAGATAGACAGTTTGTTTGCAGAACTGGTGGAGCGTGAGCATGCTGCCGTCCTGCGCGAGCAGTGAAAAATCCTCCAGAACATCGCCGACGGCGTTGCCGCCAGTCGGCGTAATCCCATCGCAATCACCATCGTCATCATCACCATCGTCGTCATCTTCATCATCATCGTCACCATCATCACCATCATCACCATCACCATCATCACCATCATCACCATCGTCACCATCGTCACCATCGTCACCATCGTCACCATCGTCACCATCATCACCATCATCACCATCACCATCACCATCATCATCATCATCATCATCATCATCATCATCATCATCATCATCATCATCATCACCATCATCACCATCATCACCATCACCACCGTCGTCGTCGTCGTCGTCATCGTCATCGTCATCGTCGTCATCGTCGTCGTCGTCGTCGTCATCATCATCATCATCATCATCATCATCATCATCATCATCATCATCATCATCATCATCATCATCATCATCATCGCCGACGCCGCCAGGCTTCTCGTCACCGAGGCCGCTCGAGTCGTCGGGTGATTTTTCACAAGCGCTGCCAGCGACCCCAATGGAGAGCACTAGCGAGCATGATAATCGGTACATCGTTCGAGTGAGCATGACGCGACCAATGTAGCAGTCGACCGCAACTTGTGCGCGCGGGCTTAGCCAAAGTTGCCTGTGTAAAATAGGTGTTCTCCCAGGTTCCAGAACGCTAGTTTATTGATGACGATGACGATGATGATGATGAAGAGATCGGCTCAGCTCCTCGAATCGGTCACTTGGTGAGTGCAGAGCGCATGGCCACGACGCCACCAAAGAGCCTTTTCCCCCCTTATAGGGCCTCCGAAACCACATCGTGCAACGGCACTCGAGCCGCGAACGCAGTCGTTCTGTGCCCCCCCCTCGACGTTTTGGCTCACCGATGCAACATTTTCCAAACCGGCTCCGTGATACGACGAGTGTCCGCATGAAATCGCCCGTCGACGTCCACGAATCTCCCGAGCCGTAGCGCTTGCCAGCGAACCACGCCCCCCCCCTCCACCCATCGGCGCGAGTCCGCGCACGATACGCCAATATGATCCGCGACGCCCGACCCGCAACTCGGAGGGCGCAAGGATTCTGGGCAGCCACCAGAGCTCGCCCCGACTTCCATCGTTGGGAGAAACGGGCCCTGAGCGGTATGAGACCGCGCCGCGGTCTCAAGGTGTACGCTGGGCGGTGGCCACGAGACGGCTCACGATCTCAGTGACCAACGATGCGGCCTCTTCGAGAGGCACGTTCTCGGGTAGCCCCTCGGGTATCTCTGGCAGCCGATACTTGAGTTCGGCCTCCCCCTTCTTGAGATTGCGGGGGGACACGATCACCCGGACGGGCGCGCCAATCAGGTCCGCATCGGCGAACATGAAACCGGCCCCCACCGATCGCGTGTCGAGCAACACCTCCACTCGCTTGGCCTTCAAACTTGCGTACAACGATTCTGCGGCCTCCACGACTCCATCTTTTTTCGCCTGCAGTGCGCAGATATGCACGGCATAGGGGGCCACACTCGCGGGCCACACCGGTCCGCGATCGTCGTGGTGTTCTTCTACGATGCAAGCCAACGTACGTCCCACGCCGATACCGTAACACCCCATCAGCGGGTGGCGCCTCGGTCCCACCTCCTCGGCGTAGGTGAGGTCCATCGCCGCACTGTAGGTCGTGCCGAGTTGAAAAATATTGCCGACCTCGATGCCGCGGGTTTCCACCAACGGCGCCCCACACTTGGGGCACGGCTCCCCATCAGCGACCTGGCTGATGTCACGGGCCTCGACCGCGGCAAGATCGCGCGGCATGTTGAATGCTTTCCGATGCAAATCAACCGCGTTGCCACCGATGATCAGGTTGGGCGTCTCCGCGACCGACCGATCCATACAAATGGTGACCCGCTCCGCATCGATACCTAGAGGACCCACAAAACCCGCCACAATGCCCGCCGCCACGACTTCCTCTTCGCGCATGGGCCGGAGGTCGGAGGCTTCAACCGCATTGCGAAGCTTGGCGTGATCCACTTCCAAGTCGCCACGGACAAACGCCGCAATGGGGCGTGTATCGTCCGCCATGAACAACGCAGCTTTGCAGCATCGATCGCGCGTGGTTCCGAGGAACTTCGACACCTCCTCGATCGTCTTGTGCCCCGGCGTCGCCACATCCTCCAGTGGGAGCGGAGTCTCATCGAAAACATAGGTACGCACCGCCGGCACGACTTCACGATTTCCCCGATACTCACACGATCCGCACAGGAGCAGCGTGTCCTCGCCGAAGGGGCTGCGAAGCATGAATTCGTGGGCCACGTTTCCCCCCATCATGCCCACATCGGAGCGGATATCGATCACCTTGCGCATGCCACAGCGCCAAAAAATGTTGCGATACGCCTGCCGTACCCGCTCGTAGTACACTGCGAGATCCTCTTGCGTACGGTGGAACGAGTACGCATCTTTCATCGTAAACTCGCGGACGCGGATCAACCCCGCGCGGCTACGCGCTTCGTCACGGAACTTTGTTTGGATATGATAGACCATGAACGGCAGCTGCCGGTAGCTGTCGAGACAAGCTTTCACCGCGTCCACCACGGTCTCCTCATTCGTCATGTTGAGCACGTGTGGGTGGCCTGTGCGATCGTTAAATCGTACGAGCTCTGGACCCACCGAGTCGTAGCGGCCCGACGCCTGCCACAGCTCGGCGGGGGTCACCACCGGCATCAACATCTCCTGGCCACCCGCCGCGTCCATCTCATCGCGGAGAATCGCTTCAATCTTCGCGCGCACCCGTTGGGCCAAGGGCAGCAAGGTATAGATGCCCTGCCCCATCTGCCGCACATAGCCGCCACGGACCAGAAGCTGATGGCTGGGCGATCCAGCATCGCGAGGGACTTCGGCTGTACGTTTGCTCAGAAGATGGGTAATTCGCACCGCAGCTGCCTTTCGGAAGAGGATTTCGCCGATTTGCATGCGCCGCTTACCACGCCAACGTGCACAGCACAACGGGGCCGCGACGGCGGAGCATCGGCTCCGGGGGTAGGACCCCCGCGTCGGCGTGGCGCCAACGGCGCTACCGAAAATCTGCGCAGCGCGTGCATTGTGCACCCGACGGCCGGCCGGAGACGGCGGCTCGGCCGGTGGTACTCTGCGTGCCTATGCCGCTGCGTCCAGACGCGACTCGCACTTCACACAAGATCACGATCCTAGGCCTGATCCCACGCCTGATCCCACGCCTGCCCACAGACCCGATCCCGCGCGAAATCCCACACCGGCTCCGAGGCCCGCTCCCCAGCCGTCTCTTGCGATCGATCGGCGGGAGCACCCTCGCACTGAGCATGGGCGTCTCCGTGTCCGGCCACGCTGCGCCCACCGAGCCGGGCGAACTCAATAACCCACTCGCGCCCGCGCAGGACTGCGCCGACTGCCACGTATTCCTCAATCCGCTCGACCAGCTCGACCAACCCGACTACACGCCATGGATGTGGCAAGGGTCGATGATGGCCAACGCGGCGCGAGACCCCGTGTTCTGGGCAGGCGTAGCCATCGCGCATCAAGATGCTCCGGGCGAAACCAAGCTCTGCATACGCTGCCACTCGCCCCGCGCGTTCCTCGATGGTCGCGGCGATGCGATCTCTGCGGACGAACTCGAGGCCGATGACTTCGAAGGTGTGGGCTGCGATCTATGCCACCGCATGATCGACGATCCCGACGTGCCACTGGGCAACGCGGGCTACCGCATCGACGACGAGGGGGAGAACGGCAAGGTGGCGCGCCGGGGCCCATGGAGCTACCTCGACGACGAAGGGCCGAGCCACAAATGGAGCGACGACATTTCGTTTTTGGGCAGTTCGGAGCTCTGCGGCACATGCCATGATGTGACCACCCATCTCGAACGCGTGGACGCGGACGGCGAGGGCATGGGCATGCTCTTCAACGAGCAACGGACCTACCGAGAATGGAAGAACAGCTGGTTCGCCACAGATGCGCAGACGTCGAAGACCTGCCAAGACTGCCACATGCCCGCGGTCGCGGACGCAGCGGGCTGCAAATCCCACGTCACCGAGGGCAAGTTCCACCCCGAAGGAGCACGCAGGCACGATCTCGTGGGTGCCAACCTAGGCACGCTCGAAGTTTTGCGCCGAGCGTACGGTATCGAGGGCTCGGGAGAGGTGGACGACTACTACTACCAGTTCACCATGGCGCGAGGCGCCGAGCTTCTCGCCACTGCAGCCGAACTCGAGGTGCAATTTCCCACGGAGTTGGACCTGCGCCATGGACTGGAGTCATTGCCCATCCGCGTGCTCAACAACAGCGGCCACAAACTCCCCACCGGATACTCGGAAGGAAGAGTGATGTGGCTCGAAGTCACGGTCCGACATGAAGATACGCTGTTGTACAGCTCCGGGCTTTGGGACGGCGAAGCGCAGAGCATCGAGGACGATGCGCAGGTGCGGCGCTACGAGGCGATCGCGGTCGACTTTGCCGATGGCGCCAGT
This sequence comes from Nannocystaceae bacterium, assembly GCA_036479215.1. Taxonomy (GTDB): domain Bacteria; phylum Myxococcota_A; class Polyangia; order Nannocystales; family Nannocystaceae; genus FL481. The sequence continues at coordinate 6,754 of JAZGFE010000131.1, read as the reverse complement.
TTTCACCTGCTGCGCAACAACCACTGGCTACTCGACAACCGTATCCCCCCGAGGGGGCTGGTGGCGGATCCGGAAACGGATCCGGTGGGCGACCGCTACACCATCACGGACGGGCTATGGCCCCACGAGGACAACATCGACTATGCCTTCCCCGCCATCGGGTTGGCCGATCCGACTGCCGATGAGGAGGACGAAGCTGTGATCATGGTGCGATTGATGTATCTGATCAACACACCGAAGTACATTGAATTCCTAGCCGCCGAAAACACCACGAACGACGCAGGCACTCGGGTCGCCGAGATGTACGCCGCCGCAGATGTGAACCCCCCGTTGGTCCTGGCGGAAGCCTGGCAAGCCCTGCCGCTGGGGGGCTGGTTGGCCGACGACACGGGCCCAACAGGGGCAACCGACACCGGCGATACCGACGCAGGGGCCGACACTTCGGAGGGTCCCCCCGACACACCCGACACACCCGACACACCCGACACGGGAGCGCCGCCCGGATCGAGCAGCGACCCCACAGCGAGTACGTCCGGGAGTCCCGACGACTCCGCGGGAGACAACTCCCAGTCCACCGCCAATGGCGCGTCAACGGCCTCGGGCTGCGACTGTGGGGTGGCAAGTCGAGGACCCGGGCCCCGGAGAACGATTTTGGGGATCTTGGGGATCGCTTGGCTACTTGCGTCGAGGCGGCGTGCCGACGGCCAACGCGAATCATCCGCACGACGCCGATCCTCCTGACCTCAGCGATAGCCAACCCCCGCGACAGCCGCGACAGCCGACCTCCGTACACAGCAAATTCTCAGCGCGAAGAACTTGGCGGGCCGAGAAGGCGCTAGACCTCGTCGATGCTCACCACGCGCACGTAAAACCCATTGTCGAGTCGTTTTGTGGGGATATTCGAGTCGTCGATGTGCATCGATATCGATACATTCCCCGTCTTGGGAGGCTTCCAGGCGTATTGCCAAAGCGTCCAGGTTTGGTTTTGCTTCTGGGTCGGACACACATCCACGGCCATTTTCGTCGAGCCCCCGTCGTCCGAGAACACCAGCGCGTCGGTGGCCTCGTGACCGCCCCACATGATCCCCACCACCTTGTAGAGCAACTCACCGTCCACCCTCCACTTTTCCACACGCACCGGCATGGCGGACTGATCCATCGTCGCCACCTTGTAGTCCTTGGCCAACTGTGGGGTGCCGTTTTGATGTGTCCGCGATGCGTACTCGCGCATCTGCGATGTCGACGGCTCGTCATCCGCGACCAACCGGATCTCATCGACCCACTTCGCGTTGCAGCAGCCGTACCATCCGGGGATCAGTAGTCGAACGGGAAACCCGTGATCCTTCGGCAAGGTCTCGCCATTCATCTTGAGTACGAGCATGCCACCGCGATCGGCCAGATCCTTGAGAGGGAAGACCCAGCTTGCCCCCGTTGTAGAATGACTCGACTGGTGACTGTGTTCGTCGAAACCAGACACCAACACGCCGGTGGCACTTGAGGTGGGAGCCACCCGGTCGAGAACATCCGCCAATCGTACCCCGCTAAACTCCGCGGCGCTCAGTAGGCCGAAACGCGACCCGCCTCCGTTGCCCGAGCACTCAAGGCAGACCACTTCCGTCACCTGATCCATAGCCTCGAGATCCGCGATCGAAAGCTGGAGCTCTTCGTCAACCAGGCCATGAATCCGGACGCTCCAAGCGGCTCCCTCGTCGATCTGATCGGGGTACTCGGTACGAACGTAGAACTCTTCGTTGGAGCTCAGCAGATTACCCGGCTCGAGTTTCCGCAGGTCGAAACGGATTCGAGCGTCGTGACCCTGCCCCGTCTTCTGCCCTACGGACCCCGACTCCCCCACGAAGGCAACTGCCGCAAGGAACTCACCATCTTTGAAGGGATCCTCACAGTCTTCGTCTTCATCACCTCCATCCCCGTCTCCTCCATCCCCGTCTCCTCCATCCCCATCTCCTCCATCCCCATCTCCTCCATCCCCATCTCCTCCGTCTCCTCCATCTCCGTCTCCTCCATCTCCGTCTCCTCCATCTCCGTCTCCTCCATCTCCGTCTCCTCCATCTCCGTCTCCTCCATCTCCGTCTCCTCCATCTCCGTCTCCTCCATCTCCGTCCCCGTCTCCTCCGCTTCCGTCATCCCCGTCTCCTCCGCTTCCGTCATCCCCGCCGCCTTCGCTTCCGTCTCCGCTCCCATCATCTCCGTCTCCGCTTTCATCGTCGTCATCGTCATCGTCATCGTCATCGTCATCCCCGGTATCCCCGGTATCCGAGTCTGCGGGATCGGAACACGCCACTACGACCGTGGCGGCGCCAACGAAAGAGACGTGAAGGAACTGTCTGCGACCTCGTGTTGACATTTATGGCTCCGTATCCGACCGATGTACCCAGCGCTCCGCGCGTGATCGCCGGAACCGAGTACGCGGCACTCTTATGAGTGTTACCTGGATCGGGCGCGCGACCGCAACCGGACCGCATGCCCACCGCATGCCCACCGCATGCCCACCGCATGCCCACCGCATGCCCACCGCATGCCATCAGCTCCCCTTTCGATGTCGAGGGGGTTGGTGGGACGTCTCTGCCTCCCCACCTCACCTCGACGACTCACATCTGGCACCCTGTGGGTTTGGTCTCAGACTCGTACCCGGACGTGATTGCGGCCGAGCTCCCCGCACCGCGCCTCAGGTCTCGATCAAACCTAAAAAACGAGGCCCGCCACGAGGTCCCTTTCGATAAAATCACAGTGAAATGGGCCTCGTGCGGGCGCAGCCAACGGGGCGGGGCGCGTCGAACGAATGTGATATGCCGAGCCGTGGGCGCGAACTTCGACCTGTGTCCGACCCTCGCGGGTCAGCTTGGCTTGGCGGACTCTGGCGTCCGCTCTGTCCTGCAATTGCTCGATGGCGGGGCGACCGTGCCCTTCATTGCGCGCTATCGCAAGGAGATGACCGGGAATCTGGATGAACAGCAGATTCGCGCCGTAGCCGACGGCGCCAAACGGATCTCGGAACTGGGGTCCCGGCGGGCCGCCATCCTGCGCAGCCTCGCGGAACAAGGCGTGTCGAACGCCGCTCTTTTGCGACAGATCCTAGCCGCCGACGACCGCCGCCAGCTCGAAGAGCTGTATTTGCCCCACAAGCCCAAGCGTCGCAGCAAAGCGAGCGTCGCCGAGCAGAGAGGGCTCGGCCCCCTCGCTACGCGCATCCTCGCCCAGCCCGCGTCCGCACGGCCAGACGCGGAGGCGCACCGCTATCTAGGCGACGGCCTCCCGTCCCTCGATGACGTCTGGGCGGGTGCCCACGACATCATGGTCGACACGATCGCCCAGGATGCGACGCTCCGAAGTCAGTTGCGCGACCTACTCGCACGTCGTGGAATTCTCGTCAGCAAGGCAACAAACAAAGCCAACGAGCACAGCAAATTTCGCGACTATTTTTCGTTCGGAGAAGCGGTGTCGCGCCTGCTTGGCCACCGCTATCTCGCCCTCCGAAGAGGCGAAGCGGCTGGGGAGCTACGGGTCTCTATCGAACTCGACGGCGTGGACCCCGAGCCACGGATGCTGGCACATCTTCGCTTCGCTCGCGGCACCCCCTACGCACCCCACCTTCTGCGCGCACTGAAGGATGCGCATACGAAGCGGTTGCGGCCGATCATGGTCAAAGAGCTCCGTAGCGAACTCGGCGAACGCTTCGATCACGAAGCGGTGGGCGTATTCGGTACCAATCTCCGCGCACTCCTACTCGCCGCCCCCCTCGGTCAGCAGACGGTGGTGGGAATCGACCCTGGGCTGCGAACGGGGTGCAAATGCGTCGTTGTAGATGAGACTGGAAAATTCATCGAGTCCCAGACATTGTACCTATTGGCCAAGAACCTAGAACAAGCCGAGAAAGACCTGCGGGCGTGGCTGGAGAGGTACCGACCTGTGGCGCTCGCCGTGGGAAACGGCACCGGTGGCCGTGATGCCGAAGCTTTCGTGAGGCGTGTCCTGAAGGCCAGCGGGATCGACTCCACGGTGGTGTCGGTAAATGAAGCCGGAGCGAGTGTCTACTCCGCCTCCGACGTCGCCCGAGAAGAATTTCCCCTGCTCGACATCACCGTCCGCGGCGCGATTTCGATCGCCCGCCGCCTGCAAGACCCCTTGGCCGAACTCGTAAAAATTGACCCGCAGTCCATCGGGGTGGGTCAGTACCAACATGATGTCCCCGCTGCCTGCCTCGGCCACCATCTCGATGCCGTCGTCGAGGACTGCGTGAGCCAAGTGGGCGTGCAACTCAACTCCGCGAGTGCGCCCTTGCTGGCCCGAGTTGCCGGAGTCGGGCCCAAACAAGCCCAGGCCATCGTCCAGTATCGCGACGACAACGGTCCGTTCCGATCACGCCGACAATTGTTGAAGGTCCCCGGTATGGGTCCCAAGAAATTCGAGCAGTGCGCCGGCTTTCTCCGCGTATCCGGGTCACGCCAACCCCTCGACGATTCCGCGGTGCACCCCGAACGCTACGCCTTGGTCGAACGCATCGCCAGCGACCAGGGCGTGCAGGTTCGCTCGCTGATCGGTAGCACCGATCGCGTCGGCGCCATCGAGATCGAACGCTACACCGACGAAGATGTGGGCGTCGCCACGCTGACTGACATCCTGTCGGAGCTACGCGAACCGGGGCGAGACCCCCGCACCGAATTCGAAGCCCGTGTGCTTCGAGACGACGTGGTGGAGATGTCGGACCTCAAAGTGGGCATGGAGCTAGAAGGCGTCGTCACCAACGTGGCAGCGTTCGGTGCGTTCATTGATGTGGGCGTGCATCAAGACGGGCTCGTGCACGTGAGCCGCCTCCAACGAGGGTACGTGTCGCGTCCCTCCGACGTGGTGACCGTTGGACAAAAGCTGCGGGTCTGGGTCCTCGACCTGGATGAGCGTCGCCGCCGGATCTCCCTGTCCGCCGTCGCTCCACAAGCACCAACATCGCGCCCCTCCCAAGCCGGGAAGTGACAGCGAACACCCACCTCGACTGTGAATAGGCGTATTTTCCTTCGCGTTGTCTGCCCGTGCCCGTCCGCTCCGTGCCCGCCCCCCGCTTCGAGTCCCTCCATTTTACTCGCTTGTCCCGCGATAGCGATCCCATATCACACCTTCGCGCACGCCTATCCCGCGTAGCGACTTGCTCGTAGGGAGGGTGACGTGTTCAAGTACATCGGGTCCAAGCGAACACTGCTCCCCACGATTCTGAGGACCATCAACGGTGTCCCCGGCGCGACCTCTGTTCTGGATCTATTCTCCGGAACATCGCGTGTGGGGCACATGCTGAAGCGTGAGGGATTTCGCGTGCTCTCCAACGACCACAACGCGTACGCCCACACGCTGGCTCGCTGCTACGTACAGGCCGATCGTGACGACATGGAGCGCCCAGCGAAGAAACTGATCGCCGAATTCAACCGACTGCGCGGACAGCCAGGTTACTTCACTACGACATTTTGTGATCGATCACGATTCTCCCAACCGAAAAATGGCGCACGCGTAGACGCGATCCGTGAAGAAATCGAGAGAAAATCGTTGGATCCAGAGCTTGAGAGCGTGCTGTTGGTTTCGCTGATGGAGGCTGCCGATCGGGTGGATTCCACGTGTGGACTGCAGATGGCGTACCTCAAGCAGTGGGCTCCGCGAGCCTACAACGACATTGATCTCCGCATGCCTGACGTCCTACCGCAAGTCAAGCACGGGAAAAGCCGCGCGTTTCAGCTAGACGCCCATCAGGCCGCTCGAGAACTGGCGGCCGACGTCGCATACTTGGACCCACCGTACAATCAGCACAGCTATCTCAGCAACTACCACGCGTGGGAATCACTGATCACGTGGGACAAACCAGAGGTCTACGGAATCGCTTGCAAACGGATGGACTGTCGCACCCGCAAGAGCGAGTTCAACAAGAAACGAGCTTTTCTCCCGGCCATCCAGCAAGTGATACGAGATATCCGCGCCAAGGTGCTTGTCGTTTCCTTCAACAACGAGGGTTACATCGAACGGCAGGAGATGGAGAGGCTCCTCGAGACGCGCGGCGAGGTCGCCGTTCTAGAAACAGATTTCAAGCGCTACGTGGGCGCTCAGATCGGGATCCACGATCTCGATGGCAAGAAGGTCGGGAAGGTCAGCCACCTCCGCAATCTGGAGTACATCTACATTGTCGTTACCCCCGAACTGGGCGCTGCGCTAAGCTGCCCGATCGCAACGGTCCACCAGCGTCCGGCAGCGCTTCGCTGAGACCTTTGGGTGAGGTCAGTTCCCGCACATCCCGCGCCTGCCACCGGCCTCACACCGAGCGATCTCAGGTTACTGCTGGGGAACGCTGGCGACTCCACCTGGCCGCCGACGCGCACATCACGACCCGCGGAGACCGCCCAGCGTGACAATCCTGATTTCTGGGCAACGATTGACCCCGATATGACCCCGCGCCTCGCCCTGTCCGCATGCTGTTTCTCGTTACTCGCTTGCCCGGCCACGCCAATCGACGACTCGGGATCCACCGCGCCTGGCGGTGGCACGGGCGCGACTGCGGGAGGCGGGTCATCGGCGGGGGATACTTCGTCGTCCGGTGGAGTCCCGAGTGGAAACGCGTTGGCGTGCCCCGCTGTGGTCGACCCAGCATTCGATCGCCTCGCTCAGACTCGTGTTTCGCCCTTATGCTGCCGTCGATTCGCCGGAATTCGGGTACGGAGGGCGGATGGGGATGGGCTGGCATAAGTCCTTGAAATCATGGGCC
>JAZGFE010000130.1:0-17726 GCA_036479215.1 Nannocystaceae bacterium | reverse complement strand
TTGTCAAAACGTTTGAGTGTTATATAATGATGATGACAGTGATTATGATGATGATGATGATGGTGGTAGAGGTTACGGTGATGATGATGATGATGATGATGATGATGATGATGGCGATGATGATGATGATGATGATGATGATGATGATGGCGATGATGATGATGATGATGGCGATGATGATGATGATGATGATGGCGATGATGGTGATGACGACGACGATGATGATGGCGGCGACGACGGCGACGATGACGATGGCGACGATGATGGCGGCGGCGACGACGGCGACGATGACGATGACGATGACGACGGCGACGATGACGGCGACGACGATGATGACGGCGGCGACGACGATGACGCGACTGCGCCGGGAGACGCGGAATGTGGCAACGGTGAACTGGAGGATGGGGAGAGTTGCGACGACGGAAACGACGACAACTCCGATGGTTGCGTAGCGGACTGTAAGCTCGCGGCTTGCGGAGATGGCTATCGCCGTGTGGACGAGGAACAGTGTGATGATGGAGGACAAGAAGGGGGGGACGGATGTGACGCTTCCTGTCAGATCGAGTCGTGTGTATTGGCTGAGGATTTTTCGGGCGAGGCTTTCGGCTGGGAATTCGGTCAGGAGTGGGAAGTCGGAGCGGCGAGTGCTGGTTGCGATGACCCGGGGGAGGACACGTCCGCAGGGGCCGACGGAAGAATCGCGGGTACGAAGATCGGCGGCTGTTCCACTCGTGAGGCGCACGAACCCTACTGCTTGCTGTCGCCAGAGTTCGTCCTCGGCTATCTGAGAGAGGTTACGGTTCGCTACCAGTTGAACAACGAGACCCATGGCGGCGGCCGTGTGCGGGCGTATACGGAGATCTCCAAAGGTGATGGCTGGGTGCGGCTGTACGCCTCCTCTGGCGGCGGACATAGCAACATGTCTTCGTGGCTTAGCGCCGAACACGGGGTGCCCGCAGCTGTCGGCGAGCGTGCTCGGCTTCGATTTTGCCTTGAGCAGTCGGTGCAAACCGAAGGAAACGACCGGCATGGTGGATGGAACTTGGATGACGTGAAAGTCTGCGGCATACCAGACATCCGCGATGGCTCGCGATGAAGCGATCTCTGGGCTAGTATCGGACTGCGAGCGGATCTTGCTTGGACGTTGGTGGTCGTGCGCGGCGGGTGTGGGTCCGCCCGAGCGCGCTGAGTACCGATTCAAGTGAGGCGAGTACGCTATCGTGATGTCGCGCCGCGCCGCAGCACCGACGTCCGTTCACGCTCAGCTGCACACAAGCGAAGATCTGCTCGGGGTCGCTGCGTTCCATCGTTTGTTGGTATTCGCCCAATATCACCAGATCGACTCCGAACCGTCGGCTGAGACCTCGTGTGAAAGCCTCGAGTAGACCTGCGCCGCTGCCCTCAAATTCGATGCTCTCGCCCTCGTTGTCGAGTGTCACCCGCAACTGCGGCCCCTCCTCGTGGTGGCAGATGCTGTGGTCGCCGAGGTGCATGCCCGCGCGGGTCGTGAGATAGGTACGTTCGAAGAGCGACCAGATCGCCGATTCGCTCACTTCGCCACCGTGGCGTTCGGCGTGCGCTTGCACATGTGGGTTGAAATCCACGCAAAACCATCTCGGAAGAACGATGCCTCGCGCTCGCTCGATCACGTGGGCCACGCCACCTTTTCCAGATTGGCTATTGATTCGGATCACTTGTTGATAGGTGCGACCCACGTCCGCGGGGTTGATGGGGAGATAGGCCACGTTCCACAGCTTGCGATCGCCACGTCGGGCCATACACTTCCTGATTGCGTCTTGGTGACTGCCAGAGAATGCGGCAAATACCAGTTCTCCAGCGTATGGATGACGCGGATGCAACTGGATTTGCGTGCAACGGGCGATGACGTCAATGATGCGGTCCATGTTCTCGAGGTTGAGTTTCGGGGCGATGCCTTGGCTATAGAGGTTCATCGCCATCGTGACGATATCCATATTCCCTGTGCGCTCGCCGTTTCCGAGCAGCGTGCCCTCGACTCGCTCTGCGCCTGCCATCAGCCCGAGTTCGGCTGCGGCGACACCGCATCCTCGATCGTTGTGCGTGTGCAAGCTGATGATCAGAGCCTCGCGTCGGGCGATGTGGTCGCAAACCCACTCGATTCGATCGGCGTATACATTCGGAGTCGTGTTTTCGACCGTGGCGGGTAAGTTGATGATGACGGGGCGTTGTGGCGTTGGATCCCATACCTCGGTGACTGCATCACAGATCTCGACCGCATAGTCGAGTTCGGTATCGGTGAAGCTCTCCGGGGAGTACTGAAAACGCCAGCTCGTGTCGGGCTGGGCGCGCGCGCAGTTCCGGACAAGTTCAGCACCGCGTCTCGCTACCGATTTCACCGCCTCTTTGGACATGTGAAATACAACTTCGCGTTGCACCGATGAGGTGGAGTTGTAGAGGTGGACGGTGGCACGTCGAACCCCTCGTAGCGCCTCAAAGGTGCGTTCGATAACGGGCGCTCGTGCTTGGGTGAGGACTTGGATCGTTACGTTCGCGGGGATGAGGTTGTCTGTGATCAGTTGACGGACGAAGTCGAAGTCGAGGCGTGAAGCGGCAGGAAACCCCACCTCGATCTCGCGGAAGCCCACGTCGACGAGCAGCTGGAAGAGCTCCAATTTTTGTGACGGATTCATGGGCTCGACCAGAGCCTGGTTACCGTCCCGTAGGTCGACGCTGCACCAGATCGGGGCGGCCTCGATCCGGCGGTCCGGCCAGCGTCGATCGGGCTTGTGCACGGGGCACGGGGCACGGTATTTGCGGTGGTCAAAATTTGCCGTGGGGCGCATGTTCGTGGCGGCGGGCTGTTCGCGGGGCTCCGCTCGTGTCTTCAGCTTAGCGCCGGTACACTGGCGAGAGACCGCGAAAAACGCTGACCGCGGGCCGAAATGAGTGAAAGTCACTCCACACTGGATAATTTGTGGCAAATATCGCTACAATACGGGCATGAAAGAGATGGTGACCGTGGAGCTCGATGCGATCGATCGGCGGATCCTGGAAGTGCTGCAGGCCGACGCCAAAGTCAGCAATCTGGAGCTCGCGGACCGCGTGGGGCTGTCGGCGACGCCGTGTTCGCGGCGGGTGAAGCGACTAGAGGAGTCGGGTCTGATCCGCGGTCACGTGACGCTGCTGGACCCACTCGCACTCAAGCTCAACTTGACGGCCTACGTGGGTATCGCCATGGATCGGCATACGCCCGATCGCTTCGAAACTTTCGAGCGGGCGGTGTCGTCGTGGCCCGAGGTATTGGAGTGCAGCATCATCACCGGGCAGGCGTCGGATTTTCTCCTCAAGGTCGTTGTGCGAGATATGCGACACTACGAGCAATTCTTGCTCGGGCAGCTCACGCGACTCGAGGGCGTGACTGGTGTGCACTCTAGTTTTGTGCTGCGCCGCGTTGTGGACAAGACCGCGTTGCCGCTGGGCTAGCACGGTGGCCCGGCGATCGGCGGGAGGGGTGCATGTCCGCACGCAAGGTCGCACGTCACCGACCACGCGCGCCCCTACCGACATGAGGGCCCTGCCGACACGACCTGCCCTACCGATATGAGCGCCTCTTGGCCGATACGACTCGCCGTCCGAGGGGCTGTCATCGCAGCTCGGAGGGGGATCGACGTGCGGGCTATTCGATCTGTTCGATCAAGCCGGTGAGACACTTGATAGCCGCACTGAAATCGTCGTCGCAGATCGATTCCATACAACATCGAATGGTCTCTGGAAGGTCTCCGTCGGGCTCTCGGTTGAGGGACTCGCAGACATCACGGATCCGCCGTGGCGGCATGCCCTGCCCGGTGAACTCGCCTCCTTCGCCCTTACCGGTACAGCCTGGGCCGATACCGAAGGTATATTTTTGGAAAGCCGCTCCTTGTCGAGGATCGGCGTTCCAATCGCCGGGGAGAATATCTCCATCATCGGGGTACAGACCGTCGACCCAATCGCGATACTGGAGGTCGAATACGCCGCCCGCGGTGGGTTGAAACGGGGGGAGCTCCGCGTGTTCCGTGACGAGGGGGATGCCGACGATACCCAGCATGACGACCTCTTTGTCCTTATCGTCGATCAGATAGTTCAGGTAGTCGCGGTAGCGCCCGAGCGGGCGCAGTTGACCGTCCTGTCCCTCGTTGGATTCGCATTCGTAGGTGCCGTCGCCGTTGGGTTCGCAGCTGACACCGGCGTTCCAACAGATCGCGCTGCTCATGCCGCGTTGGCCCGTCTCCGGGTTGGTCTCCCAGTACTCCTTGTCGCCGCTCGCCGAAAAAAGATCGGGACTGGCGGACTCGTTGACCGAACAGTCCGCTTCGTCTGTGAACAGCACTACTGCCAGTACCGCGTCCTTCCGAATGAAGGGCTTGTCGCCGTCGTTGTGGGGCGCGCTCGGGTCGATGGCCTGCATCATGGATTCGAGCGGACTCTCGAAACCGCACCCGTCAATACCCTGAGGCCCCAGGCAGGCGAGGGCTTGGGCGACGGAATCGTCGGGTACGCCGTCGTCGTTGACGTCGGCTGCATCGACCTCGTCGACGTTGTCTTCATCCCCTTGGAAATTGATGAAGGGTCGATCGTCGGCGATCTCGACATCGATCGAGCATACGTCGGTACACGCTGCGCTTGCGTCAGGGTTGTCACCCCATGGTGCGAAGGCGCCGATGCGGTCGTTGCATCCGTTTGTGACCGGGTCTCCAACTTCGGGGGTGGTGCCGGCGCATGCGGTGTGACCCATGTCGGTGGTTGTCACGAGAATATTGACGTCGGCCGGCTCTTGACTGTCGTCTTGGTTCAACGCGCGTAGCTGTTGAATGAGGTAGGGGAAATTTCGCGCCAAGTTCGCCTGCTCCTCCCCCATCGAGCCAGAGTTGTCGATCACGAAGAGTAGATCGATCTCACGCGGGCCAAGCTTTTCCGTGCCGCCGTTTGGATCGCCGATGTCGAACTTGGGTCCATCACTTTGATCGTCATCGTCCTCGCTGGCGTCGTCGTCGTCGTCGTCGTCGTCGTCGTCGTCGTCGTCGTCGTCGTCATCGCCATCGTCATCGCCATCGTCATCGTCATCGCCATTGCCATCGCCATTGCCATCGCCATCGCCATCGCCATCGGGCTCCTCGTCGCCGTCGCCGTCGCCGTCGCCGTCGCCGTCGCCGTCGCCGTCGCCGTCGCCGTCGCCGTCGCCGTTGCCCATTCCGTCGGGCGAGGGCGCAGGATCGTTTGCCGGGCCGGCGCCGCAAGCAACGGTGCCGAACAGGAGCGGGAGGGCGCAGGCGTGTACGAGAGTTGCGCGGGTGACAGTGATTCGGGGCAGGGGCATGGGGAGATTCCAGTCTGGCCGGGTCGAAGCTTACCAGTGCTGGGGGCGGACTGTGTTGTGGAGGCTGGTTCTGCGCCCGTGGCTGTCTGACTTGGCACCTGCATCGGTGCTGGAAATCGGCAGAAAACCGGCGGTGGACTCACGTTTGCTGCCGCTTCGGTGTGGGCAGAGACCCTTCACCGACGAGGCCCGGCGGTGTCTACGTCGTGCCGACCGCCGATCGTTGCGGCTTCGCGACTCGCGTTGGCAAGAAACGCGGTGCGGGATGCTGATATTACGTTGTTCAGTTGGGCCACTCCCACAGAGTTAGGAGCTTGGAAAAGTCAACAGCGTTGGCACCGCGGGTATGGGAGCTGAGGGCGCGGATTGTTGACGCAGCTCGGTGAGCCGGGGACAGGATGCCGCGAGTGCTGTGCGTGCCCACGGAAGTCGCGGCACGACTCCCACGCTCCATCCCGAGTTGTCCACGGACTGGCACGAGCCGGCAGGTATGGGGCGTTTCGCCACGGCGCAAAGCGTCTACAAGGCTCCGGGCAGGCGGAGGCGCGTGGAACCTACTGCACCATGAGTGTGGCGCGGCGAAAGTCCTGGGGCGCGCAGCCGGTCCAGCGTTTGAAAGCCCTGCAAAACGCACTGTTCTCCGAGTAGCCCAACAGGCGTGTCACACGAGAGATGGAGAGTTCGGGCTGGGAAAGGTAATGCTCCGCCAAGCGATGGCGCAGCTGATTGAGTAGCCGTTGGTAGTTCGTGCCCTCCGATCGAAGACGACGATTGAGTGTCTTTGGGTGCAATCCAAGGGCCGATGCAACCTCGATCGAGCTGGGTTCTCCGTGGCGCAGCTTCGCTTGCAACAAGCTCAGTGTTCGGTCCGCGAAGGATGGCGGCACGAGCACGCTTCGGAGTCTACGTTGAGCATTCGACTCGATCTCCGCATGTCGGTGGCGCTGCGACCCGAGAATCTCTGTTTGTAGGAGGGCGGTGGGAAATACGTATCCATGATGCGATTGATCGAAGCGCACCGGCGTGTTGAAGAAGCTCGCATGAACGCTCACGTTAGGGGGAGCGGAATGGGCAAACCTGACCTCCGTGGGTACGATGTTCTTCCCACATAGGCAGCGGGCGATCGATCCGATGCACCCGATCACCAGTTCGGATTGCTCGGGGTGGCAGAGATCCGGGTATCTTGGATTGTACGCCAAGATCGCTCGTTCTCCATGCACGTGGAGTTCGAGTTCGGTGGTGCGGCTAACAAGACGAATGAAGCGTGTACCCAGGAGTAGTGCGTTGGCTAAGGTAACGCTGGTCGCCAGTAGTTCGCCGAAGGTACCGAAGTCGCTCGGTACAATGGATCGGGCAATGCGGAGACCGATGCCCGTCTCCCCGCTTCCTCCGCAAATCCCCTCCCAGAGCCCACGGAACCAAACGAGGGGGACGTCCCTACCAAGCTCGTTGAGATGGTGTGGGTCCAGCCCCATCTCCCGCAGCGTCGCGTCAGGGTTCATGCCGACCCGATGCAAAGCGGCGACCAACCAGATAAATCGCTCCGCGTGTTCGCCCGCTTCGCCAGTTCGAATCGGGCGAGGTCCGACATCGTGGCGGTCGCCGGTGTGACGAACGGCGTTCGGGGCGGGGGGGATAACGCAGACGTTTGCCATGATTGTACACGCGGGTGGCCTGGGCGGCGCCCAATCACCGCCGACCAGGCTATCGCATACGCCGTCGGTGGCGTTGTTTCTCATTTGCGGCCGATTGCGGCCGACCGGTGCGGACGCCTACTCGGAAGCGCCCTATATCTTGGAACACGTCTGCGGCACGGTGTCCACCGGCGGCCACGCGTGTGTCTAACATGGGTCTGTGTGGGGCTAGGCGGTAGGTGGGGACTCCGGCAGGTTGAAACCAAGGAGTTACAACCGCGATTGCGGGCCTCTTTTCCGGTTCGGGATCTTATTCGCCACGCCAACTTGTGTCGGGCATTGCGGTCCGCAACTTCGACGCTCTCAACTCGTTGCGCGTGCCGTCTGGAATGGGTGGGCGAGACGACCTCCGGCCCGTTGACATCAGCGTGGTGGTCCGCCAACTTTATATCCGCCGTGTCGCCGTTGGACTCCCGCTACCAGCCGTACTACGATGCGGTTTGCCATATTCCGTCGGGGCATGTGGCAACCTATGGACAGGTGGCGGAGATTGCCGGACGCCCGGGTCGCGCGCGACAGGTGGGATATGCTTTGCACGCTCTGCCGCCGGACACGGACGTGCCGTGGCATCGCGTCGTGAACACCCGCGGCGAGATCAGCCTGGCCACACGCGAGGGTCGTCGGGAGCAGCGACGGCGCTTGCGGGCCGAAGGTGTCGTGTTTGGTACGAAGAGTAGGATCGATCTCGAGCGCTTTGGGGCATGATGGCCGCGGCCATCATGCCCCGTTCAGCGAAAATCTCGATCCATGACGGTCTGTCGCTCTGCCGCGCGCGCCTGTTTGATCGCCTCGTCGCAGAGGTCGCGTATTTTGTCGGAGAGCCGGTCCATCACCGATGCGGAGGTGTTCATTCCGCTGGCCTCTTTGATGTAGACCTTCAGTTTCGACGCGACGACGAGCACATCTTTTGGGGGTTGGGGTCCGCGGGGCCGCGGGACCTCGACGCGCCGGCGGGTACCGGTACCGCTACCGGTGCGAGGTACGGGCGCGGATGGGGAGCTCGGACGCTCGGCCTGCGGCTCGACCCTCGCTGCGGTCGCCGCTTCGGTGCCAGCTTCGGCCTGGGTGGGGGCCTGCTGCTCTTCGGCCCAGGCCTCCCTGTGACGCGCGATGGGGAGGTGGGCATCCCAGCAGTCCATTCCGCAAAACACGAGTTGGCTTCGTTTTCGATTGCAGGTCGAGACGTTGCACGTCCAATACGTGGCCTCGAACACGATCGCTGTCTTGCAGCGGCTGCAGTGCCTCCAGGCGCTCGACATGGCAAAAGAATAGACACGCTATCCTCGCCCGGCTAGAGGCGGCGGGGATTCGACACCAGCGGTGGGGGGAAGGTCGATTTCTTGGGGCAGCGGCCGCGCTGGGTTACCAACGCGTTTGTGCGGAGACTCGACGTAGTCTTGAGTGCGGCGATGGGCACCTGTTTGGCTGCGCTGGCGGGGTGGCTCGCGTGGTCGGCCGTGGCTTGGTGTCCTCGGGTCATGCCGCGGAAGCCGCAAGCGCCTGTGGCCGCGCTGGCCCCTGTGGATGGCGCGAAGACCGTACAAACCCTCGCCGCGCTGGCGCCGGTTCCACGTCCCCAGCGCGAGATCCGTATGCCGCGCGTCCAACCCGGGTCTCCGACAACCGACACCGGTAGGACCTCCTCAGGCATCGCTGAGGTCGCCCTAGGCCCGGGGCATGCGCGCATCACGGTCCACCCCTCACCCCCCTCCGCCGAGCCGGCACCCGTGCGGCACGCTGCGCGGGTGCCGGATGTCGCGGTGGTCCATCAGGGTTCCCGGTTGGGCGATCGGGTGGCCCTGACGTTCGACGACGGGCCGAGCGCGAAGCACACACCCAGAGTGCTGGCGACACTGCGTCGATTTGGTGCGAAGGCGACCTTTTTCGTCCAGGGACGACGGGTGCAACAATACCCGGAGTTGGCCCGACGCATCGTGGACGAGGGCCATCAGATCGCCAATCATTCGTTTTCCCACGCATCGTTCCGTTCGCTGTTCAAATCCCAGATCCGCGCCGAGTTGTCCGAAACACAAACCAGCGTGGAGATGGCCACGGGCCGCGTTCCCGCCATGCTGCGCCCGCCCTTCGGTCGCTATCCAGAGTCGTCGCTCGCGGTTTTCGCAGAGTTCGGACTCAACCTGGTGCTCTGGACGGTGGATAGTGGGGACTGGCACGCATCCGCGCTCGAAGTGATGCGTACCGTCGTACGGGAGACCGAAGCGGGCTCGATCGTGTTGTTGCACGATAGCGAGCCCCAGACCGTGCGGGCGCTGCCGGACGTCCTGCGCGAACTGGAGAAACGTGGACTGACGATGGTCACCGTCGCCGAGCTCACGGGGCTGCCGGCCTACGCAGAGAAGGGGGCGCGGGGTGACGTGCCTGCGGTTCCCGTTACGGGGGACGACGGTGGGGAACAGGTCGCCACCGCGGGGACCTCCGCGGAGTGAACTCGCGAACGTCGGCTGAGTGAGCGCGTTCCCGAGCATCCATGGCCGAGCGCGCGATCACCCCGAGCCGTACCCTCGCCGCCCGATGATGTACCGATGTTGACTTCGACGTAGCTGGGCCACATGCTCGCGGCCATGCTGGCAAAAAAAGTTCTCTGTCGCTCCCTCGCGGCCTCTCTCCTATTGATTGGCTCCGCATGCTCCGATGACGAAGGCAAAGGAGACGGCGGGACGACCGCGAGCCCCGTTGGAGATGGAGATGGAGATGGAGATGGAGATGGAGATGGAGATGGAGATGGAGATGGAGATGGAGATGGAGACGGAGACGGAGATGGAGATGGAGATGTCGAGACCCCTCCCCCCTTTCCTGACCCGGACCATGGTCCGGTCGGCTGCGGATGGCTCGCCGAACCAATGTGGTACGACTGTGGCGGCGAGGGTCCCGGCCCGGATGACAAACCGATGGCCTGCCCCGAGGACCTTGAGCACGGGTCCATGCCCTGCGGCCTGCCGCGCGAAGGCTGCTGCGACACCCAAGGCAACGCCTGGTGGTGCGAGGTGGGCGGCGCCACGACCAAGGTGATCTGTGACCTCGAGGCGGAGGAGCCTGGCACTGGTACCAGTACTGGTACTGGTACTGGAAGCGGAACGGGCGGAAGCGGAACGGGCGGAAGCGGAACGGGTGGAAGTGGAACGGGCGGCAGCGCCACCAGCGGCAGCGGAACGGGCGGCAGCGGAACGGGCGGCAGCGCCACCAGCGGCTAGTTCGTCGCTACCGAATGCCGAGCGGCGGCCGCTGGCTTTGTCGGCGTCCACCCATACGTCTGCGGCACGCATCTGCGTTGCCCGTGGAGACCGGCGCTCGATCCCTACGCTATTTCGCTGCGAGGGCAGTGTCGATTTCAGCCTGCAAGGTGGCGAAGTCGAGCACGTTGCCCACGCGTTTTCCGTTGAGGAAGATCGTCGGCGTGCCGTTCACGGCGACCAGCTTGCCGAGTTCGAGATCGCCATCCACGGCTTCTTTGTACGTTTCGCTGTCGAGCGCTTTCCTGAATGGGCCCATGTTCAGGTTGAGTTGTTCCGCGTACTTCTCCAAGTCCTCGCGGGTGAGCGCGCTCTGGTTGGCGAAGAGCAGGTCGTGATATTGCCAGAATTTTCCCTGCTGGTGCGCCGCGAGTGCGGCCTGCGACGCGCCATGGGCGTTCGCGTGGAAGCTGAGAGGGAACTGGCGGAATACGAGACGTACCTTGTCGCCGTACTTCTCCTGGACTTGGTGCACGGTCTCGGCGGCTTTCGAGCAGTACGGGCACTGAAAATCGGAAAACTCCACGAGCGTGACTTTTGCGTCTGCGGGCCCGAACGCGGGCGCATCGCTCCCGGCGATGCGTTGCTGTGTGGCTTCGTCGAGGGGCTTGTTTGCCGTCTCCATGCCGCGCAGCTCCGAGATCACCGTGTCGTAGTTGTCGAGCATCTCTTTGCACTTATCGGGCGGAAAGTCCGGCGTTTGTTCTTGCACCATCTTGCAGGTCTCGGTCTCCTCACCAAGATCGCTGCAGGCCCTAGCTGTGAGTTGGGTGCATATTTCCCCGAGCTTGGTGAGCTTGTGCTTGGTGTACTCAATATCCGCCATTCCTGCCGTGCACGCCTCGGGCGGCAGCATGGCTAGCACGGTCCCCACCGATGCGCACCTGGGGCTGTCGGCCCCCAGCTGTTCGCATAGGGCGGTTCGGTACGCATCACAGGGGGTCGAAGACGCTGGGTCGCTCGGTGCCGAGGCGGGGGGCGTTACCTTGATCTGCGCTGTTTCTTTCGTCGCCGTGTCTTTGCCATTTGCACTATCACAAACGCTGGAGGACGCGAGGAGTGCGCAAATGCCGATGAAGCGGAGCGGGGCTGTACGGGAAGAGGCGGCCGCGGGGCGGATGGCGGAGCGGGAGAACATCGACCACAAATAGCACGGCTGCCCAACGGTAGTCGCGGAGAGGTGGCGTCGGGCTGCGGGGTGTCCGATGCTCGCGGCGGTCAGAAGGGGCTTGGCGGAGGCCGGCACCGGGTCGAGCGCTCAGAAATCGACCACCAAGTCTTTGGTGGCCACCCCAAGATTGTCCATGCGAGCGACCATGCCCGTACCGAACCACGGGTAACTGCTGTTGAGAGGGTCGTCTTCGAAGAAGATCTGGGTGGTGAGTTGGGCGTCGACGAGATGTCCCCCTACCCAGACCTTGGCGTGAATGTGCGCAGGGCGGTATCCCGATTCACTGAGATACCAGCCCGGCTTGAGGGTGATGAACGTGAAGACGCCGTCGGTGTCCGTGGCCGTGCGCCCGTAGTACGCGAATTCTGCTGAGGTGTCGTAGACGGCGTTCGTATCTCCAGGCGATGCGCCCGCTCGGGTGGGGGTGGCGTGCCAGATCTCTACTCTGGCGTTGAAGATCGGTTCGCAGTCGATGTTGCGCACCCGTCCGCGCAGCACGATGGGCACGCCCGCATGTCCATAGGTATCGAGGTGTTGGCGAGTCGGGATTCCGCGGCGATAGAACGCGCCTTGGGGGGCGGGCCCGCTCGGTTCGCAGGTCTCGGGGTCTCCGCCTTCTCCGTCTGTCGTACCGTCGTCGTCGCTCGGGGTCTGGGGTGGGTAGGGGCCTCCCCCCGCCGGACCCCCGGTGTCGGGAGGCGCCCCGGGAAGGCACCCGCAGACCAGAAACAGGAGCGAGCATCGGCGGGAGGCGGCTCGGAAGGAGCATGGGACGGGATGGGTCATCGATACCGGGTCGGATGCGGTCCGAGAACGGTAGCCGGACGCTGAGATGAGGGCCAGCACGGGCGCTGCGGAGAGACCGCGGCAGGGGGCCCACGCTCCCCGTCGGGATCTGAGCTCCGCTAAGCTTCGCGTGCGCAATGAAGGTTTTCATCGAGAACGATCGGCTGCGGGTCGAGGTTGCGACGAGGGGAGGCGAACTGGTCTCCTTCTTCGACCGACGGCGTCAGCGGCAGTTGCTGTGGCAGGGCGACCCGGAGTTCTGGGGCCGGCGGGCGCCGGTGCTGTTTCCCATCGTGGGTCGTCTTGCCGGCGATGAGGCCCGATATCCGTCCGTCGCTGCGCCCATGGGTCAGCATGGGTTCGCCCGCGATCTGACGTGGACCGAGCTCGACCGTACCGCCGGTTCGTTGCTGTTCCGGCTCCAGGCCAACGCGGACACACGAGCGGTGTACCCCCACGATTTCGAATTGGAGACGCGCTATTCGCTTGAGGGATGCTTGCTGCGTGTCGAGTATCGGGTCCGCAATCACGGCGGTGACGCGATGCCGTTTTCGATCGGTGCGCATCCGGGCTTTCGTTGCCCTTGGGGTCCAGGCGAAGACTTTGACGATTACTTTCTAGAGTTCGAGGCAGCCGAGCGCGCGGATCGAATCGTGCTGGTTGCTGGTTTGCGGGACGGTGAGCGGCGTCCGGGTCTCCTAGGCCAGCGCGTGCTCCCGCTTTCACGACGGTTGTTCGAAGATGACGCCTTGGCCTTCGATCAGTTGGTGTCGCGCCACGTGACGTTGTGTAGCAGGCGTTCCGCGGGTGGGTTACGGATGCATTTCGAGGGCTTCCCATTTTTCGCTATCTGGACCAAGCCCCGGTCGTCGGCACCCTTTGTTTGTCTAGAGCCTTGGCACGGGATCGCCGACGCTTCAGGGCCGGTTGTTCCGTTCGCCGAGAAGCTGGGTATGCGCAGCCTTGAGGCGGGAGGCGAGTTCGCCTGCGCGTACCGTCTCGAAGTGACCTGAGGTTCGGCTCGCCGCGGTCGCCCCATACCGCGGTGATGAGTTGTGGCCGACGGCCCGACAGGGGTTGGAATCGACGTCTGGCGCATGGCATAGCGTGAAGTCCGCGAGCGAGAGACCAATGAGAGGTTGGGTGGCGTCGGCGCGGCACGCCGGATCCGGGTGAGCGCTCGGTTGTGCTACTAGGGTCGACTGTGCTCGACTTACTCCATGTCCGCAGGCTCGCGCTTCTCGATGATGTCACGGTTGAGTTTGACCCTCGCATGAATGTGTTGACCGGCGAGACAGGAGCGGGCAAATCCCTGATCATTGATGCCCTCAGCTTGTTGCGTGGGGGCCGAGCCCAGTCGGAGCTTGTACGAGAAGGGGCCGACGTGGCCCACGTCCAGGCCCAGTTCGGCCTTTCGGGCTCCACGGGCGCGGCCGTTGTTGCCTTCCTCAAGGAACACGGGATCGAGGGAGACGGCGATGAGGGGTTGGTCGTCGAGCGCGTGGTAAGTCGCCAGGGTCGCGGGCGAAGTCGACTCCAGGCGGAGCTCACGACCCAGGCCATGTTGCGCGCAGTGGGGGAGCGCTTGGTGGATATCTGTAGCCAGCATGAGCATCACTCGCTCACGCATGTGAAGCGTCACATCGAGTTGCTCGATAGCTATGCCAAGCTCGACGCCGAGCTGGCTCGGTACGCGGAAACCTATGGTGAGTGGCGGAAGCTGTCGAGCGAACTGGAAGAGCTCAGAGAACGCACAGGAGAGCGATTCCAGCGAATCGACTATCTGCGGTTCCAGCTCGAGGAGCTCGACCGACTCGAGCCGCAGGTGGGCGAGTACCAACAGCTGCGTGGTCGTGTAGAGCTCCTGCGCAACGGCAGAGATTGGATCTCCTTTGCTAGCGAGGCGCAACACTCCTTATACGAAGCCGACGACGCCATCGCGGGGCGTCTCGCCGGTTTGCTGGAGCGAGCGAACCGAGGGTCCGAGGATTCTCCATTGCTGGCGGAGATGGCTGGCCAGCTCGAAAGCGCCCAGATCGCATGCGAGGAGGCTGCCGCCGCCGCGGCTCGTTTATCCCAGGAGTTCGACGTCGACGGTGCCGAGCTCGAAGGGCTTGAGGCGCGCCTCGACGAATTGGATCGGCTGCGCCACAAGCATGCCTGCAGCGTGGACGAACTCCCACAGCGACGCGATGTGATGCATGCAACGCTGCAGCAGCTTGAGAATGTGGAGGAACGTGCGGCGGAGCTCGCTTCCCTGGAGGCCGGCGCGCAGCAGCGATGTCGGGGGCTCGCTCGTGGGTTGCACCAGGGGCGCCTCGATGCTGCCACGGCGTTTGCCGGCGCGGTTGAAACACGCTTGGCGGCGCTGCACATTCCCAATGCTCGGATCCGGGCTCAGATCGAGTTCGAAGCGTCGGGGGAGCTGGGGCCTCGGGGCGGGGACCGGGTGGAGTTCATGTTTTCGGCGAACGAGGGGGAGTCGCTCGGACCCCTGTCGAAGGTGGCTTCCGGCGGTGAATTGTCTCGCGTGCTGTTGGCACTAAAAGGCGTGTTGGCCACGGGGGATCATGTGGCGACGTACGTGTTCGACGAGGTCGACGCAGGCGTGGGTGGTGCGGTGGCCGAGGCGATCGGGAGGGAGCTGTCCCGAGCGGCGGCCGACCGGCAGGTGCTGTGCATCACCCATCTCCCTCAGATCGCTGCATTCGCTCAGGCACATTTTCGCGTGGAGAAGTGCTCCGAAGGCGGGCGTACGCGTACGCGGGTGGTCCGACTTGACGATCGCGCACGTGTGGAGGAACTCGCCCGCATGATGGCCGGAGCGCGCGTTACCCCACGAGCCCGCGAACACGCGGCCGAGCTACTCTCGGGTGCGCGACGCAAACACCGAGGTACGAAGCGCAGGCGCAGTGCCACCGCCGTCCCGACTTGAGCCTGCTGCAAACGCCGGGTGGATGGCGGCGGTTCGGACGTGGCGGGTACGCGCTGGTTGTGTGGCCCACCGCGTAGCGACCTGTGCGCGGGCGCTCGAGATCTTGTGATCGTCGGGCATTCGGGTTTGTGGCGGGCTCGCATTACACTGTTTTGGTGTCCGCATTCGATCCGCACAGTCGCCCCGACCCCGGCTGGCGTGCCGAGCTCTACACCGTGTTGTTCGAGACCGAGACGTCCAAGGGGAGGGCCTTCGATGCGGTGCTTTTGGCTGCCATTCTCGTCAGTGTGTCGGCGGTATGCTTGGAGACCGTAGACCCGCTGTATCGGCGGTTCGCCCCCGTGTTCGAGTCTTTGGAGTGGATGTTTACCGGACTGTTCGCCGTCGAGTACTGTCTGCGTCTGGCGAGCGTTCGGCGGCCGCGGCGTTATGCACTCTCCTTCTTTGGGGTCGTTGACTTGATTTCCATTCTGCCCACGATTGTCGGGTTGTTCGTGGCCGACGCCCACTCGCTCCGCATCATCCGAGCCCTGCGACTCATGCGGGTGTTCCGTGTGCTCAAACTCGGGAAGTTCCTCCGTGATGCGCAGGTGCTCCGGGCGGCGCTCGTGGCCGCTAGGTACAAAATTGTGGTGTTCATGGTGGCGGTCCTCAACCTTGTCCTTATGCTCGGCGCGTTGATGTATCTGGTGGAGGGGCCTGAGCACGGATTTAGCAGCATTCCCAAGGGCATCTATTGGGCGATCGTGACCATGACAACCGTGGGGTACGGAGATATCGCGCCCCAGACCACCCTCGGTCAGGTCATCGCTTCGGGAGTGATGTTGCTTGGCTACGGCATTCTTGCCGTGCCCACGGGTATTGTCTCTGTTGAACTTTCCCGCGTCACCCTCAACGAGAGTGCGGAGGAACGGGTAGGCCAGCGGGCTTGCGCGTGTGGAATGAGCGAGGATGACAGTGGCGCGAACTACTGCCGGCGATGCGGTGAGCGTCTCCCGGACTTGCGGTGAGGCCTATTGTGCCGACCGCCAGCGCCAACCCGTGGCGCCGCTCCAATGTGAGGGATCGTCGAGGACGAAAACATCGCCTTGAGTTCTGAATACGATCTCTGCCAACTCGCTCTCCTGCGCAGGCAGGCGGGCGTACAAGGAAACATAGTCCGAGTCGGCGATTTCAGTTTGGTAGACGGGCAGCTCGAATCTGCTCCCCTCGCGCGTGAGCACGGATGCCGAGCCCTGCACGATCTGTGTGGCGCTGGCCGGCATCGTATCGTACATGATCCACCATGTACTGTTGCCTCGCGGGCCGACCATCCCTCGCAGGATTTCAAGCTTGGCCGGGTGGCCGTCTCGTTCGTAGCGCTGGGGCCAGGCCGACAGTTCCGAGATGACGCGCGCCCATTTTTCGTAGGTGTAGTCGCTGCTCCAGTGTGGCTGGCAGTAGCACATGATGTCAAATGTGTTGGTCTTGTCGTGCAGCACCTCGCTGAGTATCTCGTAACCCCAAACTCCGATTTCGCTCTGCCCTTCTCCGTTCTTATGTGGGTAGTCCGATACCGCCCCGCCAGCGTTGCATCCTGGCGTGTGGGGAGAGTTCTGAGCGTGTCCAAGTTCGTGGCCGGCGATCTGAGTACCCACCTGCCCCTCCCAAGAACCCGTACCTACCCATGCGAAGCTCGCACGGCTGGAAGCGTCTCCCATGGTGGGAGACGCCAGATTCGAAACACCGCCGACCGACTTCTCGTGCCCGAGTCCGAGGTAGTAGACATGTGGATCGGGCGCGTCCCCCGAGCGTATTTGTTCGACGGTCCTGAGGCAGGTCACGCCATTGTCGGACGCGCACGAGCCGGACGAGACCGCCTCGTCGCGGAGGGTGACGTCCAACTCGTTCACAGGGTAGTGCTGGTACAGTACGCGTCGCAGCGCCTCGAGATTCGCGTCGTCGAACACCGCCGTTTGGCCGCCGACTTCGATCTTTAGCACCACGACCTCGAATCGCATCAGCTCGTCCGGTACGCCCAACGCGTCGCTGCCTTCGGTCGGAATCCGAACAGGTTCACCCCGGTTGGTGTTGCCAGCTCGAGAGAGCTCGAACAGACCGACGCTGTATGCCATATCGGCCGTCATCTGCTCCGGTTCGAGGCGCCACTCGAAGGTACCGCCGAGGGTACTGAGGTCGCTGTCTTCGCTGATCATTCGCGCGTCCTTCAGCACTTCGACCTCACCAGAGCTGTGATACAGCGACAAGCGCCCCTCAATCTCACGGGGACTCCAGCCGGCATCGAGCTTGTATACCGCGCGCACGAGAGCGTGCCTGTTCCGCAGCAGACGCGCGTTTCGCTGGCTTGGGGGAAGGGTCGCCCCGTTGTCGGCAACCATGATGCCGGCCGCCTGGTTGAATTCGACGCCGGTGAGGGTCACGTCACTCGCAGGCGTCCCCGCGTCGGGGTCGCTGTCGTCGCCGGCATCGCCGTCGCCACCGGTTTCGTCGTCGTCATTGTCATCGTCGTCGTCGTCGTCGTCGTCATTGTCATCGTCGTCGTCGTCGTCGTCGT
>JAZGFE010000129.1:0-6575 GCA_036479215.1 Nannocystaceae bacterium | reverse complement strand
CGAGCATCCCCAACAATCCGACCCAACCAGAGCGAGGCTACCGCCGTCGCCGGGGGATCTGCGTCCACGCCTCGCGCACATCGAGCCGATCATAGTCTCTCCTCCCTATCGCTTGTTTTAGGACTAGAAAGCCGTTTTGGGGTCAACCACCAGCATTTTGTTGGTCAGCTTCGTGATGTCGTCCAGAGCAAACATCGGTCGGACTGAACAGGGCCCCGTCGACCTGGTGCCGCGAACGGGGGAGCTGGTGCATGCCGGGCAGCTCGAGCCTCGGCTTGCCAGGTTCCTGGATGCCGGTGTGGCTGGTGTCGCCGTGTTCGAAACGGATGGCACGCGGGTGGCGAGTGCGGCGGTCGCAACCTGTCCTATCCGCGGGTGGGACCGCGCACCAGCTGGAGTGCTCGAGTGTCTGCGTGGGTTCAAGGAGAGTTTCTGTTTCGCCGGCGATGTTTTCTCTGTCCGTGAGTTGGTCTGCGGATCCGACCTGATCGGCGTAGTTGTTTGGAGCGTCGCCGAATCACGAGCCTCATCGGAGGCCCTGTGTGACGCCATGCATGGCATGTTGGAGCTTGTGGTTTCGTCGGGCTATGCGCGTTGGATGACCTCGCAGGTGCACGAGGCCGCGAGCGAAGGATCCTACGCTACGATGCGGCAGCACAATGCCGAACTTGAGCGTGCAGTCGCCCATTTGCGTGAGGTCGATGAACTCAAAAGTAGCTTCCTCGCAACAGTTAGTCACGAGCTGAGGACGCCACTTACGAGCGTGATCGGGTTCTCGGACATGTTGCTCAAGGAACTCGCTGGCCCCCTCAACGAAGATCAGCGCGAGTATGTCACGACGGTTCTTGAGCGCGGCGAGGAGCTTCTCGAACTGATATCGTCGCTACTCGAGATGTCCCGCCTTGAAGTGGGAGCGATGCATCTTAGCTTGGCGAAGGCGACCGCGGCGGGATTGGTGGGCAAAGCGATCCGGACGGTGGGTGTGCTCGCTAATCGCGCATCGGTGGATATGGTTGCCGACCTCGGGACGAATCTCCCGAGTGTTCACGTGGATCCCCAGAAGGTGCACCAGGTCCTGGTGAATCTCCTTTCAAACGCAGTCAAGTTCACAGGAGAGGGGGGCTCGGTTCATGTGCTCGCTGCCGCGGCCCCGTCTCGGCGTCCCTTCGCCGAGGAAACGTTGTTCGGTGGGGAGCGGGCGGACGCGGTTCGGATCACTGTCCGTGACGACGGGATAGGGATCGCTCAGGATCGCCTCAAGCGTATCTTCGAGCCCTTCTACCAGGTGGATGGGAGCGCGACCCGGAAACATGGCGGCGCGGGCCTAGGCTTGGCGATCTCCAAAAAGATCGTCGAAGCGCATGGTGGCGAGATCTGGGCCGAGAGTACCGTCGGGGGTGGGACGAGCTTCCATTTCACGATGCCAATCGCTCCTCGCAACCCGTAGCACCCGTGCCGGTAACTCGCGTCGGCCCCCCGGCCAAACGACTGCGTGCAAGGGCCGTCGGCGGCCGCCCAGGTCCTTGCCTAACTTCGCCGCTTCGGGCATCGTCTGCAACCAGCATATGGACGCACAGCAGCAACTTGTGGAACTGGAGCGACTCGCCGCACAACTGAACGTCGAGGTTTCTTATCAGCCCATGGCGGGCCTGGTGCAGGGTATAGGGGGTCTCTGCAAGGTGCGGGGTAGTTATCGGGTGATCATCGACCGACGCCTCAAATCGCCCCAGCGCGCCCAAGTCGTGGCGGACGCGCTGGCTCACTTCGATACGGCCTCGTTGAACCTGCCGCCCGAGTTAAGGGAGCTTCTCGGACGTGCCGACGATGCGTAGCCGCGCTAGCGCTCTGGGCGAAGCAGCCGTTGAATCAGCGGGTCTGCTTCGAGCAGCGTGGTGATCTCGCGCCGGATCTCCTCCGTCAGCGCGGGGTCGGTCACCCTGCCGAGAATGCGTTCAACTTCCTCGGTAACGAGAACCTCTCGCGCCATCTCCACGGACAGTGTCCCTGTGGCGAGGCCCTCGGCGATCGCCTCGTTGGCCCCTAGCGTCGGTTCGAGGGTAACGGGGGCGACGGCGTCGAGTGCGGTCGCTTGTATGGGCAGCGGCCCATCAGCGGCCACGCACGGGTCTGTGCGCCCGATCGGAGGCACGCCATTCGCATCGTCGTGATCGCCCGAGGTCACTGTTGCCGAGTGTAGCACCCTCTCGGTCGCCGACGCGCGCTCGGCATGATCGTTGGAGCGGCTCAGAAGCCCGCAAGTTGACTTTCCCAGTCCACATAGGTCACATAGATCACCGCCGGCCCCGCAATTGCGGGAATCCCGCCGCGGGCTTCGGGAGTCTTTGTGGAGCGTCCCACACAATTTGGTCCCTATCTCCTGTTGGAGCGTATCAGCCTTGGAGGCATGGCCGAGGTCTTCAAGGCCAAGGAGTTCGGCGTCGATGGTTTCGAGCGCGTCGTCGCGGTCAAACGCATCTTGCCGCATGTTGCCGAGGACGAGGAATTCATCGGCATGTTCAAGGACGAGGCGCGTATTGCCGTCCAGCTGAACCACAGCAACATCGCCCAGATCTACAGTCTCGGACAGGAAGACGATAGTTTCTACATTGCCCTTGAGTATGTCGCTGGCAAAGACGCACGTACAATCTACGAAGTGGTTCGCGCCGCAGGGGAGGTCCTGTCTGCGGCGCAGGCCTGCTTCGTGGTGATGAAGATCTGCGAGGGTCTCGACTACGCGCACAATAAGAAGGACAAGTTCGGGAACCCACTGAACCTCATTCACCGGGATGTCAGTCCGCCCAATGTGATGGTCTCGTACGAGGGCGAGGTGAAGCTCATCGACTTCGGGGTTGTTAAGGCAGCGGGGCGAAGGTCGAGCACGAAGTCTGGGGTGCTCAAGGGCAAGTTTGGGTACATGGCTCCCGAGCAGGTGCGGGGGAAGAGCGTAGACCGCAGGGGTGATATCTTCGCCCTCGGAGCGTGCTTGTGGGAAATGCTCACCTCGTCGCGCCTGTTCCATGGCGAGAGCGATTTTGAGACGCTCGAGATGGTGCGGGAAGGCAAGGTACGCTCGCCCCGTGAGTTCAACCCGGACATTCCGGCCCGTTTGGCGGAGATCGTCCTCAAAGCGTTGGCCGCCGAGCCGGACGATCGCTACGGGTCGGCGATGGAATTTCACGATGACCTGCAGGCTTTCATGTTCGCCGAGGGGCTTTTCTACAGCCGCAAGAATCTGGCGGCGTGGATGCGGCAACAGTTCAGAACGGACATCGACTTGGAGAAAGAAAAGGCGAAGAAACAGGCCATCGCAACGCGGAGAGAGCAGCGCGCAAGAAACAGTACGATGATCATGGGGGCCGGCGTGCCGCCCCCGCCTCCGCCGTCGAGCGGCAGACGTAGCGTGATCCACAACCCGCCTGCGCTAGGTGCCACCCACGCGGGAAGGCGCAACCGTGCCGACACCCAGCAGATGTCGCCGCCCACGCCCAGCGGCCTGCATGAGAACGCGCTGCATGATGTGAGCACCGAGTCGTCCACTGCGGAGCATGTAGCGAGCGCGCCTGCGAGTTACGATCCCCCGGCCAAGGCGAACGTCGGATCCGAGTTCGACTGGGACGACGATGAACTCGAGACTCGTTTGTTCGTGGCTGGCGAGGGGGATGAGCTCGCCGCAGCCAACCGCGCGAACGACATGGCGTCGGTTCGTCGACCTGGCGAGGTGCCTGTGTCGTCCCCCGCCTCCCGACCGTCGCCGTTGGCTACACCTACATTGGCCCGCCAGGAGAACGGGTCGAACGGCCCGTTTGCGGCTGCGATCGCCTCAAGCTCGCACGATGGCTCGGTTCCGGCGCCCATGCCCGGTCCGCTCTATCCGTCCCCGGAAGGTGACGCGGAATTCAAGACCCGCAGCAACGTGGGCTGGGTAGTCGGGCTGCTGGCTGCCGTCGCAGCCGTTGTGGTCGGGCTCGTGTTTGTCGGGGGCAGCGGATCTTCGGATCGCTCGACACAGGCAGGCGCGAGCGGGGTTCCGGGACCGAATGAAGGCGCACTCAAGCTCGACCTCGCCCAGCCGGACGCGATCGTGAAGATTGACGGCGTGGCTGCCTTGGGGACAGGCTCGCCCCGCATGCTCGACAACCTCGTGCCCGGGCAGCACCGGATCTCCGTGGTCAAGAGTGGGTACCTCCTCTATGAAGGCACCGTGCGAGTCAAAGCTGGCGTGATCGGCACGATCCCGGTGAAACTGGAGCGGGCTCAAGTCACGTTGCAGTTCCAGCCCAAGCCAGCCGAAACGGCGCTGTCGCTGGTGGTCGATGGGAAGCCCCAAGGCGTCATTGGGCGGGGGCCGTCGACGCACTTGCTCACGCGTGAGCCAGGTGCGCTGTATGCAATACTGGCCGAAGCGCCTGGTCACACCGCGTTGACGGTGCCGATCGCTTTCGATGGTACCAACGGCCAGACGGTGGCAATCGAGCTGGTCCCGCTTGCGGGTGCCGTGGCCAGCGTGGGGCAGCAACTAGCGAAATCACGCCCCCCCGGGTTGAGTCGGCCCGCGGCCTCGGCGAACAACCCGCCTCGACGTGTTAAAAAGAAACGTCCGGTGCGCCCGAATGCCGGCGCCGCGAAGCCGAGTCCGGCGAAGACCGCGACGCTCAAGATCGGCACAGAACCCGGCTTGCCGCCGGCAGCTGTGTTCGTCGACGGCGCAAAAGCGTCAAGTCGGACGCCTTTCAAGCTGTCCGTACGGCCAGGCAGCCACCGCATCGAGTGGCGTTGGCCCGACGGAAAGACCCATACGCGCACCGTGTTGGTGGACGACGGGCACTCCAAGCTAGTGAAGGGTCGCCAATAAGGGGCTCCCCCGTTGGGTGTCGCTTTAGTGCGAGGGCAGGTCTCGTCGCGCCGTGCGTCGCGGTTGGTCCCGAATGAGCGCGTAGGTCGGGGGTGGCACGTAGGGCAACTGGGTGTCGCGCTCCGCCAGGAAACCTCGCAGGAGCGCGTCGAGGCGATCTGTGGCGCGCGTGCCCATCAGTTTGTCCAGTTTCTTGCGCAAGAGACGGCGGTACCTTCGGTCCGAGGTTTGCATCATCTGAGTTTCGAGGAAGCTGATAGCTAGCTGATCCGATGCGAAGCTATCGACGAGCGTCGCAGCCAGCTGCCGGACCAGGGGCGGGGCCCCGAACGCTGCAGACTTGCGCAAGAGCTCGACGCCCTCGCTCCTCGCCACGTCGCGTTCCACGGCACTGAAACCCTCGATGGATTGGACGTCCCGGAACAGCAGCATGCCGAGGGCGAAGAGTAGCTCGTGGTCTTCGGGGAATTGTCGGATCCCGTCGCGGTACATCTGGATGGAACGGTCGATCATATCGCGTGTGATGACCGCGTCGCCGGTGTACACGAAGGTGATCCCAGCCCAGTGGTAGGGGCGGCGGAAGGTGGGCGCCAAGGTCATGATCGCGCTCAGATACTTGTTGATCCACTCGAAATTCTTGCCGCCGATCCGGTCTCCGGCGAAAACGACTGCTCGCACCCACACGAGGTCGGCCAAAGCTTCGCGGTAGCCAAGACTCATGCGCTCGAGCTGGTGGGCAGGGGGGAGATAGAGAAGGTCCGCATCGGCCGGAAAAATGCGGCGGCGCGTAGCGAGGGCGTCGTGGACGAGGACGCTTGAAGTGGCGAGGGTAAGAAGGACAACGAGGCCGGCGAACTTGCGCACGATTCCAGTGTATCGTGGCGCATGCAAAAGGAAAGGGAGCCCATGGACTCCCTTTCCTTTTGCATGCCGCCCTTGTGGGCGGGCCGTGTTCGGAGCTTACTCCACGTCCTGGTCAATGTAGAGACCGGCGGCTGCGTTCACGCCGTTGACATCGGCGGCGCCCGTGCGCTCGTAGGTCGAAAAAACATCGTCATCGTCGAGATCGGCGAAGGCTTGCGATGTGAACTGGCAGGAGCCGTAGCCTGTGGTCGTGTTGGCCGCGGTGAAGTTGTAGTGGAAAAAATGCCCCTGTTCCTGTTGGAAGTTGAGACCGTTCCAGGTGTTGTTGGCACTCCACAGCGACATTTCGTAGTAGCCGTCGGCACTGTTCCCGATGGCGGGGACGCAGCGACCGCCGGGGCCGACATTGCAGTCGAGGCTGAGCGCGGGCGTGATTCCTGCCGTGCCACCGCTGGGTGTGTTGGCTGGATGAGGACAACGATGTGGCGCGCCGTCGGTGATGGACCCGCCCGATCCGATAAGCTCGGTGGCGCCGCGCTCGACGTGTTCTTCCGCGAAGTACGCCGACGCGCCGTCGAACATCTTGGCGATCTGAGCCTTCGCTTCGGAGGTTTTTGCCCGCCGCATGTACTTGGTGAGCGCGGGAATGGCAATGGCGGCGAGGATGCCGAGGATGGCGACGACGATCATCAGCTCGATGAGCGTAAAACCTTTATTTTTTTTGAGACGGTTGATGTCCAGATGCATGATGGTTCTTCCTGTTTTGGGGTGTTTTGGGGTGTTTTGGGGTGTTTTGGGGTGTTTTGGGGTGTTTTGGGGGGTGTTCTGGGGGGTGTTTTGGGGGGGATGCTGGGTGTCG
>JAZGFE010000128.1:0-4368 GCA_036479215.1 Nannocystaceae bacterium | reverse complement strand
TGCGCAGGCAAGCCGATCGCTGAGCAGCGACCTCATGGTGGGCAGCAGCGCCACGTCAACCGCGATACGCGTCCGCACCCGCAGGGCTCCGCGCAATGTGCACCAGAAATGCGATCAATCATGAGCCGCAGGGGGTCGTACATGGCCGGCGGCACGAGGACTGGGGGGACTAGGTGGCCTCGGACTACCCAGCTTTCCCCTTGGCGACCGCAGGCATACGATGCGCACCGCATGCGTCGTCTTCATCTCCGCTGCGGGTCCGATCTGCGGGACGCCCTGTCGTGCACCGATTGGACGGGCGACTTTCTGGAGTGGTCGGATCCGGTTTGTCAGGGCCCGATCGATGCGGAATGGGGCGATGACACCTGGGTGCGGCGACGGGCACAGTTTCTCAGTCGCGGGTTGGGTGGAGGAGGTACGCCCGAGAGGATCGCGGCGCAGCTGCGGGCGCAACTCGACGCGCTCGAGCGGATTTCGCGTTACGATGAGGTCATTTTGTGGTTCGAGCACGACCTGTACGACCAGGCGATCCTCTGTCGCCTCCTCAGTCGCTTGCGCGATCGGGAGGGCTTGCGCGGCAAGCTTCAACTGCTGAGTCTCGACCGGCATCCCGACGTTCCGCGCTTCATCGGCTTCGGTCAGCTACGCCCACAGCAGCTCGCGGCCCTGCGCGGTACGGAGCGTCTCGTCCGCGCGGATCAGTTCGACTTGGCGCACAGGGCTTGGGTTGCGTTGTGTGCTGACGACCCCCGCAATCTACAACAGTTGGCCTTGCAGGAGGGCGGGTCGTTGCCGTTTCTAGCGGGCGCGCTCACCCGTCACCTGCAGGAGTTTCCGAGCCTTGTCCATGGTTTGTCGCTCACAGAGGCGCTCCTACTGCGTGCCTATGAAAACGGGGCGACCACACCAGTCGAGGCCTTTCAGCAGCTGACCGCGTCGCTCGACCCGCAGCCGTTTCTGGGGGATGCGATGTGTTGGCCTATCTTCCGCCGACTTGCGGAGGGTACGCGCCCCGCGTTGAGCAGCTATCGCGGCCCCCGGGAAGCACAGTGCCTTACGGCCTATGGCCAAAGGTTGGCGGCGGGAGAGGGCGATTGGGTCCGCGATCATGGTCTCGCGCGCGACCTGGGAGGCGTGAGGCTGAGGGGCAAGCGTGTGCCGTGGCGCTGGGATCCGGATGCTGGCGCATTGGTGATTGCGGACTGAGTTGGGTAGCGGGGCCGAGCCGGGCCGAGCTCGGTCGGAGGCGCAAGCCGGTCCGCACCTCTGTATTCCTGAGCGAACGAGCTCGCCGCGAGCGAACGAACTCGCCGCGAGCGAACGAGCTCGTTGCGGGCCGTAGGGACGGTGCAGTCCGTGCGATATCGTTCGCAGGACCCGCTGAGGCGGCGCTTCGCCGCGCGTCGTTTTGGACCATCGGTCCCGTCGCGCTCGCTGTGCCAGGTTGAGACGTCCGAAACACGGCGATCGGTGTCATACTCACCGCGCCCATGGCAGACAACAAATTCACGCGACTAGACGACGAGATCGAGTACAAGCTGCTCTCTGCGCGCCGCTTGTTTTTCTCGGACGGCGTCGACCGAGACTCGTCCACCGAGATGATCAAGAAACTGTGGTACCTGGAGCTCACGGCGCCAGGCGAGCCCATCACGTTCATCATTAACTCTCCGGGAGGGTCGGTGGACGCCGGCTTCGCTATTTGGGATCAGGTGATGATGATCTCGTCATCCGTGACGACGGTGGTTACGGGGATGGCCGCATCCATGGGGTCGATTTTGGCCTTGTGTGCGCCGAAGGGTCGGCGATTCGCCACGCCCAGGAGCCGATTTATGATCCACCAGCCTTCGATGCCCCACGGTATCCAAGGCCCCGCCGTGGATATCGAAATCCACGCCGAGGAGATCGTGAAGACGCGAGAGAAGATCACGGATCTCTACGCCGAGATCACCGGTCAGGATCGCGGCGTCGTCGCCAAGGCGCTCGACCGGGATACCTGGCTGAGTCCCGAGGAAGCGAAAGAGTTCGGCTTGATCGACCGGGTTGTTTCGAGTTTCGACGAACTGGACTGACGCGGCGTTCCAACGAAGGGAGGTCCGGTCGTCGTGTCGTCCGGTCGTCGTGTCGTCCGGTCGACGTTCGTGTCGTCCGGTCGTCGTGTCGTCCGGTCGTCGTGTCGTCCGGTCGTCGGTGCGAACGTCATGAGCCCGAGGCGGACCCGACCTTCGCCGGGTCCGCTTTCGCCGCTCGCGGGCATGCCTTCGCTGCGGCCTTCGCCGGTCGGGAACGGGTCGGAGGCGCCGAGCGAACCTAAGGGGCATGCTACGTGTTGATCCGATGGCAGGGGCATCTGAACTCGATCCGGTCCAGTTCGCGCCCGTCGACCTGGCCTGGCCCGAGATCCAGCTGGACGACACCCAACCGCTCGTGGTCGCTGGGGATCGGCTGGTGGCGGCCAATGGCGCTCCCGCACCGCCGACGATGGAGGACAGCGAGCGCGCGGATCGGGCGGGCGTTCCGAGACCGATGCCGGTCGCTGTCACCGCTCCCATGGTTTGCCCTTCGCCTCCAATTCATGGGTCGATGGCTGAAGATCTGGCACGTGTCAGTGGCAGCGAGGGGTGGCGGGTAGCGATTGCCGTTTCCTCGCCCCTCTTGCTCGCCCCTCTTCCCTTCCTCGGATTGTTGGCCACTGCGATCTACTGGGCCGCGCTCGTCGGGTACGCTTTTCGAATCATCGATCACTTCGGGCGTGGCCGTCCTGGCTTGCCGTTGGCCAGTGATGATTTGGACTCGGTGTCGTCGATTGCGGAGGTCCTGTTTCGTGGTGCCTGTTGTGCGGTCGCCGTCATGCTGCCCGTACTGTTGTGGTGGACGTATGGTGCGTCGCCATCGACGGCCCTCGGAGCGGCAGCAGCTGGCGCGGCGTTTCGCGTGGCCGGGAGCTTGTTGGGTCCGGCGCTGCTGATCACGACCTGCATGACCGGATCGGGGCTCTCGACGCTGAATCCGCTCGCTTGGCTGACCATCATCTCCCGTTTTCCGGGCGACTATCTGCGGCACGCTTTGCTCTTTGCGGGGTTCGAGTTGTGTGCTTGGGGGTGTGAGGTCGCGGTCGCACCGGTCGTAACGGCGGTGCCGCTGTTCGGTGCGGTCCTCGTGGCCGCACTCATCGCCGTGCTACGGCTGTGTCAGGCCGCCGTGGTCGGCGGCCTGGTGCGGCGGCATGCCGACGCGTTTGGTATCCAGGGGGATAGCCGACGCGCGCCGTGGGGGCGGGTGACGAGACGGAGCCATGCGGATCTAGAGTCGCGGTACGACGCGCGGCCGGCAATGGGGTCGGGGACGGTGATGCGCGAGCGGGCGGTGACGCGCGAGCGGACGGAGATAGGGCTTGAGAACCGGGGCGGCCGAGGCTAAATTGCGAGCCAGCGTAGAAGAAATGTCTGGGCCATGGATGGGGATCGACCTGGGCGGAACACGTGTTAAAGTGGCTTTCGGTATGCCGCGTGTGCCGGTGATCTGGTCCCATGAGGCGCCGAGTCGCGCGGAGAGAGGGCGCGCTCATGTAGAAGCGGCCCTCGTCGAGGTGAGCCGAGCGGCGTTGGCCCAGGCCAGCGTGCGTGGTGTGTGCATCGAAGGCCTATGCATCGCCAGCCCTGGGATTGTCGACCCCGTGTCCGGCAGAATTCCGGCAGGCACGCCGAATCTTCCCGACTGGTCCGCGACGGATCTCCCGTTGCTGTTCGGCGCTGCGCTCGGGCTGCCGGCGGTGGTCGAAAACGACGCCAACACGGCGGCGTATGCCGAGGCAGGTTGGGGCGCGGGGCAGGGGGCAGGCAATGTATTGGTGGTGACCGTGGGTACCGGGGTCGGTGGGGGCGCCGTGGTTCATGGCCGACTGCTTCGCGGCTCGGCGGGCGCCGGGATGGAGCTCGGTCACATGGCCGCGCCGTACGTCCCTGGTTTGATCGATGGCGAGGCCCCGACTTGTTCCTGTGGTCGCTCTGGCTGTCTCGAGGCCCATGTCGGCGGGTGGGCGCTGCGCAAACAATGGGTCGTGCGCCTGCGTGAGCTCGGCCCGCTCTCCGACGCAGCCGAGGCGAGCGTCACATTGCGGGGACTGCTCGAGCAGGGGCAGGGCGGTGACACGCACGCGATCGCCTTGCTACGACGCGCGGCGACCTGTTTGGGCCATGGGTTGCGTGTGGCGATCCAGCTCCTCGACCCTGCTGTGGTCGTGCTCGGGGGCGGCGTGGTCGACGGATGTCCCCCATGGGTAGGCTGGGTGCGAAAGGTGCTCGATGCGACGCGTGTGGACGCGGCTGGCGGCAACCCGAAGGTGCGCAACGCCAAGTTTGGCAACCAAGC
>JAZGFE010000127.1:0-12813 GCA_036479215.1 Nannocystaceae bacterium | reverse complement strand
ACGTCTCTCTAGCGGCTGGCGCGAAGCAGGGCGACGTCCAAAGTGGCTGGGACGGGGCAGTTCACCACGTGTCCGGGGGTGAGACTTTCGAGGTCGAAGTCTCCTCCGCTGGGGATCGTTTGGCTGTTGATTCGGGTTGGGCTCGGCGGAAACTCGAAGATCGAAAGTTTGTCTTCCGCCCACAGGCCGAGCAATTCCTCGTACGACGAGACCTGGGGCATCTGCGGATGGGGTCCGCGCCAGGCCGCGAATCCGATGTGCCATAGCGGCGAATAGTCGGGGCCGGGCATGAAATACGAAGGCACGCCGACCTGCCCGCCCAGCGGTCCGCCGCCGTCGATGTTATCGGCGACTTGTGTGGAAGGAAATCCAGCAGCATCGTCGGGCGCTGCGCGGGCCCCAAATGCTGTCTGCGGGAGGAACTGCACCAAGGGTCGGGCGCTTCGTCCCAAGAACTCGTGCATGGGTACGCAGGGCACACCCATGCCGTTGGCCGGACCACAGGGCCACGCGTCGGTCACGGTGTAGTACGGCAAGTACTCCTGGCTGAACCACGCCTTGTGCAACTTGAGTGTGACCGACGGGTTGGTTCCCAAGTCGATGGCCAGCGCTTGGCCGGAGAGGTTGGGATCGCCTAGGACCTTGCCCTGGTAGCGGCAGTCGGTATTTGCGGGGGCGTCGGGAAAGGTGCAATCGGTGTCGATGCGCAGGTGTTCCCATGGGTTGCTGCCCCAAGAGACGAATACCATATTGAAGTAGGCGGTTGTTCCATCGCGGGTCACCTCGCGGATGGGCGAGTAGGTGTTGGTGGATCTTTGTGCGGGCGAGCCCGGGGCCGGCACGGGGTTGGGAAGGTCGCCGTAAAAGGTCCACTCTCCGTTGCTGTACTCAGCGGGCGCCACCGAGGCGGCGGGCGGCGCCATGGTCTCGAGCGCGCCTGCGTGACCCACACCAAACTCGATGGCGAGGTCCTCGTCGCTCACCTCCGAGATGAAGAAGTGGACCGGGGTTCGTACGCCATCGTCGTCGTTGGTTCCGACCTGTAGCGCAATGGTGATGCCGGCTCGTTCTTCGTTGCCGGAAGGCTCGACCTCTCCCGTGTTCCAGTCGACAACACCGCCGACCGTCGTGACGTCGAGGTTGTGGACCACCGCGTCATCGGCCCAGACGACCATCGGTTCGATATCCGGGCCGTGGCCGCGGCCATCGCCAGTGCGGAAGGTCGGCAGGGCGACGGTATCGGCATACTCCACGCCGTCCCAGGTAGGCATCGGGGTGGGCATGACAGTGGTCTGACCTGGGTGTTCCACGTCCCAGCGCAGGAGCATGGCGTGATCTTCATGCTGGGTGTTGTGGCAATGTTCCATGAACGTACCCGCGAATTCGCGGAATCGGAGCGCCACCTCGACAACCGCGCCGCTGTCGGGTTGAGGTCCGATGCGGTAGAGGTCCTTGCGCGCCCACTTTTCGTGGGGCGGCGGCGGCTGATTGCCGCGGCTGAGGATGATGCCCTCCTCGAAGTGAATATGCACCGGATGGCTCCAGTTTCCGCCGTTGACGAGACGCCAGATCTCCAGCGTGCCGGAGTTTTCCTCGCATGGGCTTTGACTTGGTTCACAGGCGAGTTGAGGGGCTGCTGAGACGCGTCGGGGATCCACGCCCACCCCCTTTCCGCCGTCGGTCTCGATGACCCAAGGTGTGTCGTCAGTTGCGTTTTTCTCGAACTCGAAGTTGCGATGGCGGGCGCCAGCGATCTCGGTGGCCGAAGGGCGCCGGATCGGGATCATCTTGTTTCTACCCTCTACGTAGTCGCTGGGGTCCATGCTCAAGTCTGTGCCCGCGTACGCAGCTACGCGAAACTCCATGAACTTGCCCACGGTGGGGTCGCCGCCTTGCCACTGGTCGGCGACCCCATCTTGGTCGGTGTCGACTTGCCTCGAACTGTACGCGCCGCTGAGGATGTCGGCGATGGGGACGATCGCGTCGGTGACCTGCCCGTTTTTGTGCGCGAGCTGATTGATAAAATAGAGTTTGTCGCCAGCGTCGAAGTCGGAAAAATCCACGACAATATCGTAGCGCTCGGCTATCCCCTGGGTGGGCAATACACCATCGGCCATGTACACGGTGTGCTCCATCAGGTTGCCGTCGTTGGCTACCAGATGGAAAGGGACCCCGTTGCCGGTTTCATCGACGAGCGCCAATTTGAAATAGCGCGACACCGAACCATTGAGGATGCGAAATCGGTAGCGGCGCGCGCGGACCTCGAAATATGGATGGTAGAGCCAATTGGTGAGAAGGTGGTCTCCCAAAAATCCGTTGCTATTGAAAGGATTGAACCAAAGTTGTCCCTCGCTATCCCAGGCCTTGTCCGCCAGCATCAGGTTGATGTCATAGTCGCGGTTGCCCCAGTCTTGAGAAGTACCGCTGGGCAGCCGCAGGTTCACACCGTCGTCGAGGCCTTCGTTGCCACGATCGACCGCGCTGTAGTAATTGCTCATCGCAGCGTTGCCCTTGTACACGTTCTGGGCCGTGAAATCGAGCATGTGGTCATGGAACCAGTGGCTGCTCATGGTTTCACGCCAGTCACCGGGTAGGTTCTCGATTCCGCCGTGACCATCGGGCCTTCCTGCGCGGGGGTCGGTGGCGTTGGTGTTGATCGTGTCGTGGCCGGCAAGCACCATGGGCCAGTGATAGTCGTAGAACTGGCCGGGAAAGAAGAAGGCGTTTGCGAACCCGTCGCTTTCGGCTGGGTGGTGGCCGTTGTGCTCGTGGGTTGTAATCGTGTGGATACCGAACCCACGATTGGCCGTGAGATCGATCGGCAAGGCGTTGTGGTGGCGGAAGAGGATCGGTTCACCGTAGCGTGTCCGTATCAACTTGGGTGGAAACGTGCCATCGAAGGTCCACAGCGCCGTGGGCAACTGCTCGGGGAGGTTGGGATGGAAACGCACCTTGATCCCCTTCGCGTGTCCTTCGAATCCCGACGTGCCCGTGGTGTTGTGGTAGAGGCCGCCGTGCTTGCCGAATTCGCCCCGCTTGTACCCGTGACTTTGCTTGCGGTCGCGGAGGCCACCGTTGATACGCGCGCCCGCTTGTGCGCTTTGGAAGTAGACCTGGGGACGAAACTCGTCCCAGCGCTGGTGCGCCCAGTCTTCGCCAGGCGGGCGTCCTTCGATGGGTGGCGTGTCGAGCGTTCTTCCGATGGACGCCTCGATCTGCGCTGCCCACGGATTCGCTTGGGTGTCGTTCGCCATTCGCGTCGGCGGCGGGCGCAACGGCTGTCCCAAAAAATGGTCGAGACTCCGCGCTCGTGGCCCGCTGAATGCGTCCTGCGGCGGAGGGAGAGCATCATTGTTGGCTCCAAGTTGGCTGTGGTGTTTGCCGTGGTGTTTGCCGTGGTGTTTGCCGTGGTGTTTGCCGTGGTGTTTGCCGTTGCCGTGTCCGTTGCTGCGATCTCTGCTGTGTCCCCAGTCGCGGACGGGCGCGAGGCCGAATTCCTCGAAGCGGAGCATCTTCTGGGTGAACGATTGCGCCCCGTACAGGGGACTTGGAGCACCGTTGGTCGGCATATTGTAGATTGCGACGCCGTCCGACCGGCGATCACTCGGGTCAGCGCGCACATTAGATAGCGTCGCATCCTCAGCGGCGTCGTTCGGACCCCCCTCCCACGCGCCAGCGTTGGCCGGCGGTGCGTTGTCGAGCTCATCCGACCCGGCGCGTAGGAGCTGCGGCCTGGAATCGACCCGGTCGTGGCTCAGGTCGTCGCTACAGGCCGCGCTGGCGAGGAGTAGGAGACCCGCGCCCACGGCAAGGGTGAGGGGTGGTGTCGGCTGGGTTCGGCACCGGGCGCTTGTCGGTGCATGGTGGGCGTGTCCCGGCGCGGGCCGGCGTTTGGTGGTGCCTGGTGTCGACATGAGGTAGCCCCTTTGCGGTGGTGGGACGGGTGTGGCGGATGGCGGGACGGCGGGACGGCGTCTCCGGGCCGCCGTTGCCAAACAGGGTGTGGAGCGGGAGGAGCGTGTGTGCGGACAGATGGGGGCGGGTGGGTACCCCGCGGTGGGTCCACCGACTCGCCCAGCGCGAGCAGCTGCACCCCGGCGGCCTGGGTCGCGTGGGGGAAGGGCGACGTCGTGCTTCGGCGTGGCGCAACCGGTCTAGGGAGTCGGGGCCCACGCGTGTGCGGACAAGTGTGAGATCGTCACGAGTACCAGGCGCGGTCCTAGTGACAACAGTCGTACCAACCCGTTGGGTTGGGTTGGGTTGGGTTGGGTTGGGCTGGGTTGGGTTGGAGCAGCTATTCGCTGAAGCAAAACTTGCATATTTCTCGGTGCTTTTCATCTTCCCCGGCGAACTTTCTGCGTATTTCTTCGCCGAGTTCGATGGTGGCGCGCGGACGTAGCGGAAAAGGACGTCGCACGCTTGCACCTCGGGGCGTCGGGACGTGGGTGTAGGTGTAGGTGGGCTGTCGGTCTACGCGGCGAGCCTCTTGGCGGCGGCCCGCAGTGCGAGCCAGGAGGCTTCGTCACGAGGTTGTCGATGGGCCGGGCCCGGGGACACGGTAGGCCGAGCTCACACCCGCATCGAACGCAGTCGTAGGGCGTTTCCGATCACGGAGACGGAGCTGAGGCTCATGGCTGCTGCGGTCAGCATCGGGGAGAGTAGAACGCCCAAAAACGGGTAGAGGATTCCAGCGGCGATGGGGATGCCGGCCGAGTTGTACGCAAAAGCGAAGAAAAGATTCTGGCGGATGTTGGCCATCGTCTGGTGGGAGAGCCGGCGGGCGCGTAGGATGCCCCGCAGGTCGCCTTTGACCAACGTGACGCCGGCGCTCTCCATGGCCACGTCGGTGCCGGTGCCCATGGCGATGCCAACGTCGGCCTGCGCCAGTGCTGGGGCGTCGTTGATGCCGTCACCAGCCATTGCCACGACTTGTCCTTGTGCCTGCAGCGCCCGGATATTGGCCGCTTTCTCATCCGGTAGGACACCTGCGATGACCTGGTCGATGCCCAGCTGCGACGCCACCGCGCGTGCTGTCGTTTCGCTATCCCCGTTAGCATCACGACCCGAAGCCCCGCGGCCTGTAGTTCGCGAATCGCCTCGGGCGTGGTGTCCTTGACGGGGTCGGCGACGCCGACGATCCCCGCCAGCGCGCCTTCGATGGCGACGAACATCACTGTTTGCCCTTCGCGGCGCAGCACCTCGGCACGTCCTTGGGCCTGTGCAGGATCGATGGAGAGCGCGCGCATCAGGGCCAGGTTGCCCAGTGCGACGGGACGCCCCGCGACTTTTCCCCGGATCCCTTGTCCGGTGATCGAGGCGAAGTCCGTGGCTGCGGGCAGGTCGAGTCCACGCGCGGCGGCGCCGCGGACAATGGCCTCTGCTAGAGGATGCTCACTTCCGCGTTCCAGTGCGGCCGCGATGCCGAGCAATTCGTCTTGTCCGTTCGCGCGGCTCGTCTCGACCGTGACGAGGGCTGGACGCCCCTCGGTGAGCGTCCCCGTCTTGTCGACCACCAGCGTTTGTACCTTGCGCAGCACCTCGATGGCCTCAGCATTCTTTAAAGAGCACGCCCAGAGATGCCCCCCTTCCGGTGGCCACCATGATGGGCATGGGCGTGGCCAGACCCAACGCGCAGGGGCAGGCAATGATCAGCACGGCGACAGCGTTGATCAGCGCGTAGGCCATGGTAGGCTTGGGACCGACCAGAGCCCACACTGCGAACGTGCCCATCGCCGAGAGGATCACTGCGGGCACGAAGTAGGACGCGACCATGTCCGCGAGTTTCTGGATCGGTGCGCGGCTGCGTTGAGCCTCGCCGACCATCGAGACGATGCGGGACAAGAGCGTGTCCGCCCCCACTTTTTCGGCGCGCATCACCAAGCCACCGGTGGCGTTGATTGTGGCGCCGATAACCTTGTCACCGGGTCGTTTCTCCACGGGTATGGGCTCACCGGTGACCATGGATTCGTCGATGTTGCTCGCCCCTTCGAGGACTTCGCCGTCGACGGGTACCTTCTCGCCCGGACGGATGCGGAGGCGGTCGCCCACCTGTACCTGGTCGAGCGAGATCGCCTCCTCGTCCCCGTTGTCTCCCATGCGTCGCGCCGTTTTGGCCGCCATGTCGAGCAGTTTCTTGATCGCCGCGCCCGTCTGACTGCGCGCTCTCAGTTCCAGGACCTGGCCGATCAAGATCAGGGTCACGATGACAGCAGCGGCCTCGAAATATAGCGCGACCTCGCCTCCATGGCCACGAAACGAAGGGGGGAAGACGCTCGGCATAAGCGTGGCGACGAGGCTGTAAACATATGCGACGCCGACCCCAAGTCCGATCAGCGTGAACATGTTCAGGCTCATGTTCTGCACCGATCGGAGCGCGCGAACGTAAAATGGCCACGCGGACCACAGACAGACAGGTGTCGCCAGCATCAATTCGACGAAGGGCCGAGCGCGGCCCGGCAGCAAGCTGGAGATGGGACGACTCGGTAGCATGTCGACCATCACGACGGTGAGCAAGGGCAACGAGAGCGTCGCGGCGAACACGAAACGCCGCATCATGTCGTGCAGTTCGGGATTGTCGCTCTCGTCGAGGGTGAGTGCGCGCGATTCCAGTGCCATGCCGCACTTTGGACAGGATCCGGGTTCGAACCGGACGACCTCGGCGTGCATGGGGCAGGTCCACTCGGTCTTCGTGGGGGGAGTGGCGGGGTCATCCATCGCCGTCACGCTCGCATGCGTGGGGGCGCTGCAGTGGCTGGGATTGGAATTCATGAAGGCGTGGCTCTCGAGTTCGGCGGGGTGGCGGCGGCCGGTACGAGTTTCCAATTCGATGACTCCAGCCAGTGTCGTGCTTCGGTCTCTAGCTCGGGATCCAGCAGGAATTCGAGCTCGTCGCCGCGACGTATCTTGGGCATATCACCGATCAAAAATGCTTTCTTTTTCCTGGCGCCGAGCAGCGCTATGAGGGAGCGCGCGGGGGCGTTGCGTACGTCGAATCGCAACCGCCGTTGCTTGCCCTCGTACCGATAGCGAGCTGATAGAGGTTCTCCGTCGCGGATCATCTGGCTCCACCGACGAATCTGCGAGGCTCGCCCGAACAGGACTTGCCCGTCGATTTCATCCACCATCGATCTGGTTACGCCTTCGCTGGCGCTTTCCAGTGCGATGTAAATGGGCACCTCAGGAGCGAGGCGTCGCAGAGTGTGTGCGAACAAGAAATTTACGCTCTCATTGTGCGAAACGGCCACGCAACTCAAGTAGTCGCTGGGGTCGAGACGCCGCAATTCGTGCGGGTCGAGAGCGTTGATGCACTCGAGCTGCGCGCCGAGCCCCTCCATGGTCTCGCAAGCGGCGGCGGAGGGGTCCACAACGGTGACTCGTTGACCCGATCGGACCAAGATACTGGTCAGCCGACGACTCACTGCGTTCGCACCCAGGATCAGATATCCGTTGGGCCGCGGTTTTCGAACCTTGAGGATACCGGCGATGAGTCCCCCAGAGAGGCCTTGGACTGAAACCGTGATCGCGATCACCAAAAACACCATGGCCCGGAGTTGGCGTCCCCCCTCGATGCCGGCGAGCGCGAGCTCGGTGGCGAACAACGAGGCGACCGCCGCAGCGACGATGCCTCGAGGCGCGAGCCAGCACAAAAAAAGCTTCTCGCGTAGCTTGAGATCCGTTCCGATTGTGCTCAGCAGGACCGATGCGGGTCGCACGACCACCATCAACGCGACCGTTGCCAGTACGCCACCGCGGCCAAGCTCGGCGACCTCGGACAGTCGGATATCGGCCGAGAGCAGTACGAAAAGGGTGGCGATGAAGATTGTCGTGAGTTGTTCTTTGAACGCCGCGAGTTGCTCGAACGCGTGGGTACGAACATTCCCGACCACTACGCCGGCCACGATGGCTGCCGCGATACCGCTTTCGTGGACCAGAGAATTGCTGATTTGAAAGATAGCGATGGAGAATCCGAGGCTAAGAATGTTCTCGAGGCCGAAGGGCACGACGTGCTTCCAATGGAGCAGCAGCGCCAGGAGACCGCCTCCCGTGAGGCCGATGAGGGCACCGACCCCTAGACGCCCCACGATGCCCAGCGCCCCCAGGCCGAAGGATTGGACGGAAGGGCCTAGTGCCACTTCCAGGGCCACTACTGCGATGGTGGCACCCACTGCATCGATGAAGATGCCTTCGGCTTCGAGAATCGTAGCGAGGGAGTGCTTGAGGCGGATCCTTCGTAGCAGTGGGTTTATCACTGTGGGTCCAGTGACGATCACCAAGGTCCCGAACAGGATCGACAGGCGTAGGTCATAGGAAAACACGGGCAACGCGACCAGGCTCGCGCCGACCCCGGTGACGCACGCGCCCACGGTGACCAGCCGCCGGATGGGCTTTGCTTCGGCCTGGAGCGCGCGCATTCGCAGCTGTAGCCCGCCTTCGAAGAGAATCACCGCTACCGCAAACCCCACGAGAGTGGAGAGCCCTTGGCCGAGGGTGCTGGGGCGCACCACGTCGGCGCCGTCGGGGCCTAGTGCCACACCGGCCGCGAGGAGGAGCACGATGCCCGGCAACTTGAGGTGGCGTGCGATCACTTGCGCGATCACTCCCATGACCATGGCCAAGGCCACTGTCAGTGCGGGATTGTTGAAAAGGTCGTCATGCACGGGCCATTTCCTCACAGAAAAGGGCGCGGAGGGCAAGGGGGTCGTGTCATGGGGTGGATGGGGTGGATGGGCCGCCCCGCAGACGAGTCGTCGGCCGGATCCACGGCGTGCGGCTTGGGGGGAGCGCGTGGTGCTGCAAGCTGATGGTCGACCCTTGTCGGGCGTCGGTGTGGGTCTGGACGCGGAAAAATTCGATCCTGGATCCCCGCACGGCAGCCGGGCCGAACTCGCGTTTTTTCTCGAAGGCCGCGATCCCGACCTGCGCGTCCTCGATGGTCACCTCCTCGAGCGTGACCTCGGAGAGGTCTTTGCTCGCTACTCCCGTGTGGGCAGCGCGGATCTGCAGGCCGGTCACGTGCACATGGCTGGCCTCACCCACACTGATCCCCTTGTCGCCGGCGTTTTCGATGTGGATGGCGCGCAGGAGGAGTTCGCTGCCGGAGATGTCCAACGCATCGTTTCCGGCGTTGACGAAGCGTGTGTTCGTGATCGTGCCGTGGGAAAAATCCAAGTCGAGGGCGTCGGCGAAGCTTTCGGCGAATACGGCTCGGTTGATATGGACTTGGGAGCGCACGATGTTCAGCAGGTCATCACCGGATCGATTGCCCTCGAATTGGCTCTCGAAGATGTCGATATCCGACTCGTAAAACGAGAGGGCGCCGGACAATGCCCAGCTTCCCAGGCGCGGCTGGCCGAGGTTCGAGAC
The DNA here is from genome assembly GCA_036479215.1 of Nannocystaceae bacterium. GTDB lineage: Bacteria > Myxococcota_A > Polyangia > Nannocystales > Nannocystaceae > FL481. Next base: position 3,450 of record JAZGFE010000127.1, on the reverse strand, counting down.
CAGGACGCGTTCAAGTCGAGATTTGCCAACCGCTTGGATCACTGCGACTCCGCCGGGGTCGGTTGCCGTGGACGTGATGCGAAAAGGCTGGGGCTCGACCCCGCGTAGCTGGAGGGGACTGTGCGAGATCAGGGAGACCCCCCTGCCGAGCGACCAGGTGAACGGGCCCGTGCAGCGGACCACGAACCCAGCGGGCAAGATGATCGTCTCCTCGAAGGCGAGATCGCGAGGGTGGCAGGTGATGATCTTCGTCTCTTCGTTGATATCGAAGAAGGCTCCGAGTGCCGCAGAGGGGATCGCGTCCAGGGGAGATCCGATATCGGGAATCCGCGTGGTGCGTGACCATGGTGCGAGGCTTACCCGCCCCTTTTCGCCCGTGCCGGTGTACTTGAACTCGAGCTGCAGGCGCAGGCGAGGATTGGCCGCGTCGGCTCGATCTTGGAATCGGAACATCATTCGGCGAGACGATGTGGCATCATCGTCGCCGGTCGCGGGCGACAGCTTGCCAGGTCCGACGGGGGTGGCGACCACGCGCTCGTGGGTGCGCAGGCAGGTCAGCTCGAGTGGAAAGAAATGGAAATTCACAATCTCCACACCCACGACGTCCTCGCTCGTCTGTTCGCGATATGCATGAAGCGGCGTTGGGGAGAGCAGGTGTCCTCGGATGATGCGACGTATCGTCTCGAAGGCTTGTGGCTGAGGCGCGTAGGCGGGGTATTCGCTGCGAATGATCTCTGTGAGACGCTCAATATCCTCGGCGTGTCGGGCCCAGAGTCCCGGCATGTACTCGGGAGACGTGAACTTCCATAGGTGTGCGACGTAAGCCTCCGCGAAGGCGTTGTCTGCGAAGAGCCGGCGGACAAAGGTCTTTCGATCGGGGCTTCGCTCTCGATTGCGCCACCAGCCGTCGGTGATCAGATCGGTGCTCGGATGGATTTCTTTGGCAATAGGCTCGATCCTCGATGTGACGGGATTGTAGTAAAAAACAAGATCCTTCCAGTCGAGCTCGTAGCTGCCAAAGGCAGCCACAAGGGCAGCAGCCTTGGCGAATGCGTCGATGTCGAAAACTTGAGACGGGGGAAGTTCACCCACATTGAACCCGTGGAGAAGGCTGGCACCTGTCTGGTACAATGTGTGGGCCTCGCTTGTTTTCGTGACGCTGCGTCGTTGCTCGGCCTCGACGAAGGTTGCGTCGAAGGCCTGTGCTGGGGGTGGCCTTATCCCCTGGCTGCGGTAGTGTAGCCACGCGTCCTTGTTGAGTCGAAATAGGGGGCCTTCGCGTCTTCGATTGTGTTCGATGAGACGTTTGCCTGGGCGTTCAAGAAGGAGGTATAGTCCACGCTCATTCCCGTTGAGTGTGAGTTGGATGTGTTCCATTCGCAATGCGATAAGCCCTTCCTCACCCAGTGCGGCGAGGAAGAGGTGTTCCACAAGGAAGGGGCGAGATACGGGGTGCAGGAACGCGAAGCGCTTCATGCCATGGTACAAAGGACCGTCGATCACCTTGACGCTAAAGGACCACTTCGTGGGTGAGCGCCAGTGATCGGGGAACGCCCCCCGCAGGCGCAGCTTGATCTGCGATGTGGCCCCGCCAGCGTGCAGCGTGGCACGGACCCAGGTGTTCTTGCTGCTCACACGCACGCCGTCCGCCACGGCAGCGTCTCGATCTTGCTCGAAGGTGGCGAAGGCCTCCTCGCTCATATTGATAGCTACGCGCTCGAATTTCGAAGAGAGGGGAGCGGAAGCCGGATCGGGGTCGGAGGCTGGTGGAGGAGCGGGTGAGGTGCCGGCGGCGAGGGCTAGGTAGAGCGCGACCGCAGCGGCGAGTGCCGCGAGAAGCAGGACCCGTCGCCGCCCATGGGTGGGCCCACTGGAGGTCGGTATCGGGCCTGCGGCGGGGTCGGAGGACTCTTGCTTTTGGGGCTTGTCGCCGCGCGGCCAGGGATACGGCCACAGCAGCAGGCCACCGAGTAGCAGGCCACCGAGTAGCAGGCCACCGAGTCGCCACGGTCTCATGCCCCCGGGCGTCGTTGGTGGCGCCGCAGCCAGGACTTGTGACGCGCCTCGGGGATGGCCCGGAAGCACAGGGGGCTGCAGCGGGAGCCACTCGAATTCGACTGCTGAGCCGCGTGCGGCGATCTTGAGCAGGTTGCCGTCGGGCACCTCCCCCATACCCGCGGCCACGAAGGTGACGTTCTCCACGCTGTCGAGAAAGCGCGCGATGGTGCCGGGTCTTCCAGCGACGTCGCCTGCGACCAGATAGAAGCGAATATCTGGCCTCCCGACGAGGAGCGGGTGCAGCGTTCGCCAGTAGTTCGAGTTTTGGAGCTCGGCGTGTCTCGAGCCCGGATTGGCCCGCACCTCCGGGTAGCGAATGCCGTCGGCCAACCACACCAGATGATGCATATACAAAAATACGGGGTCGCCTGTGCGGTGCGTCGCGAGGGTCTGTTCGATGAGAGCGATTTGGTCGGGGCCGAAGACGTGCGCGTCTTTTTGGGAGTCGAGTACGATATGGAGCGCTTCTCCGTGATCAAAGGCGTAGAAGCTTTGGCCGTGCCGAGCCGAGAGACGTTGCTCGCACCCGGGCCACCTCTCGTGGTTCCCGCGAACCAGATACGTAAGCACAGAGGTCTGAGCCAGTTGGCGTTCAAGGAGCTGCCAGGCGCCGGGGGAACGGCACTCGCGTAGAAAATCGCCGGTGAGCACCAGTGCGCTGCCCGGGGTCACCCAATCGAAGCGATCGAGCAGCTCGGGGTAAAGTGCCTCGTTTTGGCCTCCATGCGCGCCGTAGGCGTGTCCTGCCACGAAAATGGTCGTGGTCGCACCGCCAGGCTCATGCGCGTCTAGATCTAGCTCCGCGTCCTCACGCATCGTCACGGACCTATCGGTCGACTCCCCGTGCGGCATGTCGCGTTGCCACAAAATCCCGTAGGGGCGCATTCGCAGGACCTGCGAGTAGTGGGCCTGGAGATAGGCATCCCATGTGCTCTGGAGACGGCGCGGGAGGGGCCGCCGGTGTGAGTTGTCGAGGACATACTTGGTCTGCGCAGTTTCGAGGTCCTCGAGGACTTGTGCGACGGGATCGTTTCCATGGTTGTAGTCGCGGATGCGCTCGTACTCGTTGTAAATGTAGAACCACCTCGTGGGGGCCGGGATCCCGAGGTCCACATTCACGGACAAAGCTAGGGGTTCGCGGAAACTGTAGAATTGACCTGCCTGGCCCTCGACGTCCGCTATTCGATCACGCAACGCTTCGAACGGCTCCGCGTAGGGCCGTGAAACCCCGTCGACGTAGGTGAGGTAGAGGGTTGTTGCCACCGGGATCGTCGGGAGGGCATAGAACGCGAGGATTGACGCGCCAAGAATGCGGGTGTTGAAGGTTCGTTGGACCCAACTTCCAAATAGCGCAGCGAGGAGCACCACAAAGGGAACGAGCGGCAAAAAATA
>JAZGFE010000126.1:0-2125 GCA_036479215.1 Nannocystaceae bacterium | reverse complement strand
TCACCTGAAAGTGCCTTTTGCGCTCGGTTGCGCGTGTTCGCTGTTGCTCATAACTACACGAACAAGGGGACTTTCAGGTAAATTCACAGTATTCAGATTTTTTTTGCGCTTGTTCTAGGCCTAGTCGCGGTCGCGGTCCTCGCCCGGGTCGCCTCGGTGCGTCGAGGTGACGATCTGTGGAAACGCACGGCGGAATCCGAAAACAGCCGCGTAGAACAGCGGGGTATCGAGTAGTGCGAACGCCCATTTGAAGACGAGCCCATTGATGAGCAGGTCGCCCATCCGATCCCAGGTCACGCCGCTGCCGCCGAAACTGGCCAGCAGCGTCAGCACCACCAACGTGTCGAGGCATTGGGAGACTGCCGTGCTCGCGTTGTTGCGCAGCCACAGGTGTTTGCCACGGGAGAGGCGCTTGATCAGATGAAAAACCCTGATATCCACGTACTGAGCGCTCAGATAGGCCACCATGGATGAGAACACGGAAATCTTGCTCAAGCCGAAGACCTGATGGAAGATCTCGTCGCTCAGTCCGAATCCCGCACTGGTCGTCAGATCGGCGAGTTCAACTAGCAGCACCACGAACACGCTGGCTACCAGTCCCGCGACGACGACGTTGCTCGCCTTTCGCCGACCGTAGATCTCGGAGAGCACGTCGGTGACGAGGAATGTCGCCGGGTAGGCCAACATGCCCACGGACTGCTGCAGTTCGAATGTGCTCCCCCAGGGCAACCCGACAGACAACGTGAAAAATTTTTGGAAGATGAGATTGCAGGCGACGAGGGAGGCCAGGAACACCCCGGCGAGGCACATGTAGGCCAGTTCAAACCGCCGCGTCGCGCGGCATGCTGCGGTTCGGCGCGGCGCCAGGTCCGGCTCCGACGGTGAGGAAACGGTCACCGCCGGACGCTACCAGCGACGCGCCGCCCGTGCAGGCCGTGCGCGACTTGCGGTGAGCTCGTTCCCGGCGACCGCGGACGCTGGGAAGGGCGCTTCGGTCGGCGCCCCTTTCGGGGTGGGCTGGGATCACATTCGCAATCGGGCTCACGACTCGCTACCGTGGCTGGTGGTGCAAGCGGTTCGCGTGTCGGTGGCCTCGCCGAGGTGTGCGGATCGTACCGTCTCGACCTCGCGTCGCACGGAACGACGAGCGTGATGCAAATTCAGCTTTCCGTATCTTCCGGCCGCTCCCACGACTTCTCTCAAGTCTACAGAGAGTATTTCGATCACGTGTGGACTTTCCTGCGCCGGCTCGGCGTGCCGCAGCGGATGCTCGACGATGCGGTACAAGATGTGTTCGTCGTATGTCATCGACGGCTGGACGGATTCGAGGGGCGATCAAGCATACGAACGTGGCTATTCGGTATCGCCCGTCGCATCACGTTTCGCTACCACCGAAAGGAGGCACGTGCCGCCCGGAAGCACGCAGCGCTGTCGCGGGAATTTTCCCGATTGCCCGAACATCTGGACGACAAACTCAGCCAAGCTGAGGCGAGCGAACTGCTGGATCGGTTTCTAGACAGTCTCGATGCCAACAAGCGGGAGGTGTTCGTGCTCGCGGAGCTCGAAAGCTACTAGCGAACCCAGCTGGGGCAGGCGTTGGGAATCAGCCCCGGCACGGCGTACAGCCGTCTACGTGCTGCGCGTCGTCAATTTGAGGTCACGTTTCGCAGCTCACCGTGGCAGCAACAAGTCCGGGCGCGGGCAACCGCAACGGAGCGCCCCCCCGAGCGCGCGCGGGAGCGGACGTGGGCTCTGCTGGCGCCGCAGCTCGGCCACGGCGGTGCCGCGGCGGGGACGGAGACGGTCTCGCAGGCCGGAGGCCATGCACCCGCGGGAGGCGCCGATGCGAGCGCTGGCACACCGCAGGCCGGCAGCACGACGACAGGCGTTTCCCCGAGCGTCTCCGCCTTCGCTGGCGGAAAGGCGGGGTCTGGGGCCACGCTTGCCAAGATCGCGCTGGGCCTGGCGCTGGCCGCCGGACTTGCGATGTTTGTGACCGGAGATCCTGACCCCCAGGTGTCCGAAGATCCCGCTTCTTCGCGGCACGGCGGCGGCGCGCCCGAGTTGACATCCGCGCCGAGTGTCCGGGCAGCCGTGGCGGCGTTTGATAGGACGCGTTCGCCGT
>JAZGFE010000125.1:0-7367 GCA_036479215.1 Nannocystaceae bacterium | reverse complement strand
TCCTCACAAACGGCGATAGGACGCTAGTCGCAAAAATACTGCGAGGAAAACGTAGAGCCGCCTCACCCGATCATCCGGTCAAAATAGCGGCGTGATCACGCCCTAGAACTTTCCACTGCCGAGTTCTCCAACAGCACTTCAAGGTCACCGCCTTCGTGAAATCGCCGCGTGTCCTGAATGTACGCCTCGATATGATCAATGGTCGCATCATCTTTGTCAAACTCGACATTCCACTGGCGCAGTCGTTCCGTCCGCAGTTGTGGATTCGCCTCCGTCACCTTCAATATCTTGCCAAGTCGCTCGTTGACGCCCCATAACTTTGCAAGGGCGACGACCCTGTGGCTCACTGCTGCGCGCGAGCTCTCTGTGGGGTATAACGATATTGAGCCCCACTCATTCGTGGGGCACATCGCCGTCCGGTGAGCGCGGTGCTTCGTCCTCGAACCGCTCGCGGCGGACTGCATCGAAAGGCTCGAGCCTTGTGCGCTCCAGGTCTGCGAACGGGGACGGAGCCAACGCCGACTTCAGCTTCTCCTTCAGCAGATCGATTGCGTGTGGGACTACTGGGTCGCATACCTTAAGGAGGTCGGAGTCTTTGCTCGGCGTTTTCCTGCCAGGAAACCTTACCCGGGCCCCTGTCGGAAACAGCGCATGCTTCATGTCTCCCAAAACCAACTCCGCGGCATTCGTGCCACGGGCGGTGCTCCGAGGGCGATCCCCACGCTCATGGAGTGCAATGCGTGGATCAGTATCGACGCGACCTCTCGGGGTACGTGGGTGTGGCGATCTATCGCCTACGCGCAACTGAGCGCGGCGCGAGAGTACCGGGATCCCCCATGGACCAGACAGGAGCAACTCGCAAAGATAGTCGCCCTGGAAGACCAGATGCGGGCCTGGGAATCTCAGGTTCAATTGTGCAAACTTGATCGACTTGCGACGTGTAAGCGAGGGGGTCATAGACAAGCTTGCTGCCCCGTCGCGCCTTACACCAACAAGACGATGGAGACGAAGCGGTGTCCGAAAGCGAAGCTCGAAGCCAAGTAGCGCCGCTACCAGTCCAGGGGACGGGCCGCTGCTGCCTCCTCCCCTGTAGGTAGGCAGCAGATTGCTCTGGATCTTCCTCCGGGCATTGCTGGACGAAGCCCGTGGGGGTCACCGGTGCGGCGCTCTCGGCGACCATGCCAGACGCGGCCAGACGCGGCCAGACGCGGCCAGACGCGGCCAGACGCGGCCAGACGCGGTAAGCTCCAACCGTGGACGCACGGATCCCAGTCACGGTCGTCACAGGCTTTCTCGGAGCGGGAAAGTCCACGCTTCTTGAGGGCTGGCTCGCACAGCTCCCGCGCGACACGGTGGTGATCGTCAACGAGCAGGGCGTCGTCGGAATCGACGGGGAGCTTTTGGCCCGGCGGGTCGCTCGGATACGGGAGATCACGGGTGGCTGCGTTTGTTGCGTTACGAACGCAGCACTCGATGCCGCGCTGACCGAGTTCGCGGACTCGAGCCCAACGCCCACCCGGATACTCCTGGAGACCTCCGGTGCCGCCTCGCCCGCCGGGGTCATCCAGGTCTTGACCCGAGGGATCGCGCGGGACCAGCTTTCGGTCGACGGTGTCGTCACCGTCATCGATGCGGCGCGGGCCCGCCAGAGGCTGAAGTTCGGCCTCACCATCGAGCAACTGGGGTTCGCGGATGTCGTGGTCATGTCGCATGTCGACCTGTGCGCGGAGCCTGATCTCATCTCGCTGGAGAGCGACCTCGCCGCGTACGCGCCGGGGGCCGTGATTGCGCGTGCGAACAAAGGGCGCCTTTCGGCCTCGGGCGCGCAGACCCTACTCGGCCTACTCGAAGCGCGAGGGGACGTACTGCGTATCTTGCCGTCTGCGGCAAACGATGCCGCCCACCGCCAGATCCAAGCGGTGTCACTTGTGCACCACGGAGAGCTCGACGAGCGGCAGTTCGGCGACTGGGTGGAGAGTGTGCTCGGTGCGATCGAAGCTCGACTACTTCGGATCAAGGGGATCTTGGCGGTGCGCGGCGTGGATACACGCGTCATCGTTCAGGGGGTTAGCGAAGCGGTCGAAGTCACGATGGGCGCGCCGTGGGGTCGTGAGGAGCGCACGAGTCGTCTCGTCATCCTCGGACTCGACCTCGACGAGGACACGCTTCGCGCGGGCTTTGCCTCGTGCCTCGCGGACGGTGATGCTTAGCTGCTTGGCCTTTGGCCCGCGCTGGCCCGCAGCCCTGTCCGCATTTCACTCCAACGCCGCTTTGAGCACACGAGGAACGAGCAGGCGAGCGCCGCCATCCCGAACCCGAAGGTCTTCGGCCCGACTGGAGCGGCTCGACCCTTCACATCTCGACAACGAATCACTCTATCCACTCGGAACGACCGATTGGCGTCGAGATCCGTATGCCCTCGTTGCGGTCGGCCGACGTCAGCGACGGCGTCTCGTTCGAGGCCGAGGATTTCGACAGCGAACATCCGTCCATCGGCGCACACGACGGATCGTCGGCGCACGCAAGTGGGAGGCCTAGTCCGCTGCAGTCTCGATGAGCTCGTCCGTACGATCAGAGCTTTGCCTCCATTGTTGGGCACCCTCTTCATCCTCGCTCGCCGCAGACGACAACGGTGCGGCTAGCGTCCCTAAAACGACGAATTCGGTTGGGTGAGGAACTCGACTTCCTCTGGGCTAGAACGGCGACCAAGCGTGGCATTGCGATGCGGGAAGCGGCCGAACCTGGCTACGATGTCGCGGTGAATCTTCGCGAAACGGAGGTTGCCTTGCAGCGACTCGGTGAGCGCGGGGGCTGCCTCGCGCACGAGTCGCTCGAAGCAGGCCACGCAGCGTTCTTGTTGCGAAAGATCCTCGGCGTGCATGAACGGCATGTAGAGGAAGGGTCGTTGGACGGCCGGGAGTTGCGAATCCTCGCCGCCCTCGAGCGCCGCCGAGGCGTACCGCAAGGCGCGTTCATCTTGTGCCCAGGTACGGGGGTCGTCGCGGAAGAGGTTGCGGGAAAACTGGTCGAGAACAATGATCAACGCGAGCCGCCCCTTGGCCGATCCACACCAGGTTTCATACTCGCCGACACTCGCTGACGCATGAAGTGCGCCAAACCGACTACGGATTTCGTCGTCAAAGACCGCGTCTTTCTTCCACCAGCGTGGAACATAGCTGGTGCCCACGGTGCCGTCGGCGGCAATGGGGCCAAACCAAAAATCGAGTATTTGCGTCGGATCCGTCATGGTCGGCCGGAGCCTAACATAGGGCAGGGGCAGGGCAGGGGCAGGGCAGGGGCAGGGCAGGGCCAAGGCGGGTCGCCGTGGCTCTACGTCTCGAGTCGCGCCCGCATCGTTCGCAGCAGGTCGTGCGCCCGGCGAGGCGAAAGGTCGTCGAGATCCAGATCTCGGAGTTCCTCAGCCATGGCCCGCAACTCCAACGCGATGGACTCGGCGCCTGCGCCATCGTGGACGGCAGGCGCTTCGTCGGGCGTACGCGGGGCAAACAACTCGAGTTGCGGGAGGCCGCCACCACGTTCGTGTGCCTCGAGACGCTCGAGTATCCGAGAAGCACGTCGCAGCACACGGCCCGGCAGGCCCGCTAGCTTCCCAACTTGAATCCCGTAGCTACGACCAGCAGGCCCAGCCTCCAAGCGATGCAAGAACACGATCTTTCCCCGGTGCTCGTGGACCGCCACATGTACGTTGCGCACCCCTGCCAACCGGCCCTCGAGACCGCAAAGCTCATGGTAGTGGGTGGCGAACAACACTCGGCAAGCGATTTGATCGTGTAAGAATTCGCTCACGGCCCAGGCTAACGCTAGCCCGTCGAAGGTCGCCGTGCCCCGACCGAGCTCGTCGAGCATCACCAACGACCGCGGCGTGGCCTCCCTCAAGATCTGAGCGGCTTCGCGCATTTCGACCATGAACGTGCTCTCACCTCGTCCGAGGTCATCCGCAGCGCCCACCCGGGTAAAGACACGATCCACCAGTCCGATCTTCGCCTTCACGGCCGGTACAAACGATCCGACCTGGGCCAAGATAACGCACAGTGCCACCTGGCGCATCACTGTGCTTTTGCCCCCCATGTTCGGACCCGTGATCAATAGCAGTCTGCCGAACTCGGCCCCACCGGCCTTGGCCTTGATGCGCACGTCATTCGGTACGAACTTCCCGCTCTGGAGCATGCGCTCGACCACCGGATGTCGCCCCTCCACGATGTCGATCACAGGGTCGGCGGCAATCTCGGGGCGCACGTACCCATACGTCTCGGCAACCTGCGCCAGCCCGGCGATCACGTCGATCCGGGCCAGGCGTTCTGCCACATCACAAAGTCGCTCCCCAGCCTCGCTGATCTGCTCGCGGAGCGCTTCGAACAACACGAGTTCGCGGGCCTGGGCGTTGAACTGGGCATCGAGCACCTTCGACTCGAGTTCGGCGAGTTCTTCGGTGACGTAACGTTCGGCGTTCGCCAACGTCTGCTTGCGCACGTATTCATTCGGCACGCGAGCGATGTGGATCTTGGGTACCTCGAGAAAGTAACCGAAGACGCGGTTGTGCTGCACCTTTAGGGTTTGGATACCGGTGCGCTCTCGCTCTCGCCGCTCGATGGCAGCCAAGGCCTCCTGCCCACCCGACCGCAGCTTCACCTGCTCATCGAGGTAGTCATCCGCCCCCGCGCGGATCATGCCACCGTCTCGAGCTTGCGCCGGAGGACGGTCCACCAACACCCGCGCCAGCTCCCCCCTGAGGTCCTCGAACAGATCTTCACCGAGCTCGATGACGGCGGGCACCGACCCATCCGTGCGCCTACCTGCCATTTCACCCAGCATTGCCGCCAACGCCGGCAACACCGACAATGAGGCGAGCAGCGAGCCCATCTCGCGCGGGTTCATGGACCCAAGCCGCGCTCGAGTGGCCAGTCGGGCCACATCTCGCACATCCTTGAGCCGCGACCGCAGCTCTTCGCGGACGCGAGACTCGGCCAGCAACGCCTCGATCCCATCTTGGCGAGCGACGATGGGCGCACGCTCACGCAACGGACCCGACAGCCACGTCCGCAGCATGCGGGCACCCATACTCGTCTGTGTTGCGTCCACAGCCCAAAACAAAGTGCCTTTGCGCCTGCCCTCACGCAGGGTTTGAAAGACCTCCAGATTGCGCAGTGACGTTTCATCGAGGAGCAAATGGCCATCGGGCGTATGCACTCGAAGGCGATGCAGGAGCAGGGTCTGGCCCGGCTGGGTGGCCTCGGCGTAGGCCAACGCCGCGCACGCGGCATGTAGCTGCGAGGTGCGCAACTTCTCGCCGCCGCCTTCGGCATGCAGGTGACGCACGCGATCCGCCAGGTCTTCGGCAGGCGCGGCCTCGACAGCACATTCGAGCGGCGGGCACCCGGGCGCCAACATGAGCTCGATCTCGGCGCGATCGGCCTCGGGGACGAGGATTTCCTTGGGAACGAGCCGTGCGAGTTCGGCCGACAATGCGGCGCCGTCTTGGCAATAGGAGGTGATGAATTCACCACAGGAGATGTCGAGAGCGGCGACGCTCGCCGGGCCAGGCAGGCGGTCCTCGGGACACACGGCCACAAGATAGTTGGACTCGTCGCCACGCAGATGCTCGTCGTCCACAAGCGCGCCAGGGGTCACCACCCGCACAACATCCCGCCGCACAATGTTCGGGCCCTTTCGCTTTTTGGCGTCCTCGGGCGACTCCAACTGTTCGCATACCGCCACCTTGAATCCGCGCTCGACCAAGGTACGCAAATAGCCCCCAAGCGCGTGATAGGGTACGCCAGCCATGGGAACAGGGTCCTGCGCGTTCTTGTCCCGCGAGGTGACCGTGATATCGAGGACAGGACCCACTGTCACCGCGTCGTCAAAGAACATTTCGTAGAAGTCCCCCATACGAAACATGAGGATCGAGTCGGGATAGCGCGTCTTGATCTCCAGCCACTGACGCATCACCGGGCTATCCGCCGAATTATGGGGCGCGGGCACGGGGCGGTTCTAGCTCAAGCCCCACCGCGGTGACCACGCGCCGCGCGCTCGTCCCGGGCGCGAACCATCGTCTCGCCGGGATAGGTGGGCGCGATTGTGAGGATGGGGGGTCGCGGGGGCCTCGGAGGCGCCGCCAATGTGGACCGACCCGCGTCTGCGGAACCCAAGCTCCCGCCGCCTTCGGTAGCGATTGCAGCGACCAGGGCCCGCAGGCGAGCGTCCGGCAGAGGCCTCCGATGTGCAGCAGATGGGCGTGGCGATGGACGTTGCGAGATGGACGGGGCGATGGCCCACCGTATCGAAGTGCGCGTCACGATCACGTTCGGCCGGACGGCTCAATCCCGGCGCCGATGTCGTTGGGAGCCGAGTTGCAGCGTACGCCGGTGGATTGGGTCGCTTGTTCTCGTAGCGACGGCCATCCTGATTCGCGTCGAACGTTCTCATGCGGCGCAGGTGGATCACGATTAGGTCTTCCTCGTGGACAAACGAATCGATGATGAGCTCGCGCGCCGCAGGGCCATGCGCGAAATCCGGGATGCCTTGTCGCACCGTTCGAGCAGACTCGGAGGACCCCACGATCGCGTGAGCACTACGCCTCCGCACCCCCGGTTTTCGACTATGGTCATGCCCGAGAGGAGCTTGAAGCCCTGAGTATGCCGTTCGCCCACCGGTGTGGCCTATCTGGTTCGCGTCAACAAATATCGGGGCGTGAACGCTTACGGTGATCTACCCGGAGCACAGGGTCACGGCAAGGCCGTGCTCTCCCTGATCGCCATTTTTGATCAGGGGGTGTTCGTCTTAGTTGCGCCAAACGTCTCACCCGACATTGGCACGCAGGGACCCGAACCCCGCAGTCGAATCGAATGGCGGCAATGAGCGTGACTTCACGGGCGACGCGTCCGATTCGGACCCACTCGACACCCATGCTCCCATCCGCGGCCGCGGCTGCGAGCACCTCCTCGGAGCGGGTGGCGGTGGCGGATTCTTGCGACCCAGGTCGGGCTCTTCCGGCCGGTCACTACGCGACCATTCCCGCTGGCCGGTCGATGAATCTGCGACGTCTCCGAGGTCGCGGCCGCGCCCTTCTATCGCGCACGAAAACGAGAGAAAACGAACTCGAGCGCGCTGAAGAGCCCATGCGCGCTCATTCATCAGGGCAGAATCGGCTCGCGCAAGTTCGGGAGCGAGCGGGGGTAGCGCCTGGTGCTCAGCGGGGAGTGTGCGTCTCGAATCACAGAGGGTGCGGCTCCCCTGCGGCCACGCGAATTTGTCATTGGACGATTCGCAGCAGGGATTTGCGCTTCCCCGGCAGTTGGAGACTAGGCCTAAAACAAGCGATAGGGAGGAGAGACTATGATCGGCTCGAT
>JAZGFE010000124.1:0-49395 GCA_036479215.1 Nannocystaceae bacterium | reverse complement strand
ATGAAGACGATGAAGACGATGAAGACGATGAAGACGATGAAGACGATGAAGACGATGAAGACGATGAAGACGATGAAGACGATGAAGACGATGAAGACGATGAAGACGATGAAGACGATGAAGAGGGCCCAAAATTCGATATCGGCGACCCGGGTGAGGGTGAGGGTGGGCAGCAGGAACTCAGCTACATCTGGATAGCGAACACGGGCGAGGGTACGCTTTCAAAGATCGACACTCGCACCGCGGTGGAGGAAGGTCGGTATCGTACCGGGCCTGCTGGCACGAATCTTCAACCTTCCCGCACGTCGGTCAATCTGCAGGCCGATGTGGTGGTCGCCAACCGCGGCTCGGGCACGGTGGTGAAGCTGGCGGCCAGGAGACGCGATTGTGTGGATCGAAACGGCGATGGGGATATCCAGACTTCGAGTGGCCCCGATGACGTGCGCGCCTGGCTCGCCGACGAATGCATGATCTGGTCCGCGGACCCGGGCTTTGCTGGCGGATCCGGGGGATCGCGGGCGCTGGCATGGGATTTCGACAAGATAGAGGGGCCGAACGGGGCGATAGCGGACCCCAACGTCTGGGTAGGCTTCCGCAACGCGCCCGATCAGGGGCACGTCGTGCGTCTCAACGGCGAGACGGGGGAGATCGAGGAAGATATCGTGGTGTCGGCATGGTTCCAGACCTACGGGCAGGGCATCTATGGGGGCGCGATCGGGCCCAGCGGCGACTTCTGGGCGATCGGCAAGGAGAATACCGTGATGCACGTGGATGCGGCGAATCTCACCGAGGAGCGGTGGACCTTCCCGCTGCCCGGGGCCTGGGTCGAGAAGTTCTACGGCATGACCGTGGCCTCTGAGGGAAACTTGTGGATCGGCGGCCAGTCGGGACATCTGTACGAGTTCGACATCGACACGCGTGAACTCGCGGAACGAGCGAAGACCACCCAAAGCCTGTTCGGCCTAGCGATCGACGAGCAAAACACTGTCTGGATCGCGGCGCAAAAACCGTGCGCGGCGAAACGATACGATATTGACGCGGAGCTCTATCTCGATGATGTGAATCTGCCCAACTGTCTCGCGCCGTGGGGGGCGAGTATCGACTTCGATGGCAATCCATGGATTGTGGACCGGGACGCGAATAGAGCCTACAAGATCGACGCCGACGATCTTACCGTCGTCCAAGTTACGGGCCTCAATTCTCCCTACACCTATTCCGACATGACAGGGGGGGTACTGAGCAGCGTGGTTCCCGAGGGTTGACATCGCGGGAGCCGATCGAGGGCGCAGAGGCATCTCGCGCCAGGCATCGGCCTTATCTTCGGCGTGGCCATGCACCTCCATGCGTGTCCGGAGTTGCGCGCGGGCGCCAGGCCGCTGGCGGACCTCGACGACCAGCGATCGCCGCGTGGCGGCGGCGATCGGCCTCGCTGGTGTGGTGGCGTTAGGGCGTGTCCGTGCCGTTCCCCGCCGGTTTTCCCGCTTGCTCCGGTTGCGCATTGGCTTCCGTGCCGGCGTTGCCGTCGGCGGCCTTCTTCGCATCGCGGTCGCCGTTGCGGCAGCACAAGATGCCCCCGTTGGCGTCGGAACTCACCGCGCCACAGCCTTCCGCCGTGCCGAGTGAGATTTTGGTGCTTTCGAGCCAGATCGCATCGCGGCAATGGCCGAAGTCGCACCCGTCACCGCAGCAGACGGTCTCGGCGCAAAGGCCCTTTTCCATACAAGGGAAGATCGTGTCCTCGTCGGGGGTGGGGGGACACACCACCGGTGACTGACCATGGCTCATCGCCGCGATGAATTTACCGGGCCCCGCGTAGTCGTTGCATGCGTCGGCGTCGATGCGATCGCTGAGGTCTTGCGCGCGACCCGAGGTGCCACAGACATGCCAGTTGGTCGCGCAGACGTCGGCAGGTGTCGTGCAGGGGCCTTTGTCGTCGCCGCACGCAGTTCCTGTGGGCGCGTCGCGGAGGCTCTTGTGGCCGTCCCAACTACCCAGACATCCAGCGATGTCTTTGAACTTGCCATGGTCGGAAAAACCCTCCCGCTGCCCGTCGGCACAGCCCATTCGACTCGGTTCGCCTTTTTCACCCTCGCTAAACGCAACGTTCGAGAGCGAAGATGGCTTGAGTTCCTTGACCTTGCGCCGTGGCGCCGACGACGTTTCCTCGGCGCCGCACAGGCAGCCCGACTGAACGAGGAATACGGCGCCCAACAACGCAACGAGGGCGTTTTTGGGAATGTGGAGCCGGGAGCCGAGGGCAGAGCGGAGCATGCCGCGGAAGATACTGCGCAATGTGCCCGTTGCGCTACCCCGACACGTATCGCCGCTGGTCCCACGCGTCCCGCTGCTCTCCCGACGTGCTCTCCTGCTGCCCACCCCCTCATCTGGTTGTTTTCATCGCGCGGGTCCGCGCGATCGCACGCGCTGGGGCACGGGTGCCAAAAGCGCGAAAGTGTGGGGCGCGCGGATCGGGGGCCTCGGGTGGAACGGGCCGGGCGGCGCGGGCCCGTCCCGGGCTCGGTTGGACCGGCACGCCGGGATATCCGAACGCGAACATGGGGGCACCCTTCGCGTTCGAGATCGGACCGTTGTGTGCCTGTACATTGTGCGCTTCGGTCTTAGAAGAGGATCGAGTATGGCGACGCGACCCGGAGCCGGTTGGCGCAAGTGGCTGCTCGGGTTCGGCCTGTGGGTGTTCGGCACGGCCGTGGCACACCACCCGGTCCGCGCCGAGACGCCGTCGTCGTTCTCGCGGATGTCGTCGTCCGTTCGCGCGGAAGCACTCTATGCGGATGGCCAACGGGCCTATGAAGCCCGTCACTACGATCGCGCGGGCCGACTGTGGTCCGAAGCGCTCAAGCTACAGCCCGAGTCACCGGGAACGAGCACGATTCGGGCGAACACGGTCAACTGGATTTTGCTGGTGTACGTACACGCCTACCGAGAGGACGCCGACGCAAAGCACCTGCGCGCGGCGGCGGATGTGGTGGGTGGCTACGAGCGGGAACTGGTGGCGCTCTACGGTTCGCGCTGGCAACTGTGGCCCCACGTGGCGGACCGCCGAGATGAGGTGCATCAGCTGCTTGCAGAACACGCGAAGCCCCGAGGCACGGGCGAACCCGAGGTCTCGCGGAGCGGGCGCGGAGCGGAGCACGTGCTGGCTCAAGGCGGTGGGGCACGCGAGGTCGGCCAAGACGACCGGCCATCGTGGCATACGGGGAGTGATCGAATGTTTCGCGTGGGCGTGGGATTGACTTTAGGGGGGGTCGTGGCCTTGCTGCCAGCGGTGTGGGGCGCGGCTGCCAGCGTGTACAAGGCTGGCCGCCTCCGCAAACAGATCCTCGCCACCTCGGAGCAGACCGGTTCTGCTGATATCGATGGCGCAGCGCTGTACCAGCAGGGGTGGATCGGGGGCCACGAAGCCACCGTTGCGTTGGTAGCGGGCGTGGCGAGTCTCGTGCTGGTGAGCTCTGGTGTGGTGGTCCTCGTGCTCGAAAAGCGTCGCAGGCGTGGGGGGGAAACTTTCGTGCCGACAGCTCTCGTCACGCCTACGTTTATGGGGGGCGGCTTCCGCATGCGGTTTTGAGTTGAGGGAGGTGTCCGTCGGCCATGCGGACCAGCTTGTGGGGTGTAGTTGCCGTGTTTTGGCTGGAGGGAACAGGTGCTTGCCGAGGTCGGGGTTGTGTTACCTTCGCGCCGAGATCCCGATGTTTGCCCGACGTTTGTCCGCGATGTTGTCGTTCATGACCACCCTTTCCTGCACCGCGTCCCCGTCGTCTATTCCCTTGTCGGCGGGCGCGGCTGGAACATCGACGGCCGCCGACGCTTCCGACGTGCTCGCGGCCTTGCCGATCACAGATCCCGTTGTCGACGCACCGATCGACACCCGTCCTCGTGTGGTGGGTTACTTCACGAACTGGGCCCAGCATCGCCCCGGAACGTGCAAATTCGAGGTGCGTCACATCGACGCCCAGCTGTTCACGCATATCAACTATGCGTTCGCTACGATCGAGTACGGAGACGAGAAGCATCCCATGTTTCGTCTGGCTGCTACCGAAGCTTCCGATGTCGCACGCCTCTACCGGGAGGTGAACGAATTGCGGCAGAAGAATCCCAAGCTTCGAACGTTGCTCTCCGTCGGTGGCTGGACTTTCAACGACCCACCCACGCAGTGGGTGTTCGGCGCCATGGCGGCAGCCCCCGAGACCCGGGGGCAGTTCATTCGCCACGCCATCGCGTTCGTCCGCGAACACGGCTTCGATGGTATCGACTTGGATTGGGAATACCCGGGGGCGCCGGACCGGGGGGGCGCGCCACGGGACACTGCGAATTTTACCCGTTTGTTGGTGGAGTTCCGGGCCGCGATGCACGCTGAGGCCGCGTCTAGCGGTCGATCCGAATTGCTGCTCACCATCGCGGCTGCTGCGAGCGAGCACTATTTTCGCCACATGGACTTGGGCGCGATCCAGAAGCCACTCGATTGGATCAATGTCATGGCGTACGACTACAACGGCTCGTGGAGCACGAAAACCGGTCCGCTGGCGCCGTTGCGGGCAGGCGGTCCCGATCTCACCCAGACCATTGATGCGTACCTGGCCGCAGGTGTTCCCAGTCACAAACTGGTGCTCGGCATGCCGACGTACGGGCGCAGTTGGAAGGGGGTGTCGTCCGCAGCCGCGGGGGGGGCGGGGACCGGACCCGGTCCGATGGGCCCATGCACCCAAGAGGAGGGCTACCTCGCCTCGTATGAGATTGCGGAGCTTCGCGCAGGGGGGGGGGGCTACGCGTGGGGATGGGACGCGGCGAGCGAGACGCCGTACGCGTACAGTGCGGACCAAAAGATCTGGATCACCTACGAAGATGGGCGCTCGTACGCCAAGAAGCTGGATCTGTTGCAGGCGAAAGCCCTGGGCGGTGCCATGTTTTGGGCCATCGATCTCGACGACCACCGCGCGGGGTATCCGCTCATCACACAGGTTTCCAGACGACTGCTGGGTCCTTGACCCCGGGTCGCGGGCTGGCGGCCGCGGAACGGCGACTACGACGAAACCGGGACGAGGCTCCACGGGTGACGCCAGGTGCCTTGCACCGAGAATGCGCCTCAGGCGCGGTTTCCGAGGCGTTGCGTGAGTGGTGTACGACGGGCACTGTCTGCGCGCGTTTGACGCTTGCTACAGATTCAGGTAGAACCCGGCCACGCCCTTTCACCGGGAAGAGTCGATGACAGTAATGAGCAGAATCGAACGCCTATTGCACCACGATGGCATCGTGGCTGTGCTTGACATGACCGCGGAGCAGATGGCCGGGGAGCCCTCTTGGGCCGGCGACGATCGTTGGCGACCCATCGTCTTGGAGGCCGTCCGCTTGCGCCATATCGCCAATGAGCCTTCTATCCGGGTACTCGTGGGCGATCACGTGGTCTTCGTCTCGGGTGATGAGAAGCACGTCGTCAGTGTGGTGTTCATCAAAGGTCATGCCATCGTGAAGTCGTTGGTCCGCCTTACGCGCCAGCTTCTCCGTCCCGTGGGGCCACCCCCGCCGGTGGCCTACCCCGAGCCGAATCGCGCCTGAGCCACGGAGGCGTCGCCCAAGGGGTGGACGCGAGGTGCGTCACTCCGCGGGCGACGAGACGGCGCCCGGTTGAGATGGGCGAGCAGCGACGGTCGGCGCGGGTGCGTCCGCCGTCTGCGCGCACGAACGCATCGTGCACCGCTATGGCGCGCTCCCCCGGGCCCGGATCTTGGCCATCGTCGCCCTCATTTTCTTGGCGCCGCGTCGGCACTTGGGTGGGCACGCGCGGTTCCCAAGAAACCCGCAGCCCCGCCTGGGGCCTTTGGCGACCGACTCGAGCACCTTGATGCTACGTGGGTCGCCGTTTTCGTCGGCCCGATCGAGTAGCGCGACCTTCTCTTTGCAGGTGTTCGCTTCATGCAGGTCCAAGGCGATCCGAAGCGCTGGAGTGGCTCGACCCCTGACCGTGGAATCGCTGAGAATCTGGGCGGCCTGGGTGGCGAAACCGTCGTTCGCCTGGATCGAGGCGAAGAGGATATCGGGACCGTGCGAACCCATATCGGGGTTGGCGAGCAGCTTGCCCACGTAGTCCCGCGCGTCCGCGGCCCCGGTCTTGGCGATGTGAATGAGCTCCCGCAATGCCGTGTCGTTTGCCAGCGCGGGCGAGAGCTGGAAGGCGCGTCCCAACGCAGTGAGCGCGGCTATTTGATCCGGTGGCGTCGCCGAGGCGTGTGCTAGAGCCAACGCGCGGAACACCGTGGGGTCGTTCCGGTGCTGGTCGCTGAGGGTGGCGAGGGCCGCCGCGCCTCCGACCCGCGCCCGTTCCAGGGCTTCCGCCGGTGCCACGTCGGCGGGGTCGGTACTAGCGTGCGATTCATTCGCCGCTCTGCCCGGGCCTCCGTTCGGTGTGGTCGCGTCGGCGGCGGGGGGATTCGCCGCCCGTACCGCTGTGGCCCGCGTGTGGGTGCGGCCGCGTGCAGAGACTGCCGTCACCAAGATGATCGCGGTGGCCAACAGCAACGCGACCGCGGGCGCGCCAGCGGGCAGTGTCTCGAATCGGGCGATCGTTTCTGGCGCGAGGCGTGTGCGGAGTCGGGGCAGGGAATACGTCGCGGTGCCGACGAGTCCGCTGACCAGAACGAAGGTGAGATCCCAGCCAGGCCACGACAGATTCCCCGCATGCTGCAGGAACACAGCCTCGGTCATGCGCACGATCAGGCTCAATACGCCGTAGCTCGCCACCGTCGTCATGATGGGCGCGCGCAGGCGTGCAACGAAGGTCACAACCTTCGCGGTATTGGGCCATACCTCACGCCAAACTGCGCGCACGCCGAGGATCGAAGGTGTGAGGAGTGCTGCGAGCACGGCAAGCACCAAGAGGTTGGCCTCGGCCCCCGTCAACCTCGTGTGCGGGCCAGATGTGATCCGCACCAGGGCCCCGCCGACTGTGATCAGGCCGGCGACGATCCACACCGCCGCCAACGTGAGCAGCGCGACCAGGCTCGTGCGAGCCATACGGGCGCTGGCCTCCTGCGCGGCGACTTGCGCTGGTTGGGAAGCCGCGCTACCTGCGTCTGTCTCTTCCCCAGGGAACGCCAGCTGCACGCTTTCATCGGGGTCGTAGGGCGCCAGCGCGGCGGAAAACTCGTCGATCGTGGCGAAACGATCGTCGGGATCTTTGGCCATCGACTTTTGGATGATCGCTTCTAGGTGGGCGGGAATCGATGGCTCGAGCTCTCGCGGTGGTGTGGGCTCACGGGTGAGCACGGCGAAGAGCGCCTCCGCGCTCGACTCCGAGGCGAAGGGATCGCTACCGGTCACAGTGGTGTAGAGCACGGCTCCCGCGGCGTAGACGTCGGCTCTGTGATCCACGCGCGCGCCCTTGGCCTGCTCGGGGGGCATGAACGCTGGCGTGCCGATGACCACCCCGGTTTGGGTGAGATTTTTGGCCTGGCCGTCGTCGAGGCGCGAGATGCCGAAATCCACGACTTTGACGTGCGGCCGCCGCATATCTCCAGACAAGAAGATGTTCTCCGGTTTGACGTCGCGGTGAACGACGTCGCTCGCGTGGGCGGCCGACAGCCCCCGGCATACCTGTCGCAGCAGTCGAACGGCGAAACCCACCGGCAGCTTGGGGAATGTTTCGAGGAACTCCGCGAGGTCGCGGCCCTCGAGAAACTCGGCCACGAGGAACGGCTGACCTGTGGCCGTGCGCCCCACGTCGTACACACCGGCCACGTGCGGGTCTGTGATGGCAGCCGAGGCCTCGACCTCACGTTGGAAGCGCGCGACGATCTCGGGATTGCGCAGTAGCTCCGGGTGGATGACCTTGATCGCCAGTCGCTTGGTGCGGATTCTCGAATGACGCGCTTCGTAGACGCGGCCCATCCCGCCTTCGGCGACGACGCGCACAATCTCGTAGGTGTCCGCTAGCGAGGTGCCGACGAGCGGATCGGTGGGTGTCGCGTGTGGCATGCGGTGTGAGACGGGCGCGGCGGAGCTTACTTTAGCGCGTTCGTGTTTGGGTTTGTGCCGGGTCGGGCCACGACGTTCGCGCGGGGTTGACACCTGCGGGCGTCACGGCGTCTGTGGGCGTCTGTTCCCCGTCACACGGCGAGCGCTACTGTATCCGCCGCCCAGTGGGCCAGCGCGTAGATTGTTTCGCTCGGATTGACGCCGAGAGCCGTGGGAAACACAGATCCATCCACAACAAACAGGTTTGGAATCTCGTGGTGCCGAAGCTCCGAGTCTACGACACTCGTTGCCTTGTTGGCCCCCATCGCACAGCCACCCATTTGATGCGCGCTGCCAATATAGTGCTCGTGTGCCCCGTAGGGAGCGTCATCGAGCCGCGCCAAGTGCCGGTTCGTACTGATCTGTAGCGGATGGGTGTGGGTACTGTGGGCTGTCTTCGCCCCGCCAGCGAGGGTGAGGCGGGCCAACGCCACGTGTGCCGCCCGAAATGCTTCGGTGAGTGGCGGTCGGATCGGGTAGTCCAGCACGGCGCGTCCGTTCCATCGCAGTCGCACGGTCCCGCCCTCATCTCCGGGTACGAAGCCATCCTCGCATAGTGCGATCAGGGCTGAAATGCGATCGAACTTGGCCATAAATTTGTGATAGTTGACTCCGAAGGTACGCGGCACACTGCTAGCGAGAATCGGATGCACGGGGGCCGTCTCCACGAAGAATCCGACCCGATGTTCGCCTCGGTGAGCGAACTGATGCGAAGAAAAAACCTGTGGGGCGCCGGCGGAAGCGTGAATCTTTCGGTCGAACTCTCCCACGATGAGTACCGCGGGGTGGAGGAAGGTGCGGCGTCCGACACGACCGTTGAAATCGAGTGATGAACGCAACAAGAGGGCGGGCCCATTGATCGCTCCGGCAGCACAGACCGCGACTTTGGGACGTATCTCGACGCGGATTCCGTTGGTACGGTTGGTCTTGGGGTCGAGGACTTCTGCTTCGATGCTGACAATGCGCGCACGCCTGGCGCGGAAACGTTGGACCCGCGTGTGGGTGAACAGCGTGGCGCCCGAAGAGAGCGCGTCTTGGATGTAGGTGGAAGTCATGCTCTGTTTGGCTCCCACGGGGCAGCCCATGCCACAATAGCCGGTGTTCGCACAGCCTCGCACGTTGCGTCGCAACGTACGGGTCGTCCAGCCGAGGGACGCTGCACCTTGTTGCAACACGACATTGTTGGCGTTCGCGGCACCGGGAGGCCACAGTTGGATATTGAGCCGTTTCTCCACTGCTTCGTAGTGCGGCGTGAGGGTGTGCCCGTCGAGACCCTCGACGCCGAACTTGGTACGCCAGCGGGCCAACGTGGAATCGGGGGCGCGAAAACAGGTCGTCCAGTTGACTGTGGTGCCACCTCCGACGCAGCGTCCTTGAAGGATGTTGATCGCCAGATCTCGAGTCGCTCGGCCGCCCGACTCCTGATAGAGCAGCGGGAACGCGGTGGTCTCGGTCTGGTCGAAATCCTCGGCGGTGTGGTAGCCCCCCTCTTCGAGGATCACCACATGTAGTCCACGCGCTGCCAGCTGCGCGGCGAGGACGGCTCCGCCCGCTCCCGAACCAACGATGCACACGTCGCACCGGCGTTCCACATGGCTGTGGAGCGTCGCGCTGCTGTGGACGCCATGCCGGGTCATTTGGGTCTGCGCCTCGTTCGCCCAGGGGACGCCTCGTTCGCATTGGGAGTGTCTCTCCGTGGGCCGGCGGCATAGGGAGGTGGACCGGCGTAGCCGATGGCCGGATACACGAGCGGGTGGTCGTAGTAGATGCCACCGCAAAGTGTTTGGAGGGCGCGAATGCCCTTGCGTCGTACGCCGATACGACTCGTCTGCCACGCACGAATCACGCGGTCTTGTTCGTCGGGCGAGCAGGCGCTGAATGTGCGCGGGCGACCGTCGAGCAACAGGCCCGCGAGCGCATTTTCGAGCAGGTCGAGCAACATGCCAATCTCGTCGCGCAGACCCGCGGGCGAGCGGGCGAGGAAGGTGTCGATCGTTTCCGCGACCTGTAGTTCGCTGGGTGAAGGAAAAGGTGGTGCAGCCGGCGTGATGCGATCGGCTAGGGCGGCCAGGACCGAGTAGCGGCGCGGACTGAGGGCGGCGAGGGGGACCCGGGATTGACGCAGTTTTGTGACGCGAAGGCCCAAACCTAGGCCGCCACATGCGAGGAAAAACAAACCGCCCAGGCCATACCTAGCGATGGTTCGACGGCCCAACGACACACGGTCAGCTTAGCCCGGGGTCGTGCAGGTGGGTACCCGAAGAGGAGTTTCGGGTCGGTGGCCCCGAAATGAGCCATCGCGTGTCGCGCGAACGACCGCGCGACGACGCGTCGCCTAGCTCCACACGCAGATGCGCATGCTCTTGTCGGGGTCCATACCCTTGTGCACGCGGACGGTACCGCAGGTCATGCCGTCCGGGCACGCCACAGTATCGTCGTCGTCGCCACATTCGAGGACGCAAAAACTACTGATTTCGCCGTCGCCTTGCACATCTACGCATTGTGGGTACGACTCGCCGCTCCAAGGGTCGGGACAGTCGTCGTCTTCCTCGCACTCGCCGGCGCACACTTCCCCTTGGACTTCGCCCTCTTCGTCCTCGATACATTCTACGTTGCCCTCGCACTCGTCGCAGGCGTTGTACGAGTCGTTCTCGCCATCATCGTCATCGTCATCATCATCATCATCATCATCATCATCATCCGTGCTGCCGGTGTCGGTGTCGGTGTCGGTGTCGGTGCCGGTGCCGGTGCCGGTGCCGGAGTTCGTGTTGGCGCCCGTTGCCGCTCCGGTTCCGGTGTTCGTCTCGCCATCGCCGTCGCCATCGCCATCGCCGTCGCCATCGCCATCGCCGTCGCCATCGCCATCGCCATCGCCATCGCCATCGCCATCGCCATCGCCATCGCCGTCGCCTGGTCCACCTGTCTGTGTGGAGGATGCGTCTGTGCCGGTTTCATCCCCCAGTGGGTCGTTCGACGAACACGCGGTCGAAGCGCAGATGAAGGAAGTCAGCGCAACGAGGACTGAGAGTGGTGCGGGTATGGCGATGATGGTCTCCAAACAAAGCACGTTACGCGAGTCTGGCCCCGGTGGGAAGCACAGGATGTGCTCCCTTTCGCTCAGACCGATGTGAGAACCGGGGCGTGAGGCCGTCCGGCCGCCCGTATGGCCAGGGGGCGCGGGTTTCGAGATGCCGTGTCCAAGCCCGGAGCACGGGTATGAGTTGGACGTGGGCGTAGTCGCTAACACTGCACGATCCAAATGTTAGCGACACGACATACCGGATCGTATGGGGGATCTTGGTACGCACGCGGTGGCGAAGTGCACGGACGGTGCGGCTGCACCCCACAGACTTCTGTCTGTTACGATAGGTCTCCGCCCTGGACCCGTTCCTCACGCCAGGCCACCTGCGACATGCCCGATCACCAGCGACGCGTCTACGACTCGATCTTGGATCTTCTACCGTGCGAAGAAAACCCAACGCCACTGGTGCGGATCAATCGGGTCTCACCCTTCGAACACACGCGGGTGTACGCCAAGCTTGAATGGTACAACCCCTTTGGCGCAGTCAAGGACCGGGTCGCCGCCAATCTCATCCGGGATGCGGAATCGCGGGGCGTGCTGGATGACGGACAACGGCTTGTGGAGCCGACCTCGGGGAACACGGGCATGGGGCTGGCCATGATTGCGAACGCCCGCGGATACAAGCTCACGACGCCATTGTCCACTGCCATCCCACAGGAGAAGCGCACCATGTTGCGGTTCTTCGGGGCAGAAGTCATGGAGCTCGAGGACAGTCTGTGTCCCGCGCCCGGTGCTCCTGAGGGCGCCATCGCCAAGGCTCTCGATCTCGCAGCACGCCCAGAATTCCAGATGTTGAACCAATACGCGAACCCGGCGAATCCGGGAGCTCACTACCGCACCACGGGGCCCGAGATTTGGCGGCAGACCGACGGCGGCATCACGCATTTTGTGGCGGGTCTCGGTACGTGTGGCACCATCACAGGGACCGGTCGTTTCTTGAAGGAGAAGGGCGACAGGATTTCGGTGCTGGGCGTGCACCCGCGCGAGGGGCACGATATCCCCGGCGTGCGGAGTATCCGTCAGTTGGAGCAAACGGAACTCTTCGCTCCTGATGAGTACGACGGCTTGATCGAAGTGAGCAACCGTGACGCTTTCGACTTGTGTCTGCGGCTCAACCGGGAGGAGAGCCTGATCGCCGGCCCGAGCTCGGGGATGGCGCTCGCAGGGGCGTTTCGGATTGTGCCGGACGAACCGGGCAATCTTGTGGTGGTGATTTTTCCCGACAGTGCCTTCAAGTACGCGTCATCGGTGACCAAGCATCTCCCCGAGGTTGCGGCGGGATCGTCGGGGAGCCCTAGCGAGCGCATGCTGGCGGAACTTATCGAGAACGTGCGCCACAACGAAGACCTGACGATCAGCGCCGACGCGGCCGCGCGCGAGATGGGGCGTGGCGACCGACCCGTCGTGCTCGACGTGCGCGCGTACGAGCGATTCGTCGACGGGCATTTGCCCGGGGCCGTGAGCGTCCCCTTGGGTGAGATGCGGGAGTTCGTGAGCACGCTGCCCGACGATCGCCGTGCCATGTTGTTGACGGTGTGCGAACGTGGCAATGCGTCGTTGTCCGGGCTCTTATTCCTGAAGTCGTTGGGCTACGAGAATGTTCGCAGCATCACCGGCGGGACGATGGCCTGGAAGGCGCTCGGGCTCGACGTCGTGAGCGGGCCGTAACCGGTCGCGCGGGCGCGCGCTGTCCCCAAACCCATGCTACGCGCCCGCAACACTGTCGCCGGTTCGCGTGAGTGTCGCAGTATGAGCGACACCACCCACCCTGTGACGAGCGCGGACTCGGTGTAGGTGGGACGAGCATGCTGTCGTCTGCCTGGCCCGCCGTCGTCGAGTGGACCGTGACGCGCCGGTTCCGAAGGGCGAGACAGCGAGGGTGGGCCGAGTCCGGTCCACGAGGGACGAGGATGGATTGTTGTGTTTTCTGGGCTACAGTTCAGCCGCGGGAGACGCATGTTCGTGTCCCGTGGCCACTCGTGCACCGGCTGTGTCACGAGGACGGCGCGCCGTCTCGGCGTCACACGCAGCGGTTTCACCATGCTATCCCTGCCTCGAGTTCATTTGCTCCGCGTCGCCAACGTCGTGGGCACCCTCTTGCTTGTGATCGGGAGCTTGCTCGCCCCGGGAGGAAGCTCCGCTCGCCTCGACCCGTACTACATCCTTCGTGCCGACCATTTCGTAGGGATCCGGCCGCGTATCTTGTTTGTGCTCGATTCGTCTGGTTCGATGTCGTGGAAAACCGACACTAGCCAAACCGGTTGCACATGGGCGCACTGCGAGAGCGAGGACGCCTCGGAGCACAGTCGGATCTACGCGGCGCGACGGGCCATTCACGCTGTGGTGGCCGCGACCGAGGCCCGTGCGAGCTATGCGTTGATGACCTTCGACCACATGGCGCCTCCGGCGAACCTCAACGAGGTGCCCACCGCGTGCAGTAGTGGCACTGGAGGAGGCGGCGATACCGGCAGTTGTCAGGACAACTGCGGCAACGTGACGGCCCAGTGCGCTTGCGACAGCTCCTGCGAGGCGTACGGCGACTGCTGCCCCGACTACACCACAGAATGCGTGTCTGGAGGTGGGTTCTCGAGCTGTCAGGACAACTGTGGTTGGTACGCGCCGTCGGGTTGTTCGTGCACGTCGGACTGCGAGTTTTGGGGCGAGTGCTGCCCCGATTACGCGGCTGAGTGTGTCTCGGGGGGCTGGGATAGCTGTGCCGACAATTGCGGTGGAACGGCGCCGTCGGGGTGCAAATGTGACAGTGCGTGCGCGTCCTGGGGCGATTGTTGCGCCGACTATTCTTCCGAGTGCGGAGGAGGAGGAGGAGGAGGCGGCGGCGGCGGCGGAGGCTCGAGTTGTGAGAGCCATTGCGACGGTCAGTCCCCCGACGGTTGTTGGTGCGATACGGGCTGCGTCGGCAACGGCGACTGTTGTGGCGACTACGATGCCGCCTGCGGACCGAGTTGCGAGGGGGCTTGCGGCGGCCAATCCCCCGATGGCTGTTGGTGCGATACGGGCTGCGTGGGGAATGGTGACTGCTGCGGGGACTATGATGCGAGGTGCGTGAGCGGGGGCGACGGAGACGGCGATGGAGACGGCGATGGGGATGGGGATGGGGATGGGGATGGGGATAGCGGCGCCGATGACCCGGTGCGGTTTCAGTGGGTGACCGGCCACGACATGACGGCCGGCGGTTCGATCACAAACCCTTCAGGAGGCGGCGGTACCTGGGCTTCCTGCGGTGAGAACAAACCGTATCCGTATCTGCGGCACGACGACCTACTTCATGCCTATTCGATCAGTATCGGAGCGGACTTGCCCGATGGACCGTTGTCGCAATACGTGTCAGCCTCTGATTTTAGCAATGTGGCCAACGCGCAGCGCAAAGTGCAGTGGTTGCCGCGCTTCATGGGGACGCGATTCAATCTGCAGGACTGTGCCGACGGCTCCCCCGAGCGCATCATCGTGGACGGGTCCTATGGCGACTACGGGAGCGACATCGACCCGGCTGCGCGCGTGGCCAAGGTCTGTGGCGAGGACTTTTACTATTGGCCCTATGTCGATGGCTTTCCAGGCTATGCATACAACCAAGTTTCGGGCGCGAGCGGCTCGTTCCGTGCGGGTGTCAGCGAACGCGCCAGGACCTCCGAAGCTACGCTATTCTCACCCTTCTTCCTCCAGACGGCACATGACGATGTGGCCATTCCAGCGGATCAGAAGGGGCCCATCTCCAAGGCCGACGCCACGGAGTTGATCTCGGGCCTGACGAGCCCGATGCACGCGGGCGGTGTGGATGCGCACTACGATACGCCGTGGAGCACGGCGATCGGCAATGCGAGCTCCTTCGTGACGCAGGCTGGAGATGGCTCGCTGACGGACGTGGGCGTCTTCAAGAGCAACGGACCGTTCAAGCACGATTCCGTCGCATCGTATCTGTCGTACGTCCTATCCAACAACACGGCGGATATTTGCGTGCCGACGGCCGCGGTGGTGGTGAGCGACGGTGAGCCGAGTCCCGGCTTCGGCGGCGCGACGCTCTACTCGAACCTGAGCAAACTTCGTACCATTTTGGGCGTGAAGACCTACGTCGTCGGTTTTTTCACGAGCGGCTCCTCCCTGCAATCGATGGCGTGTGCCGCCGCCGGTTCCTCCGATACAAGCACTCCATGCCTCGAGTCCGACAACGCCTACAGCTGGGATACATGCGCCGACCCGGCCGATCCCAGCGGGGGCTGTGCCTTTCTCGCAAGCGATTCAAGCGAACTGGTAGATGCGCTTCAGCTCATCGTGGACGATGCGCTGGATGCCCCCCTCCCCGCGGGTCCCGGGGGTGCCGTCAACGAATTCCTGCCGGACAACAAGAAAATTCAGACGCATGTCACCGCTCACACCGAGGTGCCTTCTTTCCGCGGTCACGTGCAACGGGGCGCTTGTACGGAAGATGAGCCCTACTGTGATGAGGCGAGCGCGGCTCCCGATACCGATCAAGTCGAGGCATTCGACGGGGGCGGCACCGAGGCCGATGGCAGCACCGGCTGTGGGCTGTCGCGTTCCTGGGAGGCAGGGACGTGCCTACAGCGGAAACTGTGGAACAAACGCAGGCTGTACTCGAATACGGCCGGCAATCACGTGTACCGAATCAGCAGCGATTCGGGGACGGCTACATCCGCTTTTGTGACCGAGTTGCAGGCCTTGGGTGTCATCGACGGTGGCGCTGATGCGAACGAACAGGCCAACGCCATCGCGGCGTACGTGCTGGGGCGCGACTTCTACGAGTCGTGGAAGATACCCGGTTTGGCGAATTCGACGCCGGTGGTCGTTCGGCGTATCCCCGCTCCAGATCCAGATCGGCGTCCCGAGGTCCGAATTCGAGATCCACATTGTGCGGGCCGCTTGCTCACCGAGCAGCATCAGGTACCCGCGAGTCTGTTGGACTTCGCCTCCGATGCGTGGCAGCTCCAACCCGCCAACTCGTCGCTCCAGGAGCGATACGAATACCAAGAAGCGGTTCTCGTTGGTGACGACCTCGGGGTGTTGCATGCGTTCCACCTCGACAGCGGGAACGAGTTGTTCGGGTACATACCGCGCTTCATGCTCTCGCACGTGGCCGAGCTAGCGGCCAACGGTCCCGCGAATTTTGGCCAACCGGCGGCACTCGAAGAGCACGAACTAGGGATTGCCGGTACCGTGAACCAAGGCTGGGTTTTTGACCCCGACGAGAATACATGGCGACATCTCGTGGTGTTCGGCATGGGGGGCGGATCATCCGACTACGTTGCGCTCGATGTCTCGCATATGGGCAAAATAGACACGGACGAGCCCATTGATGTGCTTTGGACGACCGAGAGCGTGATGGCGAGTGACTATGATACGGGCTTGGGCGAGACTTGGTCCCGTCCTGCGATCACGTACGTTGTGCCCAACGACGAAATCGGTCAAGAGCCCACGGCGTACGTCGTATTTGGCTCGGGATACAACAGCACGGGCGGGACCTATTCGGGGCAGAGCTTGTTCGCTATCAACGCCGTCACGGGAGAGATCGAAACAGATCACGTGATCCGTTTCGATGCGCCGACGACTCCGATGTTCGACGCTGTCGCAAACTACGCGCTCATCAACGACCCTGCAGTGGGGACCCACTGCCTGTCCCGCTTTTGGGGAGAGGCGCAGGAGGTCTATCTCGCGGACGTGGCCGGTCGCCTGTTTCGCTGGGACATGGGAGCGAATACCACCGGAACCGCCTTCGATCACGTCGCGGACAGCGGCAGCATGTGGAAGACGGCAGACGACGATCACGCCAAGCCGTTGGCGTGGAGCGGCGGGGACGCGGATGAAGTCGATGCCGACTACAATGTGTTCCTGGCCTGCGAAGGCACCGGAAACACATGCAGCATCGCAGAGGGCAACCGTGGGGATGCGTTCATCTTTTCGCCCGCGGTGGTCTCGAATCACCGTATCGACAGCCGATCGAACCCCGGTGAACTGACAGCATCCGATCGAGATCAATTTCTACTGGCAATGATTAGCGGCAGCCCGTTCGACGACGCGCTCAACGGCGGGATCGACGATGGTGAAGACGACACCTATCACAGTAGTTTGTACATCCTCGTGGACGATCATCGAGAAACACCCGGTGGCGGACTGGATATCCCGGGCATGGGTGGGGCTGTGCCGGCCGGAGCCGCCGATCACTTTGCGCGTTACCCATTGTCAGCGATCGAGCGGGAGCGAATTTGGATCTATCCAGACGGCGATGAGGGTCGAAACACGCGGCTCTTTTCGAGGAAGACGCGACCCCTACGGGCCCCACGCATTCGCGGCACCGGACTGGTGGATGAGTTTGAGAACGTGGTCGAAGGGGCGGAGGTATACTATATCGTATTCACCGTGTTCGAGCCGGGAGACGATGCCTGCAACGAGCACTGGTACGATCCAGCGGCCAAAGAGTGGAAACTCGATCCCGGATCGAGCTTTGAGATCGCCTTTCGATTGGTGACCCATCAAGACTTCGATCTCACTTCGGAAGAGTTGCTCCCCGGGTCATTTGGAGACGGCTTCGGCAACGCCGCGGCGCTGTCGGATCCGGTGGTGACGCAGATTCTCGACGACGATTGTGCGGACGGCCTCTGTGGTCCAAAAGTCGGAACGACGGCGAACCGCCCCTGCGATCCCAACGAGAACGAGCCCGGCGTGGCTGGACAACCTATCAGTGTGCCAGTGACCTGGTCGGAGATAGACGGTTTTTCTCCCGTGGAGCTGCAGCCTCAAACAGGTGGCGGGGGCTAGAACCGCGCGGCGTGGGTCGCTCGCGCCGCTGTTAGTGCGGGGTACGGTAGAAGCGGGTGGTAGGGTAGGCAAGATCGATATCGTCGTGTTCTGCGATCATCTCCAGGATTGATCTCCAGAGCGTGTCGGCAGTTTTGCGTCTTGCTGTGGGAGGGCAGAGATAGCGAAGCGTCAGCATGACACCGCTGTCTTTCACGGTCACCCACACGGCGGGATCCAGTGGGGCCTCAATGAGAAGATAGGGTGGGGCGGCCTCCTTGAGACGGCGCCCGACTTGCTCTGCGGCAGACCGCCCGTCCTCGCTTTGCGCGATGACCAACAAGAGCTCGCGCGCACGTTTCCAGTTGCTCTCGAAGGTGACGAGGACCCCGAGTTCGTCCCAAATATGCTCGAACCACCCCTTGCTGAAGTTGGCGAGCACCGCGGTGAACACCATGCCGTTGGGGACGTGTAGCACGCGCCCGGTACGATCGTCCGCATCCACCCAGTTCCCGGTTTCGATCAAGCTGAACTGGAAAATGCGTTGGTCCACCACGTCGCCGCGGAACGCTCCGATCTCGATGCGATCACCGAGTTCGAAGGGGCGCCGCCACAAGATGAACGCCCAGCCTGCGAGGTTCACGACCGGGTCGCGCAAGGAGATGGCGAGACCGGCGCTGAGCAGCCCAATCACTGTCGTAAGCGCGCCGAAGCTTGCCAGCCAGATCCGTCCGACCATGAGGAAGCCGAGGCCGACCACCACGTACGCGCTGACGCGGCGCCAGTGGTAGTGGCGCGCGATGTTGGGGTCGCGCCGCTTGACGATCCGCAGGACCAGTAGCCGAGTCAGCCACAAGACCAGCACCGTGATCACAGTCGAGCTCAACTTGCCCCAGTCGATGGGGCTGAGTGCCGATTGCGCCTCAAGCCATGTAGCGAGGTCGATCATCCGATGGTTCGTAGCATAACAAACGCTCGGACTCGGGGCCGTCGCGGATTGCGCGTGGCTGTGAGGCCTGGCGGCGATACGGACGATGCTGGAGGAGCCCATCGTTGCCGTGGCACGATTCGCTGCGCTCGACAAGTCCCGCGCGACCCGCTATCTAGCGCTCCATGAGGTCGACACCCGGCGCCCCGGATGCCGTCGGTGGGCACGGCAGGAATGAAGACCGACCTCGGTCTTCGCGGGCGGTGTGTTACCGGTGCCACAAGGCATCGACCGTGTGTATTTGCGCGTCGGTGCGTCGCGTCTCGAATCGCACGCCGATCGTCATTTTGCAACATCCTCGGGAGCGCACCCATCCTGTGGGCACGGCACGGCTTGCCCGCTTGGGGCTTGAGCGCGTGCGGATCGAAGTGGCGAGGGGAGGGGGGCGGCGCGGGATCTCTGTCCCGATCGACGTGCCGGAAGGTACGTCATTGTTGTTTCCCGGTGCGGGGGCCCGGCCGCTCGACAGCCTGAGCGCGGGCGAAAGACCACGCGCCTTGCTGGTGCTCGACGGCACCTGGTCCACGGCGGGCAAGCTCTATCAGGACAATGCGTGGATGCACGGCTTGCCGCGCGTGTCCCTACAGCCTACGGAGCCTGGGAACTATCGTATCCGCAAGGAGCCGCGTGCCGAATGCTTGTCGACCATCGAGGCCATCGTGATGGCGTTGCGGATCTTGGACGCGGGCACACACGGCGTCGGTGACCTCGACGGCTTGATAGAAGCGTTCGCATCCATGGTCGACGCTCAGCTGCGGCATGCGGCGCGTGGGGAGCCTCGCATGAGACGCGCACGGGAGCGGCCCAGTTTCGCTATGCGCATGCCGCTTGCGTTCCGGGACGCGCATGCACGTGCGGTCCTGATCTACACGGAGTTTCGACATGTGAAGCATGGGCCGCGTTCTAAGAATCGAGGGCTCGTATATTGCGTCGCGATTCGACCCGGAGATGGAGCCCGTTTTGCTGGTTTTCTGCGTCAGCATGCGCCGTTGTCCCCCGAACTGGTGCGGCATATGGCCCTCCCGCCGTGCGTCGAAGATGCGGCGACGGACCGCGACACGTTTGCTCGACGTTGGCGAGCATTCGCGGGGTCGGATCCCGTCTTGTTGTCCTGGAACAAAAACAACCTCGATATGTTGTGTGCCGCGGTGGAGAGACCGTCAAGGGGCGTCGTTCTCAAGGGGGTCTTCGGCAATATTGTCGGTCATGCTCAGGGGGGTATCGATGATGCGATGAAGGCCCACGGGATCAAGTCGGCCCCTGTCGTGTTCCCTGGGCGGGCGGGGGTGCGTATGGCGGGCCTGCTCGCGCTGCACGACATGATTCGCTCGCGCGTGGTCGCAGAGCTTCGCAGAGCCGCGCGAAGCTCCGGGGCCGGCGCGCGCGCTCGTGGTCGCTGAGCGCGTCACGGCGGGAAGCGATGGGTCCTAGGCTGAAGTGCCGTCGGTGTCAGCAGTTTCGCTTGTTTCGCTTGTTTCGCTTGTTCCCAACACCCAATCGGCCAGGCCTACGGTGACGTTGAAGTTCGCTACGGCCATGCGATCGAGTCGATGATGGTGGGCGTGGTGGGCACGCAGTTTTAGCAGCAGACGCCCGATGAGGGTCCGCCGCAAGGGGATGCTCTTGGGGTCGACATGATAGAGGGTATGCAAGAGTTCGTAGGCGAGGAAGTAGGCCACTGAGGCGACCAGAAATACGCCGGCAAGCTCGGGTCCGCCCGCCACGGCTGCCGCGATGGCGATCGGAGAGGCGAATACGAACACGAATACAAGTGTGTACCAGGGCATCATGACGAGCGAGAATTCCCAGGTATGCCGCACGGCTAGCGTGTTCTGTTGAAACGCGGTGTGGTGCCAAAGCGCGTGGTTTCGGTACATCACCTTCGGGATGCGCGGCTTGTGCATCAGGTGTTTGTGAACCCCCCATTCGACGAAGTTGGCGATCAGCCAGAATAGGGGCAAAAAGCACCACGTCTGTGGCGCGGCTTCGAGTGTCAACGCAGCGCCGAGCGCCGCGACGACGGCGGCTACACTGAGGGTTTGCGTGAGATGTGCGACGAGGCGGAAGTCGCGGTGGCCATGTTGATCCCGGGCCGAGTGCGCACGGGTGAGTTCCTCGGTGAGTTGGGTCGGCGTTCCGGACATATAGCTGCCTCACACCTCAGCATTGCCGGCGTTGCCCCATGCTGCCACCCAAGGTCGGGCTTTGGGGCGTCGGTCGTGATGATGATGGCGTGGGCATGCGCGGCGTCGCGGCATGGGGTCCGCCGACGCGACGTTTCGCGCTGCGTGCGCGAATCCGCTGGGATCGTCCCCCTCGTGGTTTTGAGCGTGGTACAAGCGGTGAAATGGGGTTTCTACCGTCGATGTCCGGCAGGGGCTGCGGCCCGAGAGCCGCGCTGGCCCTTGTGCCGGGACTGACCTTGTGGCTGGCCTGTGGTGGCGAGCGTCCAGAGGACAGCTTCACGGAGGAGGCACCTCCGACGACCGCCATGGTGGACAAGGAGCCCACGTCGCTCGTTGACCACGCTGCATGGGCCCTCGTTGCGGTCGAGGATGATCCACTGGCGGGGCATCGGCCTGAAATCGTGGTCTGCGGTCCCGACGGCATCATTTTACACGATACCGGCACCTTCGATATCTACACGGGCGAGTGCAACTACTACGCGGCGACGCAACCCTCGCGGGTGGCGATCGCGGAGGGCGACCGCGTTGAGGTGGGGTTTTGGCACGGGGACCTATTTGCAGACGATCCGGGCTTCGCCCACGTGGCGCTACTTCTCGGCGATACGGTGGTGTGGGAGGTTGCGCCTGAGATCCCTGCGGCGAGTCAGGTCGCACTCGGCGTGTGGGAAGCGACCTTCGATTGGCCGCAGGGTGCACCCATGACCTACCACGTGCACAATCATGGCCCGAACACGTATGTCCTGGTCGACGTGACCCGTGTCCGTGGCGAGTAGGTAGGCGGTGTGTACATGGGAGGGACGAAACGCTATGGCGTGAACGCGGTGCGAACGCTCCCTGCCGTGTGGATTGCTTGCGCTGCCGAGGTCGGATGCGGCGCCGAGGCGCCGCGGGTGTGGCCCGATGACTATGCCGAGGTTATGGACCCAAAGACATGTGAATCGTGCCACCCCAAACACTACAAACAATGGCTCGGAAGCATGCATGCCTACGCGGCGGACGATCCTGTGTTCTTGGCCATGAACCGACGAGGCCAACGAGAAACCAACGGTGAATTGGGCGATTTTTGCATCAAGTGTCACGCGCCGATGGCCGTACGTTTGGGGGCGACCGCGGATGGGCTGAACGTGGCAGAGCTGCCCCGTTTCATGAAGGGGGTCACTTGCTACTTTTGCCACAATGTCGCGTCGGTCGAAGGTACGCACAATAATCCGCTGCGTTTGCGCGAGGATGGGACCATGCTGGGCTCGATCGCGGATCCGTACCCCAATCCTGTCCACGATTCGGCCTACTCGCGGCTCCTCGACGATAACGCCTTCGAGTCTTCGGATATGTGCGGAGCGTGTCACGATATCGTGACTCCCCAGGGCGTGCATCTGGAGCGGACGTTCGCGGAGTGGAAAAACAGCTTCTACGCTGCGCCGAGTCCCGACGATCCCCATCAACCGGCGTTTTACGGTTTGATGTGTTCCTCGTGCCATATGCAGCGGGAGCTCAATCTGGGGCCGATCGCCGAATTCGAGGGCGTCCCCGGGGGGCGAGGTATCCACGACCACCGTTTTGCCGGAGTGGACACGGTGATGACAGCCTTTCCCGATGCGGAGCTTGGGCCGGAGCTTCTCGAGGAGCAACTCGAGGCCAGGCGAGCGCAACGCAGTTACGCGCTCTTCGCCACGCTTTGCGTTCAAGAGATGATGGACGGTGGCGGGCATGTGGTCACCGCGTGGCTGCACAATGAATCGGCGGGCCATGCCTGGCCGAGCGGGGCGGCTCAGGACCGGCGCACTTGGGTGGAGGTCGTGGCGAGCAGCGATGGTCGGCCTGTGTTTGAGACCGGTGTCGTTGCGCCGGGGGAGGCGCTGCTGTCGGTGGTGGATCCCGTGCTGTGGAGCTTTCGGGATACGATGCTCGACGCGGCAGGGGACGAAGTTCACATGTTCTGGGATGCCGTCTCCGTGCAGAGCAATTTGTTGCCGGTCGGTGCTGATGTCACTGCGGACGCGTCGACCTGGGTCTCGCGCAGCTACCGGGTCGAGTCCACCGATGTGGATCACGTGACCATGCGAATGCGCGTACGCGCGGTGGGACTCGACGTGCTCGATCATCTCATCGCTAGCCAAGATCTCGATCCTATGCATCGCCGGGCGATCCGTACCGACGATATTGAGCCCACCAAGCTTGTCTGGACCCCCGATTCTGCCGTGGCGTCGCCGTTGGGCGGATCCTGCGTGCACAGTTCGAAGTCGTCCTTTGCTCCCGGAACGAAGGGCTAGCTTGGCGGGGGTATCTGTATCTGGCCAAAGGCACCGGTTACGCCCGGTCTCGGTAGGTGTCGCGTTCCTGTTGGGAGCCGTGGGGTGCAGCGACGGCCCCGCACACACCGATGGTTCAGCTGGGGCCGCGGCGACCGGGACGTGCGCCGATTTGGATGTGGATGACTGTGCCCTGCTCTATCCACCGCAGTGGGCGTACGTCTTCGGGCAGACGCTGTTGCCTGGCTGCGGCGCAGGTGTGGCGTGCCACGCGTCGGATCAGGCGGCCGGCGCCGTGGGTGGACTTGTATTCGATGCGTCCACCCGAGCGTACGCGCGGTTGCTCGCAGGGCCGAGGCCGTTGGTCGTCGCCGGGGATCCGTGGTGCAGCCCACTGATACTGCGTTTGGAGTCGGAGGACCCGGCGTTTCGGATGCCCCCCGGCAACACGGCATTGGCAGCGGGAGCGCGCTGTAGCATCGCCCGATGGATTTCCGACGGCGCGCTGCCCTAGGCTAGCCTCGACCCGCCAACGGCTCGCAGGATGTGTTGCGCGGGAGGCATCACGCGGGCGGCATCAGGCGTTTCGTTTGCTCGGTGCCGCGTGTGATGATAGTCTTGGCCGATGCCGATGCCGATGCCGATGCCGATGCCGATGCCGATGCCGATGCCGATGCCGATGCCGATGTCGATGTCGATGTCGATGTCGTACCGCTCTGCGCGCTTTCCCGGTCACCGCCACATCGTCGCTATGGCACGTCTGTTGGGGGCGTCGCTGCTTTTCGGTTGTGGTTGCGAAGGCGGCGGAGGGGACGGCGAAAACGTGGCCTCCGCATTCGACTGCGCCGATGAAGATCGAGCCGAGCCCTTCACGATCGGGTTGACCAAGGCGGGGGAGATTGTGGATGTGAGCTTCGTCGTGGCCACGCCCGCGCCGCCAGGGAAGACGGACAACAGTTGGCGGGTGTTGGTGGTCGACAAAATGGGGACGCCGGTGGAGGGCGTCGAGATCGTTGTCATGCCGATGATGCCCGACCACGGGCACGGGACCACAAAAGACCCGGTGGTCACTGCCGTGGCGGGTGTCCTGGGGCAATATGATATGAGCCCCGTCGCGCTGCATATGTCTGGCTATTGGGAGGTCACGTTTGAACTCTCGTTGCCGGACATGACATCCGATGCGGTGACCTTTAAACTTTGTATCGATCGCTGAGGTCCGCCACGACTGCGGCCGAAGACGCGGCAGGGGAGGCCGACGCTGGGGGAGACGCTCGGTCGCCGGTGGTGGTGATGTCGTCGAGCTCTCCGGCGGGCCATCGCTTGAGCAGACGGCCATTGGCCAGAGGCTGTGGGTTGTGGGCGTCGACGCTGCTGGACGGTTCACAGCATCGACGGTGCTGAAGGGTACGGCGCCGGTTCTCGTTGGCGATGAAGCGGCTCTCTCCCATACGCCACGGTTCGTCGTAGGCGTGGCAGCGACGATCGACCTTGCGAAGGTACGTGCGCGCGGTCGATGCCGTCAGTCCTCGTCGGACGGCGCGCAGGATCAGCCCCTGAACCTTGTGGAGCGCGGCGCTGGGGAGCTCACCTTCCTTCTCCAACTCCTGCCGCCAACGCGCGAGCGTGCTGTCTTCGGCGAGGCTCGATGGCAGTTGGTAGAGCATCGCGTAGACCGTGTCAGGGAACGGGGCGATCGCGGTGGCGATGTGGCGGGCTACGGCTTGATAGGGGCAGCGAATCTCTACGATTCGCGGGTTGGTGGGCCCCGAGCAGCCGTCGTGGTGATAATACTCGCCTTGGCTCAGCCGCCCACGGCTCGACCGGCCGCGTACCTGACGATAGCACGACGCGTGGCTGTGGAAGCCACGTACCACCACAAGAC
This sequence comes from Nannocystaceae bacterium, assembly GCA_036479215.1. Classification (GTDB taxonomy): domain Bacteria; phylum Myxococcota_A; class Polyangia; order Nannocystales; family Nannocystaceae; genus FL481. The sequence continues at coordinate 24,218 of JAZGFE010000124.1, read as the reverse complement.
CGATCTCGTCGACGAGGGAGAAGAACACACTTCGGTGCGCGGGGGCGAGTAGAGCTTCGTCCAAGAAATCTCGCGTCGTGGCTTGCGCGGGTTGGATCACGAGACAGAAAGGCCGGGGCAGCGAGAGACGTAGTCGCGGGTGCGGGGGGAGCCGCGCCTCGATGCGGGAAATGAGAGGGATCATGGGATGGAGGTCCGCGAATAGCGACAAAAACCCTCCACCCGATCGTAGGCCAAGCTCCCGGTCTCGGCGTCCCACTCACCGAATGCGACGATCCCCCATTGCATCGTATCGTCGTTGTAGTGGACAAGCACCTCACCGTGTCCGGTGGATTCCATCGCAAAACCCATGGCGACCGTTTCCGCCATGCGGGCTTCGATACCCGCCGCGCCCATGTTGCGTTCGCTGTCGGCGCAGGCTCCCTCGATGTCGGTGATCTGTATGGGTTCCGAAAGTCGAGCCACGGTTGACCAGTAACACTCGCCACAGGGTGGATCTGGTTCGGCGACCGTGTTGAGCGAGAAGCGTACGCGACACAATTCCTCACCGTTTCCCTCGTCGGCCAGCAACAAGTAGTCGATGATGCCGCTGTACCGCCCGTCGGCGAACAGGCCGCTCCCCACGAACCGGCACTCGCCGAGAAATTCGAACGCTGGGGTGGACGCAGAGGTGGGATCGTCGGTGGTGCCGGGATCGGGTTGGTCCCCTGCCGCGTCGCCGTGGGTGTTTGTGGTGCTCGATGGCGTGGAGTTTGTGTCTGGTGGTGTCCCATCCTCGACGCATGCGCCAGCGCAGAAGCATGTGGTTGCCGCGACGGAGGCCACAAGCCGTGAGGGAAGACCCGCGCGGTTGCGACCTCCGAGCGGCCAAGTCGGAACCACGCTCACCGCGTCTCCGGCCCGCGGTTGAGCGCGTAGAGATCGTCAATGAAGGTGTTGTTGCCCAAGAGTCGGCCTTCGTACACGATACGCCACGCGAGTTGCTTATCTGGCGTGACTTCCACGATCACCCCGCTCGATCCGTAGTTCCCGAGCATATTGCCTCCCGGTGCACGACTGGCCATGCCGCGCTCCTCGGCCCAGTCGTTCTGACCCTCTCCGTAGGTCCATTTCTTGGTCAACGTCTTGATCGCCTCGTTGATCTCGTACTCCATGAAGAGGTGCGTATCGGTGCCCGGCAGGTGTGAGGACACCATGAGAGTGCCTTCTGGCGTGATATTGGGCCAGTGATTGAAGTCCAGACCGAGGGGTTCGGGCGAGAACGACCAATCCCCTTCGTCTCCCCAAAGACTGCGAACCTTGCCGCTGGCGCGATCGATCTGCACGACGGTGTTGATGTACGGGAACGACAACAACACCGCGTCGGAGGCTGGATCCCAATTGACCGTATTGGAGTAGCAGTGCTCGAATTTGCACTCCCACACGTCGCGCCTCGTCCCGTCGGGCGCGACCTCTCGCAGCAACGCGGGGTTATCTCTTGTGGTGTAGAGAATGTGGCCATCGTCTGTCACATCGTAACAATCGCCCTGATCTGGAAGCCGGACCTCTCGCTGGTACGAGAAATCCAGTGTGGTGAAAAGAAGGTCGCCATCGATCGCGCGAATCTGGCGGTCGAGGCTGATATGCGTGCCGTCACGCGACAAACGCGGCCAGAAACTTTGGTTCAACTCGCCGTTGATGCCGCCAGCGGGCCGATGGTACCAGACCACACGGGCCCGCCGATCGATGATGTAGATCCAGTTCGGGCCTCCGTATCCGCCAGCGCCACGTTCTGATACGGCGCCGATCATCCAGCGGTTGTCGCTGGCCAGCTGATCATCGAAGATCTCGACCGTTGCGCGGGGCATGGCCTTGGGGGCGCGGCCGTTGGTGGTACGGAAGATGTTCGACCTCATCTGCTTGCCGCTGGTACGCGAGGCGAGGCGAAGCGATAGGGCTGCACCTTCGGGGACGCCCAATGCGACCTCGAGGTGTGCGTCGACGTGGCCGTCGCGTTCGGGTGAGGCGTACCATTGGTCGTCTTCGAAACTGAACTCCAGCCAGGTGGCGTCCGTCACTCGCGTGAGACGCCACCTGACGACAATCATGGTGGCGACTTTGGGGTGGGGGGCGTACGTGATGGCGACGAAGAGGCCAGCGCTATTCGTGTCGTCGCCTACGTCGCCGGTGCTGCCGATCCCGGAGCTGGCGGAGCCCACGACGCCCTCGGACTCGTCGGTTGGGACGGTGTCGCTCGTGTGGCCCGATGCTCCGTTGTCGTTACAGCCAAACGTTGGCATCGTGAGCGCGGCGGCGGCGACGGTCGCTATGGACAGCCTGAGGCGATGCTGGGCGCGTGCTGGTGTCGCCACCGATCTTCGGCTGCGGTGCGCATCGCGGCTGCGCGCGCTAGGTTCGTAGGCATGGCGCCCCCCGGAAGTCGGACGGACGAGAGGGGGGGGCGAGCTATGCATGGGACTTGGGGCCTCGTTTCCGCGGCGATGATCTGGCGATCCGATGGAGACGGATCGGATGCCGATCGAATGCGGCCTAGGGGACGGCGAAACCGCGGTCTCGCATGAGGGCGTCGATACTCGCGTCCCGCCCGCGAAATGCTCGATAGGCTTCGACGGGGTCCACTGCGTTGCGGGGTGTGAACAGATGCTCGACGAGCTTCTTCGAGAGCACCGGATCGTAGAGCCCCCCGGGCGCGTCGGCGAAGGCTTCGGCCGCGTCGGCAGTGAGCACGTCGGCCCACATATAGCCATAGTAGCCCGTCGCGTAGTTTTCCCCTGAAAAAATGTGGCTAAAGTGGGTGGAACGGTGCCGCATGACGATCTGTTTTGGGAGTCCCAGCGCCGCCAAGGTCTCGCGCTCGAATTTGTCTGGGTCGAGCTGGGTCGGGTCGATGGTGTGATACTTCATGTCCATCAGCGCGGAGGCCAGGTACTCGGTGGTGGAAAAACCCTGATTGAACGTGGCAGCCTGCTTGATCTTGGCGACCAGTTCCGGGGGCATGGGCTTTCCGGTCTTGTGGTGGATGAGGTAGCCACGGATGACCTTGTCTGTGGAGAGCCAGCGTTCCAGCAACTGTGATTGGAACTCGGTGTAGTCTCGCACGCCTCCGTTGAGGGTGGGGTAGGTGACGTTCGAGGATAGGGCATGGAGTGCATGTCCAAATTCGTGAAAATAGGTCGTGGCGTCGTCCCACGAGATGAGGACCGGTTCGCCGGGGGCGCCCTTGATGAAGTTGGAATTGTTCGATGACAGCACTGTCTGCTTGCCGTCGAAGGTGGTGTGGCCGCGGTAGCTCGTGGCCCACGCTCCCGAGCGTTTCCCCGAGCGCGCGAAGGGGTCGAGGTACCAAAGACCGATATGCGCACCGGAGCTCTTGTCGGTGACCTCCCAGACCCGTACGTCTGGATGAAAGACCGGAACTTTGCCGTCGGGCACCGACGTGAACTTGAAGTTGAACAACTCGCCGGCGACCATGAACATCGCTTCGCGTAGCTTGTCGAGTTGGAGATACTGTTTGACTTCATCCGAGTCCAGTGCGTACCTCTCTTTGCGAACTTTGTCGGCGTAGTGTCGATAGTCCCAGGGCTCGATCTGTATCTTGATTGCCTCCCGGTCGGCCATGGCCTGCATATCCGCGACCTCCTCCTTCGCGCGCGCCAAGGCCGGTGCCCACAGGGCTTGTAACAGCGCCATGACCCGTTCGGGACGCTTCGCCATCCGGTCTTCCAGTCGCCATTGCGCGTAGTTGTCGTATCCGAGCAACGTCACCCGTTCGTCGCGCAGAGTCAGTATCTCCGCGATGAGTGCGTTGTTGTCGTGCTTGTCGCCGTTGTCGCCGCGGTTGTAGTAGTTGCGCCACACCTGTTCGCGTAGGCGTCGTTGCGTGGAGTAGGTGAGAAAAGGATCCATGGAGGACCTTGTGTTGGTGACGGCGTATCTCCCTGGCTGACCTCGGTCTGCGGCCGCCGTGGCGGCCGCGGCCACAAAGGTGCTCGGAAGTCCCCCTAGCTGATGCTTCTCAAGGTACGAGACATAGCTCTCCTCGTCGGCAAGTACGTTGTTTGCGAATTGGGTGTGTACCTCCGCCAGCCGCTTTTGGATTGCAGCATAGCGTGCTTTTTTCTCCCTATCGAGCGCGGCTCCTTGGCGTGCGAACCGGTTGTAGATCAGGAGTGTCAGCCGCGTCTCATCGGGGGGGCGTGCCGCGAGCGCACTGCTTTCGTGTACGGCCTTCACCCGGGCGAAGAGCTGCTCATTTTGGATGATCTTCGAAGAGAACTCCGACAATAATGGCGCCAGCTCGGCCTGCAGCGTGCGAAACTTTGGCGTCGAGAGGTTGGCACCCCATAGCCTGTAGTAGGTGAACGCACGCTGGAGTGGCCGACCCGATCGCTCCATGGCGACGATCGTGTTGTCGAAGGTTGGGGGCTCGGGGTCGTGGGCGATCGCATCCAACTCGGCGAGCTGGGCGTGCATGCCGGCATTCAGCGCGGGTTTGAGGGCGCTGAGATCCATCCTGTCGAAGGCAGGGACGCCGCCGTAGGGGCCTGTCCAGTCGGCGAGGAGTACGTTGTTCATCGCTGGCATGCTCTGCGTCGGCTCGAGGTCGGTCGTAGTGGCTGGGTGGCCCGGGCGGCTCGGGTGGCCCGGGTGGCCCGGGTGGCCCGGGTGGCAGGAGGTCAGGCACAGTGCTGCCAGGCTGGCAGCGGTTCCGAGGGTGGCGGCGAGGCGGGTCACTTGGTGGGGCATGCTCGGATCTCCGGTGTGCGTCCGTGCGCGATCGGGAATTTGAGGAGCTGTGACCCGCGCGCGTCGCCAGGCCAGGCTACACGGTCTTGGCGCGCCTCGGTCCTGCAGGGCCTGGACGCATCGGTGGGAGGTGTTGCGCAACGCTTGGCGGCAGCGCGGGAGTACCGGACCTGTGCTGTTCGCGCCGTTACGCCCACGCGCAGCGAGGGGGCGATTTCCGAATTCGGGGAGGGTACGCTGCCGTTCGTGCGGACGTTCGTGACCAAACAGCGTCCAAAAACACTTTATTTACATTCCGCGCGTTGGCGCCCCAATTTCGGCAACCACTCGCGGTCCATTGACCCACTGCTCGGGGAATGCACTGGCGACAAATGGCGTGTCCTACGCTCTTCGTTCTAGCAGGGTTTCTGCTGGTCGGTCCCGTGGGCTGTGTGGACGGTGTCGCTCGCCGGCTGTCGGCGGAGCGCTCCGCACCCGCTCTCCTTCCGGATGCCGCCTCGCAACCCCTCGCCGCGGCGGGCCCCAAGCGCGGCGTCCTGCGTCAAGAGCAGCTGTGGAACACCTACTACTGGATGACGCGGGAAGAGGACTTCGGGCCGGGGGACGACGTGGCGCTGTATGACTCGGATTGCGACGAGATGGCCACCGTATCTCAGGAATTCTTCGAGACCATCTGCGTGGAAGGTTCGGGGATGCTGCTTTCCGGCGAACTCCTCAACTGGGCCGATACATGCGACTGCGGTGATTCGTGCCCGGCACACGGTCTGACCGTCTGTTATACGGAGCTCGATACGGACGACTATCCGTGGGGAGCGGGAACAGACAGTTCGCAGCTTGAGCCGCTGGTCTCGTGGGCGGTGGGCGAGGACTTCTATCAGGGCACGGTGTTCTTCGTCGAGCAGATCGAAGGCGTGGCGGTGCCGCTGGTTGATGATATCGGCGGATTCGTTCACGACGGCTGCTTCCGCGCCGACGACGTGGGGGTCGGTGTGGAGGGGGATCACTTCGACTTCTTCGCCGGTACGCATGGCATGTTCAAGGTGTGGGAAACGCTGTTTCCGACGAACACCTACTTCACGGTGCACATTGATGACCCCCGGTGCGACTATCTCACACGCTAGAAACGAGTGCCTTCGGATGCGGTGTACCTATTTGATCCCGAGACTGTGTTTCTTGACCGTTTTGTATGGCGCTGCGGCCTGTGGCGATGGCGGAGGCGCAGCCGCAGGGAGTGGCACCGCGAGCGAGGATGACGATGATACCGGCGCGGATGATGACGACCATCCTGGCGCGGGCGATGGCGATGCCGGTGGGGATGACGACGGCGGTGTTGGAGGAGGGGATGGTGACCAGCACGGTGATGATGACGATGACGATGACGGCGATGACGATGACGATGACGATGACGATGACGATGACGATGACGATGGCGATGACGATGACGATGACGATGACGATGACGATGACGATGACGATGACGATGACGATGACGATGACGACGATGACGATGACGATGACGACGGGGCCGACGAGGACGCGAATATTCCCGAAAATGGGTACTGCGAAGATGTGATCGACTGGCCTGCGGCGGGGGCGAGCGGGGAGAGGAGAATGCTCGCTCGGATCAACGCCTTTCGTTCATCCCCGCAAAACTGCGGCGAGGCGGGGGAATTCGACGCTGTGGGGGAGCTCGAGATGGAAGGTACGCTGCGTTGCGCCGCGCGCGTCCACGCCCAAGATATGTTGGCGCGGGACTTCTTTCTGAGCATGAATCCGGACGGAGAAGGGCCGGGGCAACGGATCCGCGAAGCCGGCCACGAGGATCCGGGCTGGGGAGAGAATATCGCTCGGGAGCAGGCGGATCCGGATGATGCAATCGAAAACTGGGAGGATCAGGCTGGCTACTGCGCGAATCTCATGAATCCCGAGTTTGCGACGGTCGGCGTGGGCTTCGTTGTGCCCGCCGATGAAGATGATGGGTTCATCGCCCACTGGTCCGTGACCTTCGCCGTGCCCTAGGTGCCGGACGTATCATCGGTAGCCCGGACGCAGGTGTGCAACACTGCGAGGGCCAAACCGAGTAGCGCGACGGCCCCCGCTTGGTGCAGTACCGCGTAGCTTGTGGGCACGCTCCAGATTACGGTCAGGACGCCAAGGAGGAACTGGAGCGCTACGGCGACGCAAAGCGCCGCGCAGCCGCGGACGATGGCACGGGGCAAGCCCCGTAACCAAGCGTAGAACCACATCGCGGGCGCACTGAAGAAAAGCAGCCAGCCGAGCGCGCGATGGATATAGTGGATGGCTATCGGGCTTTCGAGCGCGTCCGCGAGAAGTGAAACGCCTGTGAAGAAGGGCGCTGGGGAGTAGTTGCCGTTGAGGTCGGGGAAGGTGTTGAAAAGAAAACCTGCCCGGGTGCCCGCCATGAAGGCCCCATAGACGATCTGGATGCCGCATAGCCCGATAAACGCCGCGATGTACCGGCACATGCGCACGCCGTTCACGCGGAGTGTCGGCCGTGGCTGAAACTCGAAGATGGTCCATAGCAGCCACATTCCGACGAAGAGCGCCAAACTTAGGTGGGCAGCTAGACGGTAATGACTGACTTCGGGCCGGTCGACGAGACCACTTTGCACCATGTACCAACCGAGCAGACCCTGGCAGCCGCCCAGGATGATGGCGATGACGATGCGTCGCTCCAGGCGAACGGGTAGCTTGCGGCGCAGCCGGAAGTACAACCAGGGGAGCACCGCGATCACGCCGACAAGTCTTCCGAGCAAGCGATGCAGGTATTCCCACATGAAGATGGACCGGAAGTTGTCCAGCGTCATCCAATGATTGACTTGCTCGAATTGCGGCGTGCGCTGGTACTGGGCGAACACATCGATCCATGCGTCGTGCGACATCGGGGGGATAGTCCCCATGAGCGGACGCCATTGCACCATCGAAAGCCCCGATCCGGTCAGGCGCGTGATACCGCCAAGCACGACCATGGCGAGCACCATGAGGAAGAGGAGCCAGATCCACGCTCGGATGGAGGACCCGATGAAGGCCACATTCCTTTCGCGGTCCGGGTCGCGCAGTGGCGGTGGATCGAAGCGCATCGCCGCAGCGTAACCGCGACCGCCGACGGTCCGGCGAAAACCTGTTTTCCGGCGGTTTCGCGTTCCCTCCGCGGACCGAACGCGCCATCGCGGGGGCGTTGAATGAGGGGGTGACCCCGAGGGCTACGCTGCCGTCAAGGCTCGCAGTTGGGCTTCCACCCGATCGCGCATCAGGTTCGGCGTCTTGTCCGCTGTGGCGAGGGCGGCCTCGAGGAATTTGCGCGCGACCTCGGACTCATGCGCCCGGGCGGCCGCGATACCCCGAAGTTCCAGCACTTCAATACGCTCTTGCTGGACAGAGTCCCGTTCTGATCGCTCGAGAAGTTCGGTCCACGCCTCCGCGCCAGCGGACTCCGTGGAGAGCACAACGAGGTCGAGCAGGACTTGGTCCGACGGTAGGAGCTCCGCGTCACCGCGATTTTGTTCGCGTGCCCGCGCTTGTCCGTTGCGGAACTCTTGGACGACTCTGGATGCCGCCGCCAATTCACCGCGAACCGTGTGGACCCGCGCAAGCAGCAGCTGCGATACGAGCGTGCGACCCCCCGGGCCGGCGATGAGCCCGTGCAGTTCGATGGACCGGCGGGCATTCTTTTCAGCTTCCTCAAGGTCGCCCATCAGGTAGGTGATTTCGCCAAGATTGTACACTGACCGCCCCTCCAACACAGTGGCTCCCGTTTGACGGGCGAGCTCGATCACCGCGTTGCTGTCTGTGATCACGGACTCCATATCATTGTCCACGATAAGCGCGAACACGCGCCCCTGAAGCGCCGCACCGATGTGGAGGGTATCACCGCGCGCCCGGGCGGCTGACAGAGCGCGATCGAGGACGGGCATCGCCTGTTTGGCGTTGCCCACCATTCCGAGGCCCGCGCCGGACATGAGCAGAGAGATGACGAAGGTCTCGTATCCGGCGTCGCCCAAGGGCTCGGCGCGATCAGCCGCTTCGAGCATGCATCGGCAGCCTTCAGGGATATCCCCGAATCGAAACAACGAACGCCCGTGCCCGAGCAAGAACCTGCATTCAAGCAGTTCGCTGCGTTCTCCCTCGGATAGGTCGTCCGCCTGCTGTACCAGGTCTTTGGATCGCGGATGGTCGTCGAGCCAGTCGAGCACGGTGGCCGCGTCGAGTAGGATCGAGATCTGATCCCCCCTGGCGTCACTGGCTTGGGCGAGTTCGAGAGCGCGTTCGAGGCCCTTGAGGGCGTCGAGATTTCGTCCCATCCGGAAGCGCATGAGCCCAAGGCCCCAGGTCGCATGCAGCGTGCGGGGGTCCTCGGCGGGAAGGTTTTCGAGCGCTTTTCCGTAGAGTGACTCGGCCTCGAGATACGCGTGCTGGCCCCGACCACGTTCCGCCAGCTCGAGGTACGCGGGGGCAGCCTCCTCCGCCAGCCCGCAGCACGAAGCATGAAACGCGATATGGGGCAATCGCTCGAGCTTGGGTCGATTCGCTTGATCGCGGTAGAACGTGTAAGCAGCGCGGTGAGCCGCGGTCTTGAGGGTGTCGGGCACCGACGCATACAGGGTTTCACCCAGGAGCGCGTGGCGAAATTTGTGGTTGCCGAGCGCATCGCGGACCAAGATGTCGGCTCGTCGCAGCCTCTTCATGCCGACCGCAGCGTCGAGAAGGGTGTCGAGCGCGACGCCGTGCTGCTCGAGCTGTTCCATCAAACCGTCCAAGTCGGGTTCGGTAAACGAGGCTCCCAGTGTGGATGCAAGCCTGGCGTGCGCGGCGAGCTGGGGGGGGAGCGCCTCGACCTCGGTGGCGGCCAACCATTGGACGGCGGGCAGGGCGGGCAACTTCTCAAGTTCGTCGGTGGCCAAGTACCAGCCCGTGCCACGTTCACGTGGGCGCACCACACCGTCGCGCTTCAGGCCACGAATGAGCTCCGCGAGGAGGAGGGGCACACCTTGGGTTCGCTCGGTCAGGAGCCGGATGGCGCTTTCGGGAATGGATCGGGCCGGCTCAAGGAGGAGGCGGGCGAGCTTCGCCGCAGCTACGGGGTCAAGGGGCGGGAGATCCAGCGCGAGGCGGGTCGCGGCTCGATCTCCGAATGCTGGGCGGGCCTTCAGAAGCGCTGGGCGGGCCAACATGCAGACCCAGATCGCCGCGCCACCTTCCTCGAGGGCCGCGTATTCTAGGGCATCGAGCAGGACCTCGTCCGTGTAGTGGGCATCGTCGATGACCAGTGCGATAGGCTGCTTGGTAGCGAGTTGTCGCAGTGTCTTCCCGACCGCGAAGGCCACGGAAGATCGCAGTGCTCCCGGAGCTGCACGCAGTTTGCGGAGTTCGGGGTCGTCGGGGTCCACCCAGTCGAGCGCGATGGACAGACCGAGGCGCACGTTGTCGGCCAGTTGTTCGCCGAGGCGGTCCCTGAATAGATCCGCGCCGCCATCGTCGGGGCGGTCCAGCGGAAGTCGCAGCAGGCGACGGATCATCTCGTCGAGGGTCGTGTGCAGCACGTCGCCCACGGGGGGGAGCGCGCGCATGGCATCGATGCGGTACGGCATGCGATCGCTCGCCAGAGAACGCGATAGGGTGCCGGCGAGCTGGCTTTTTCCGAGTCCCGCGTCCGCGATGATGCTCACCAGCGTGGGGCAACCGGCGGAGGCCGATCGCGAGCTTTCCCTGAGGCACTGGAGGAGATCCTCGTGGCCGATGAAGGGCTCCTCCGCGTAGCGGACCATCGTCACCTGAGTCTGTTCGGTCATGCCGGCGGTGATCAGTAAGCCTTCCCGTGCACTGGGCTCCGTTTGGGTCTCGGGTACCAGGTCGGATGCGGAGGAAGTGATCAATGTGCCGTTGGGATCGTCGGCCGTGGGGTAGCGGTCGGTCCGGCTGAACAGGGGGCTTAGATATCGAAGCGTCCCGTCCGGCCGTGTGCGTACGCCCACGGCCGCGGTGTCGACGGTTGCCTTTCGAGCCAGGCCGCGACCTATCAACTTGCGTGCAGCGTTGAGGGCACTTCGTACCGGGTTGTCCCCCGTTTCGTGGCCGAACGCCACTACGTGTCGCCCGCCTGAGGTGTTGGCGAGCTGGCCGGAAACCTGTGCGAGGGCGGCTTGGATCTCCCCGACGTCGGCGTTGCTCTCGAACCACAGAAGCCCCACCATGCGACGCTCCCGCTGTGCCTTGCGACTGCGTTTCTTCTTGGGCTTGGCCTCCCCCTCGCTGTTGGCTAGCGGCGGTGAGGCCGTTGCCGAAGTGGAAGGCGCCGACGATTGCGAGGGCTCGGATCGGTGTGCCGCTTCCAGTTGAGCGCCCAGCTCTTGGGTCGATTGCGGGCGGCGCGAACGGTCCTTCTGGAGACAGTTGCGGATCACACGGGCGAGAGGAGATGCGATCCCGGCCTCTCGCTCAAGCGAGGGGGGCCTCCGACTACGGTGTTGCTCGCGAAGCTCACCATCGGGGCCAAGAAAAGGTGGACGGCCGCATAGCAGCTCGTACAAAATTACGCCCACTGCGTACAAGTCGGCCATGTGGTCGACCCGCCCTTTGCCTTCGCACTGTTCGGGAGCCATGTACTCGGGCGTTCCGACCCACGACGCTTCCGCGCGGGCCGTTTTTTGCGTCCGTGGTAGCGAGAGACCAAAATCGAAAATCCAGATGCGATCCTTGTCCACAAAAAAATTATCTGGCTTGATATCCCGGTGCACGAACCCGGCGCGATGCACCGCCTCAAGGGCCACCAACAGCGACTGGGCCAGTGGGTAGAAAGATTCTGTGTCCATCGCTCCAGCTCGCTCGGCCATCGTGTCAGCCAGCATGGGCGCGTGTACGTGCTGCATCACGAAATAAGCTTGGCCATCCTCCGTCTCACCGTGTTCGATCAACTCGGGGACGTGCGGGGAGTCGATGGCGTCGAGGGCCTGGATCTCGGCCGCAAGTTGGCTGGCGGCTGTCGCTTGGTCGCTGCGTGCGGTCTTGATCGCTACGGTGCGGCCGTCGGCGAGTCGCTTCGCGCGGTAGACCGTCCCGAACCCACCTACCCCCAAGACGGCGGCTATCTCGTAGCCGTTGAGCGCGAACGAAGTCTCGGATGCCTCTGGTTGCGCAGATGCGTCCTGGCTGGGTTCGGATGTGACCTCGACCGGCCCGTGGCGCGGGCAAGTGCCACGCGACTCGATCAGGCGCACGCCACATGTGGGGCATCGAAGCACGCTCCTCCTGTACGGTTGCGGACGACGGCCGCACTGATTTTTCGCACCTCGCAGGACGAAAGAAAAACCCTGCTACGCTGTGGCTGGCTTGAGATGAGGGAATTCACACCGGGAGGGGCCGAGACCGGGCCAGATCCGAGGGCATCGTTGCCGCAGGGTGGTGCGGGCCTCACGCTGCGGTCCGGTTTGGTCGGCGTGGCTCTCGGCACGCTCTTCGCCGCCGGCAATGTGTACACCGGCTTGAAGATCGGTTTCATCGACGGAGGGGCGATCACGGCCGCGCTACTGGCCTATACGTATTTCGCCGTCCTAAGACCAAAACGCAGCTATACCTCGGCAGAGAACAACGTCACTCAGGCCATCGCTGCGGCGGCCGGTGTCATGGGGGCGGTCGCAGGGTTCGCCGGTCCCATCCCCGCCCTGGAAATGTTGGGCTACCGCTTCTCGGGCTTCGTGTACGCGGGCTGGGGTCTGTCGCTCGGGGCCTTGGGCATCGTGATCGCTGTATTCCTTCGTCGACAGCTGGTGGAGGACGAAGAACTGCCTTTCCCCACGGGTACAGCTACGGCCGAGGTGATCGAGGCGGCCTCCGCCGGGGGGGGGCAGGCGATCCGGCGCAGCATCGCACTGATGGTTGCGATGTTGTTTGCGATGGTATTGACGTGTCTGCGCGATGTTGCGGGGGTGGTACCGGCCGCGTTCTTCTTACCCGTCGAGATCGCTGGGGTTTCCCTCGCTGCGCTGTTGGTCGGCGTGGGAGCGAGCCCACTTATCGCTGCTACTGGTGTCCTCTTGGGCGTCCGAAGCGGTTTAAGCCTCGTATTCGGGGCTTGTATCGCATGGCTAGTTGTGGCTCCCGAGCTACTGCGGGGAGGTGTCGTGGCGGAGGCTGGATTTGTCCCCTTGGTCAACTGGCTTGTTTGGCCCGGTGTTGCGCTGATGGTCGCCAGTGCACTTACGGGTCTCGGCATGCAGTGGCGTTCATTGGCACTAGCGCTGCGCGACTTGCTCTGGCGAAGCGACAGCGCAGCATCTCGTGACGACCCGGGCAGCGAAGTTGCGTTGGGTCCCCGCCTGCTGGCTGTGCTCGCGGCCGTGGGGGTGCTGGGCATACTGGGAATCGGCTGGCTGGTATTTGATATCCATCCCGGCTTGTTGCTCGTGCTTATCGCGGCATCGGTGGTTCTCACGGCCGTATGTGCTCGGGCTGTGGGCGAAACGGATGTCGCGCCGGTGGGCGCCGTGGGTGCCGTGGGACAGATAGGCTTTGGCACCGGCGGAGTGTTGAGCTCGTTGGCGGCGGGGTCCGTGCCTGCGGGGGCGGGCAGTCATGCCGCACAGATGCTGTGGACGTTTCGTGCCGGCCGTCTGCTGCGATCCGATCCGCGTTCGCTCGTATTGGCCCAGATCCTCGGCAGTGTCGTCGGAATTCTCGTCGCCGTGCCGACCTATGCCGTGGTGGCCGGAGCGTACGAGATTGGAACGGCCAGTATGCCTGCACCCGGCGCGCTCACATGGAAGGCGACGGCCGAGGCCATGAGCTCGGGCGCCTCTGCGTTGCCGGATCACGCCGTCATGGCGATGCTCGTCGCGGCCTTCGTCGGTGTGGGATCGACCTGGTTGGCGCGCCGACCAGGTCATCTACGCGGGCTTCTGCCCTCGCCTGTGGCGATGGGTATCGGCTTCGTGATGCCAGCGTACTTCACAGGGGCAGTATTGGTGGGTGTGCTCATGATTGTCCTCCTCCGTCGCGCGTGTCCGGCGTGGAGCGGGCGTTATGTCGTGGCGGTGGCGGCTGGCGGGATCGCAGGGGAGTCGTTGATGGGGGTTGCACTGGCTGGGGCGATCGCGTTGGGCGTGTGGGCGGGCTAGCGGCGCTGAGCATCGCTGGCGCCAGTTGTGCGAAAGACCTTCAGCGTGGGGAGCGAGTCGGTGCTCGGGGGGGACCCGAACGGACCGCCTTGTGTCGCCGCGGCCGCGGAAGTGGGCCTTTACGCTAAGTTCGGCGACTTCCTGACCGATGGTAGAGAAGGCCAACGGAGTCTGCATGTCCGCCCCCACCGATAAACCCGACCCGGATGAGGGCGCCACGATGGTGCGAGAGCGACATGCTGGGCACGGTGTCGCCGATCCGACGGACCACGCCTCACCGGCGTTCATCCAGTTCGTGGAGGGCCCTGCGACGGGGTTGATCCAGCAGCTTGAGGTGGGATCTTGCGTGGTCGGCAGGGGTAGCACGGCAGGTATCACCGTGGACGACCGGACGGTTTCCCGTGAACATGTTGATTTTGTTCTTGGCGAAGATGGTGTCGTGCGCCTCGTCGATCTCGGTGCGAAAAACGGTACCTACGTCAACGCTTCCCGGGTCGACCGGACGATGCTACGGGAGGGGGATCTGGTGGAGATGGGGGATACGGTGATACGACTGACCCGTCGGCGACCCGATGCCAACTCCGCAATCGCACGTGAGTCGAAGGCGAGCAGCCGATCTCTGTTACTGGCGCTCAGTCCTCGTCAGCTGGAGGTGGTGAAGCTGGTGGCGGATGGTTTGAGCAACGCCAAAGCCGGCCAAACCCTACATATCAGCCATCGCACCGTGAGTACGCATCTGGAGCATATCTACGATCGACTGGGTATTCGATCGCGTGTCGAATTGGTGAAGCTCATGTCCCGTGCCGGCCTTTTGGAAGACGGCGCGTCCTAGCAGCGCCAACGAGTGCGGAGGACCTAGTCCGCCTCCAGTGCGTTTCGCATCGCGGCGCTGAGGTGTACCTCGTCCGCTTTGATGCTCGCTTGGGGCACCCATGTGCAGAGATCGAGAATCTCTCCACCGCTGATCGAGGCGCCCTCGGCATTGTTTTTTTTGGTGCCCGTTCCGATATGGACGGCGATCTGCAATTTGACCCTTTCGTCCGGGTCCTCGCGTTCATTGAGCTCATCGAGGAGGCGCTCGGCGATCTCGTGGGCGGCGGAGCAGGCGTCGATGAGCTCCGCATCCGGGGCAAGTTGCTGCACGGCGAGCATCGCCGTGCTCGTGGATAAGGGAATTTCGTAGCTCATCTCGCGCAGAATTTCGTCGCCCAAATCCAGTGCGTTCATGAGATCGTCGAGAAAATCTTCATCCTGTTCGTCCTCATCGTCGCTCGCGGCAACGCCCAGATATACGGCGACCACACGACATGACTGGGGTGGCTCGCGCTCCGGCGCAGTGGCGCTGGCCGCTGCGCGGATCGCCTCGAGCAGGTCGTCTGCTGTGGCGTAGCGATCTTCGCGGTCTTTGGCCATCGCTTTGGCGACGATGGCGTCGTAGGCCAGCGCGATGGGAGCCGACGCGCTCGGTCGCGGAGGCGGATCTTCGAGGTGCATGCGAAAAAGATCCGGCTCATGATCCGAGTAAAACGGGAAGGCCCCTGTGAGCATTTGATAGAGCAGGATACCCAAGGCGTAAATGTCGATGCGGTGATCGATCAATTCGCCTCGTACTTGCTCGGGCGCCATGGCGACGGGGGTTCCGAGCATGGTGCCCGCTCGGGTCAGGCCCTTCTCGTTCGGGTCGGGCTCGGTGAGCTTGGCGATTCCGAAGTCGAGCAGCTTCACGCAGACCTGGTCTTCGAATCGGTGGACCATGATGTTGCGGGACTTCAGGTCTCGATGGACCACACCGGCGGCATGGGCCGCGGCCACTGCTTTGCATACTGGCCCGAGGATCGGCAGTACCTCATCAGGCGCAATACGTCCCTGTTGTTCGATGAGTGACCGGAGGTCTGTCCCCTTGACCAGCTCCATCGCATAGTAAGGTCGGCCGTCGGGGAGTTCTCCGAACTCGAGCACCTCGACGATATTGGGGTGCTGGATCATGTTCACCGCGCGGATTTCTCGCGCGAAGCGTGTGACGAGTCGCGGATCGTAGACGAGGTCCCGTCGAAGCACTTTGACCGCAGCTTCGCGGTTGGTCTCGTCGTGGACCGCCAGGTAGACGGTGCCGCCCCCCCCCGAGCCTACGATTCCCGTGATGCGGTACGGGCCCGCCTCTTCCAATGTCGAAGGGGGCAGCGGTGGCGCCTCGATCTCGCTGTCGATGCGAGTGGCGCAAGTCGATGTGTCGGTGACATCGGCCGCCGCGGTC
Organism: Nannocystaceae bacterium; assembly: GCA_036479215.1. Taxonomy (GTDB): domain Bacteria; phylum Myxococcota_A; class Polyangia; order Nannocystales; family Nannocystaceae; genus FL481. The sequence continues at coordinate 8,087 of JAZGFE010000124.1, read as the reverse complement.
TTGTTTGGCTGCATTGCCGATATACAGCATTGTACGTGGCTACGCGCGGGGCAACGGAGGGACGCGGACGCGACGCCTTTTCCCGAGTTGGGACCGCCGTGGCTGGGCCTGCGGCGGCCCAACCGTGGACTGTCGCTGGGAAATACGTGGCTGCCGGGCCGGTTGATGCGGAGGTCGGTCGGGTCGACCGCTCCAGCGTCATGTGATGGCTTGGCCTGGCCTGGCCTGGCCTGCGGCGTGCCGAGCGCAGACCCAGACGCGCCCGGAGGTCGCCGGGGGGTGGTGCCCTGGTACGCTTCGCCCCCCCTCCATCCACCATGTCCATCGATCCGACCACGAAGTTTGTCGCCGACGCCGACGCCTTGCCCGGCCGCTCAGACCCGATGCCCGTGCCGCCGGCACACCTCGTGACGGGCCACCGCATGCTGCCACCGTTTCCCCCAAACTGCGATCTGGCGATGTTCGGGATGGGGTGTTTCTGGGGCGCGGAGAGAATATTTTGGCAACGGCGCGGCGTGTATTCAACGGCGGTGGGCTACGCTGCGGGTCGCACTCCAAATCCCACCTACAGCGAGGTGTGTTCGGGAGCGACCGGACACAACGAGGTCGTGCGGGTGGTGTTTCTCTCCGACGAGGTGGAGTATGAGGACCTGCTCGCGTTTTTTTGGGAGAACCACGATCCGACCCAGGGAATGAGGCAGGGCAATGACACCGGTACTCAGTACCGTTCTGGGGTTTACACCTACTCGGCGGCGCAACAGGCTTCGGCGCAAGCGAGCCGCTCGTCTTTCCAGCGTGCACTGAGCTCTCACGGGTTGGGTGTGATCACCACAGAGGTGGTGCCGGCCCCCGAATTTTACTTCGCGGAGGCGTATCACCAGCAGTACCTGGCGAAGAACCCGGGTGGCTACTGCGGTTTGGGTGGCACGGGGGTGACCTGTGCGGATAGAAGAGGGCCCTGCGAGACGTCTTGTGGGCGTATCGGCTTCCCGGCTAGAGCGGAGAAGAGCGTGGGTCCCGATTGCGCTTCTCGCGAGCGCTCGTAGCCCGGGATGCGGGATACCGGGGGGCGCTTGCACTGCACCGGATGGGGAGAGAGGGGCGCAGCGCAGACGCCGGGAAAATGAGGCGCCGTAGCGTGGGACCCACACAAAGCCCCCATCGGGTCCTTCGTGGGCCCAGTTCACCGTTGTATCGATCTGGGTTTTCGTTACACACTCGCTACGCCTAGCAGGACGCCCCGTCGTTTCGGCAACGTGCCGTTGTGGTGGGGCGTCCTTTCTTTGGGTCCCTGGCGGTGGACGGTGGGCTGCGAGCCGCGAGCGCGTCTTGTGGGTCGCTCTCTTCGGTGTCGTGCAATGACAAACCGACAGCGCGCATCAGCGCGCGAGCGTTGCTTCTCTGCACCACGCCCGATCGAAGTTTGTAGTCGAAGTGGAGTTTATCCCCCCGCAGCTCGTCGCAAAAGTGAACATTTGCCACTCGCGGGGCCAGTTCAGCAGCGACTTTCGTCAACTCCAAATCATGGGTTGTGACCAGTCCTAATGCCTTCTTGTCCACCAGCAGCCGAAGAAGCGCGGCGGCACTGATACGCCTATCCCTCGAGTTCGTGCCGTGGAAGACTTCGTCGAGTAGGAACAGAAGGTGTCCCTCCTCGGAGTCGGTGGCGAGATCGACGATCGTCTTGAGGCGAACGATTTCGGCGTAGAATCTGGACCGACCTGCTTGCAGCGAGTCTTCGATTCGCACCGTGGCGCCGATGCGTAGCCGGGAAAGGCGCAGGCGACGGGCGCGGACAGGGGCACCGGCTTGTGCGAGAACGGCGTTGATACCGACGCTGCGCAAGAACGTGCTTTTCCCCGACATATTCGAACCGCTGATGAGTAGTGCCTGTTGGGACGTGTCGAGATGCACCGAGTTGCGCACGCACTTTGACCTCGCGACCAATGGATGTCCGATGTCCTCGGCGACGAAACAGGGCCCCTCGGCCGTGAGTTCGGCGAAAGGGTCATCGGGGTTTTCGAAAGCGTAGGCTGCCAGCGAGCTGAGCGCTTCAAGTTCGGCCAGCGCGTCGATCCATCGGGGCAGGGCCGAACCTGCATTGTCGCGCCAGTCTTCGAGTGCGAACAAGGTGTGCAGCGGCCAGAGCAGCGGGAACGCGAGCAACGAGAACCACGAGCTGTTATAGGCTTCGAACCACTCGACGCGGCGCTTGAGACGATGAACCTCGACGGAGGCCTTGCGACCGTCTACACGCAGCCGCTGCGAGAGACCACGGAGGATGGGCTGCTGGAAGGACTTGCCTTCCACGCAGGCGATCATGTTCCCCAGTATCGCCACGTCTGTTGAGGTGCGTTCGAGCTCCTGACGGATCTCGTGAAGGACCGGGCGAAGGGAGCGCAAGAGCAGCGCCTCGAGGCCGAGGATGCCCAGCAGTGGCCAGGCCGAGGTGGCCCCGAGCTGCCAGGCCGCGGCACAGGCCACCGCTATGGCGGGAAGGCCCCACGCGACGACTCGAGTCAGCGTGGAGCGTGCGGCGGAGGCGATGGGTCGCCGTGACCACGTTTCAAGCGCGGCAACATCGATCGGACGCTCCACCGCATGCTCGACCGCGGCCAGATCCTCACGCAGAACGATGTCCTCGCGCAACTCCTCGATGCCCCGCTGGCGCGCTTCGATGACATCGAGCGACGCCGGTGCACACAACCAGGCGGCCAGTCGTGCCCGTCCACTGCCGGTGCGCGTTTCGCAAATGAGCTGAAACAGCGAAGACGGCCCGAAAAGATCGAGGTCATCGGCGTAAGGATGACCTTCGGGGGCGTAGGAGCGGTCCGCCACACCTTCGTGATGCCAGTCGTCTGCCACACGCCGTAGGGCCCGTTCGTAGTACGCGACGCGACCGGCGGCACGTTTCCGCCGTCGGGCGTTCCGCTCGTGGGCCACCATCAGGCCCGCAAACGCTGCGATGGCGGTGATGCAGCTCGCCCACCATCCCCAGGCGTCGAACTCCAATCCCGCTACACCGCCGGCGAGGATGCCCAGGAAGACGACCACCCGAGCGGTGGAAAGGCGACTGTCCGCGACTTCGAGCGTCTGGAGGGCTTGCCGGCGGGTGGCGAGGGTACGTCGGTACTGTTCGGGCGCAGGGCTGCTGCTGCTGTGGGGCACGTTCCCAGTGTGGCATGCTTGCGCCCCGACAGTCCGCGCCCCCGCGCAGTACGGCGATCACTAGCTTGGGACGAGGGCGGTCAACACTTCTCTGATCTCCAGCAGGTCGATGTCGTCGGCAAGCCATACCAACGCCTTTTCGGTGGCGGTGATCGCCGGTGCGAGGGCCGCTTGCTTGTCGTCGTCGCCGAGTGCTTTCTTGTATCCGCGGAGCGCTTGGGCGTACGCGAGCACGGCGGCGCCTTTGGGCCACAGGTGCGGATCGGTGCCGAGGAGCTGGCCGAAGGAGAAGGTCTCCGAGACCTCCGTGTCCTCGAAGGTGACGGCATCCTTGTACCGGGCCGTGACCGTGAACGTCGTGTCGGTCCCAACAGCGTCTGGGGCGCAGGTGTCGAATTCTTGATAGAAGACCATCGCGTCGTTGGGGGCCAGATGCTGCGGGGGAATCTCGTCTGGATCCGTGCTTACCCCTTCGCCGCTGAATTTCACCATTTCGAAGCCAGGTGGCAGGGCGAGCTCGACCTGCACGTCGCGTGCGGCGACGAGAACCGTGCTCAGAAAATCCTCGCTGAACACTTTCCAGGCTTCCCGTTCGTTGTTGACGAAGACCGAGGCTCCCTTGCCGGCGTCGGTCACCTCGTCCATGAGCGTGTCATTATAGTTGCCACCACCCACCCCCACTCCCACCATGTAGATGCCATCGGATCCGTTGATGCTGGCGTTTTGCGCGATGAGATCGATGTCCGTAACCCCGGCGTTGGCTCCACCGTCGCTCACCAGTACGATGCGATTGGTCCGATCGGCGGCCCACACTTTGTTGGCGAGCGCGTACCCGGTGGCGAGTCCGCTATAGAGGTTGGTGCCCCCCCCTGCGGCCAAGCTGTCGATGGCATCGAGCAAAATGGGATCGCTGGGACCGGTGACTTCGTGGTTTTCCAGGCGAATGCTGTTTTCCGTGTCCCATTCGACCATCGAGACATTGTCACCGTCCCGGAGACTGGCCGCGATGGCCTTGCAGCTCTCCCGCATCAGCTCCATCGGCTCGCCGCTCATGGATCCCGAGGTGTCCAAGACCAAGGTGACGTTGATGGGCGCACGTTCGTCGTCGGCGACGGTTTCGCTACGGATTGCAAGCTGCATGATGTAGCGCTCGGTCTCCGGATCACCCGTGTCGCTACCTTCGGCGAGCTCGGCCGTGATGGCGAGGGAACCCGCGGCTGCGGGCTCGTAGGGGAACTCGTAGTAGTTCATGAATTCCCACGGGCGGATGTGCACGTCTCGTAGGCTGTTCGAGCCCTCTTCGAGGACCCTTTGGCGCACCTGTACAGGAGAGGACATGGAGTTGGAGTCGTCGGGAGAGATGTAGAGCACAACGTCGCTTTCCTCGTCGCAGTCCTCGTCATTGGAGTCGTCCTCACTCGGAGATTCCGCCGACTCCTCATCGGCTTCGTCGGCATCATCATCGTCGTCATCGCCCGCGCTGTCGTCCTCACCACCGGCATCGCCGTCGCCGTCATTGTTGTCGCCGTCATCGTTGTCGCCGTCATCGTTGTCGCCGCCGTCGTCGCCGCCATCATCCTCCCCGCCCGCCTCGTCGTCGTCATCCCCAGCCCCGGCGTCGTCTTTTCCGTCATCGTTGGGCGCGCCACCACCCGGTCCACCCTGGGCCCCGTTGTCATCCTCTTGCCCGTTTCCTTTGGCATCTGGGTCTGCCGGAGCCTTCGCGTCGTCGCCTCCGGCGCAGCCGAGTCCGGTGATTCCCGCGAGGGCGGTGGCCAGTCCGAGATGGATGATCTGAGTGATATGGGCGCGTGTCATGATCCTTGGTCCTCAGTTGGGGTGTTGTTGGGCAGGGGGTGCCGCGGGGGACGTGTTCGATCAAGTTCGGCACACTTGCGGTGCGTGGGAGTACCGCGCGATGCGCGGTTGCGCGGCCACGCTGAACGTGCCATCCCCCACCAGGGGACACGACGGACCATGAAAATCGACCTTGGTGGGATTCTCAAGACGCTCGAAGAGCAGCTTAAACAGGTCGGCGTGGAGGTGGATATCACCGCCTCGGGGACGGACTTTGTGCGCGCCCAGGGTCCCGCCAGTGTTCGGGTTGTGTGCGTGACGCCCCGCCCGCCTGGCGCGGAGTCGAGTGCGGAGTCGAGTGCGGAGGCGAGTGCGGAGGCGAGTGCGGAGGCGAGTGCGGAGGCGTCGATAGACGATGCAAATTGTGGCACAGAGGGCGCCGCGGAAGTCATCATGGTGCGGGTCGATCAAGAGACGCGGGACGCCCTTGATGCCTGGGTCGAAGCCGGCGTTGCTGGGGATCGTTCGGAAGCGGCCGCGCGCTTCATCCAGGAGGGGTTGCGGGCGCGTGGTGACGAGCTCCATCGGCTCAAGGAGGCGATGCGAGAGGTGGAGCGGGCGCGAGAGCAGCTGAAAAAGCGTGCTCAGGGTGTATTCCGTTCGCGTGGCGGCGATACTTAGACGCGAGCGTGCGCGAGCAGGGCTTGTCCCCGGGCGGATGCCGACGAGGATGTGCGGCCGCCGTTGCCGTCGGTTGCATATTGCTGGAGGGTATGGGGGGCTCGTGCAAGAACCCGTACGACGTTCGTTGTGTTGGGGGTGACGAGCGACCTCACCGGCAGTGTTCTAGCGTTCCCCCCCCAAAAAAAGGAAGACCCTCGCTGTGGTCTCCCCCTCGTTGTCAAAGCTCACGTGGAGCTTCGCGTTTGTTTTTAGCCCCCGTCGTCCGGCGCGCGGCAGAGCAGGACGTTGTCGACGCTCCAGCCCGCGTGCTGATGTGTGCCTTCGTCGCCCGACTCTTCGTAGCACCAGCGAAACTGCAAGGCGTCCGCGTCTCCGAAGTCGATGACGCCCTCGGGGAACGCCCCCTCACCGGTGGGGTAGGTCCGCCATGGTGGTGCATCGACGCGTGGGCCCACGATGTCGTCGTCGTCGACATCGTACAACTCGCTCCAGTTCGCGCCATCAATACTAAACTCGACGTAGGCATTTTGCGTGCTTCGATCTCCCACGTAGCCGTAGGCGTATGAAAGAAGGAGCGCACCGCTGTCGAAGTACTGAGGGTCGATCACCGGACTGACCAGACACCACCGACCGTGCTCCAACGACGCGTCGACGCAGGCACCGACGGAGGTTCCGGCCATGCGGTCCGGGTGGCTGATGTCGCTCGCGTCCTCGTCGCTCTCCCCGTAGCAAGCGCCGGTGGGATCGCCGATGCCCCAGTCGAGTTGGGTGTCGGTGGCCTCTCCGTCAGAAGCGTGGGTTGCGGACCAGTCGGTAGCGGAGGTTCCCAGTTTTGCGTCGTCGAAGAATTCTGCGATCAGGCACTGGGCCAGCTCGCAGTCCACACAAGCGTTGAAGTTGGTGTCGATACCACTCGCGTCACCGTCGTCGCACACCTCGTCGGTTGCGTGCTTGAACAAATCGCCACACTTTGCGTTCTTGCACGTTCCCACGCAGTCGTCGTCGTTGTCGGTGTTCGGATCGTCGCACTCTTCTTCGATGGATCCGTTGTCGTCTCCGCAGCTGACTGAGTCTTCGCAGTGGTAGCCGTCGTGGCAGGTGTTGATCTGGCAGTGGTGGGTGGCCGGCTCGCTGGTATCATCTTTGCACCAATCGCCGTTGCTGTGGTTCCCATCATCGCACGCTTCTTTGATGGTGGAGATGGTGGTGGGGTGGGTGGCATCGTCTTGGTCAAGGCCGCAGGATGCGTCGGTGCATGGTTCTGCATCACCGCAAGTGTTGACCGTGCATCCGCGTAGGCAGTAGTCGGCGCCCCCGTCTTCTATGAAGTTTCCCGTGCCCGGATCGCATTGATCGGTATCGTTGATGACGCCATCCCCACAGCTTGCCGGCGTGCACACGCCGTCGAGATTGAGGCAGATCGGATCCGTATCGCTGCCGTCGTCGCAAGCCTCACTTTTGCCCCAGAATCCATCCTCGCATTCGGTGAGCTGGCAGTTGTCCATGCAATCCGAGGCGTCGGTATCTGCCGAGTCCTCGCGCTCATCGCCGTTCGCCTCGTCGCCTTCGTCGCAGCCTTCGAGCGGTGCGCGGACCGTTCTGGGGTCGGGGTGTAAGGTGTGTTCATGCCCGTCGCCGCAGCGCGCGGCCTGGCAGAGCTTCTCGAGGGGGCGGCTCGCGTCGGGCGTGTTCGTCACGCAGTCTCCCCTGTTGTCGCCACCTTGGTCGTCGTCGCAATCTTCCGCACCCGCCAGGTAGGGGCTGTTGGCGCACTTGTCCGTTCCGACCGTGTCGGTGCACAACTCCCCGTCGCCGCAGCGGGCCCACGTGCAGGAGGCACAGGCGCTGTCATCCGCGTTGTCGACCAGGTCGCACTCTTCATGCCCACGCCACAGCTCGCCGTCCCCGCAGACCGCGAGCTTGCAGCTATCAAGACAGCTGTCGCCGTTATCCGCGTTGCCATCGTCGCACTTTTCGTGGCCGGACCAGCGGTGACCGTCCCCGCATGTGGCGGCCTTGCAGTTGTTGAGGCACCCGTCCGAGTTCCAGGGGTTCCCGTCATCGCACTCCTCGCCGTTCCCGTTTTGGTAGTGGCCGTCGCCGCAGCGTGGGTTCTTACATGCGTTGGTGCAGGCGTCCATGTTCGAATCGTTGGCGTCGTCGCACTCTTCTTCGCCCTCGACGACTCCGTTGCCGCACTCGCCACCGCCCGCGTCGTCGTCGCCGCCGGTGTCGTTGCCGGTGTCGTTGCCGGTGTCGTCGTTGCCGGTGTCGTTGCCGGTGTCGTCGTTGCCGGTGTCGTCGGTCACGCTATCGGAGTCCGTGGCTGTGGCGGGGTCGGCATCCGTGCCATCCCCATCACCGTCCCCATCCCCATCACCGTCCCCATCCCCATCCCCATCCCCATCCCCATCCCCATCCCCATCCCCATCCCCATC